>CAXUMU010000180.1:2061-6765 GCA_964252145.1 uncultured Sphingomonadaceae bacterium
ATCGCGCTGAACGCCAGGAGCGACGCGGACCATCGGCTGGCAGCCGACCTCTCGCGCGAGATCGGACGGCCGGACCTGGGCGTGATGGTCGCGCGCAACGCCCGCAACACGGGGGTGAGCGACTTCGTGCCGACCGGCTTCCCCAAGGTCGCCGTGCCGCCGATCGCCGAGCCCTATTGGACGATGGTCCACGCCATCTCGCGCCAGGAAAGCCAGTTCGACCGGCAGGCGGTCAGCCATTCGGGCGCGCGCGGGCTGATGCAGCTGATGCCCGGCACCGCCAGGGATACCGCCGGCAAGCTGGGGCTCGGCTATGATTATGGCCGGCTGACGAGCGATCCTTCGTACAACATCATGCTCGGCTCGACCTTCTTCGCGCGGCTGCTCGACAGTTTCGGCGGCAACCATGTGCTGGCGGTCGCGGCCTACAATGCCGGCCCCGGCAACGTGCGCAAATGGCTCGCGGCGAACGGCGATCCGCGCATGCCGGGGGTGGACGTGATCGACTGGATCGAGGCGATCCCGTTCGCCGAGACGCGCGGCTACGTGCAGCGCGTGCTGGAGAATGCGGTGGTGTACGACGCGATGAACCCGGCGCGCGCGCGCATGCCGGAGCTGAACCGGCTGTCGTCCTACCTGGGCAAGAACACGCCCGGTTAGCCCGGCAAGGATCGGTACCCCGGCGCACGCCGGGGTCCCGCTAAGGGCGGCCCGATACTGGGCCCCGGCCTGCGCCGGGGTACGAATGCGCGTGGGCGACCGTACGAGCCTTCCCTCCCCTCATGCCAGCGAAAGCTGGCATCCAGACGACGTCAGCATTCGACAGAACGGTGTCTGGACCCCAGCCTTCGCTGGGGTGACGAAAATGGGTATGGCGGGACGATGGACCGCCCCAACACCATCACCCCCGCCGGCTTCGCGGCGCTGCGCGCCCGCTATCACGCGCTGATCGGCGACGAGCGGCCCAGGTTGGTCGAGACGGTGTCGTGGGCGGCGGGGAATGGCGACCGTTCCGAGAATGGCGACTATATCTACGGCAAGAAACGGCTGCGCGAGATCGACCGCGAGCTGGCCCACCTCGCCCGGCGGATGAAGGCGGCGCAGGTGGTGGACCCCGCGGCGCAGGCCGACCGCACGCGCGTGTTCTTCGGCGCGACGGTCACCACGATCGACGAGCACGAACAGGAGCTGACGGTCACCCTGGTCGGCGCGGACGAGGCGGACGCGAGCGCGGGGCGGATCAGCTGGCACTCGCCGATCGCGCTGGCGCTGAAGGGCGCGCGCGTGGGCGACGTGCGGCGGGTGGAGCTGCCCGGCGGGGTACGCGAGCATGAGGTGGTGGCGATCGCGTATCCGAAAGCGGAGCGAGACGGGATCTCAGGCTCATGACCGTCACCCGGCCTCGAGCCGGGGTCCCGCTGCTTGGGTCACGCATTCAGTTGGTCGAAGAGGTCGTTCCATTCCGGATTGCCGCGTTCGATCAGCGCGAACTTCCTTTAGCGCCCCCAACATCGCCCCGCGATAGCGGTCCGCCATGATGTAGACCGATCCTCCGCGCGCCGAATCGTCCATCCGCGCGGACGGCCGAAAAGCGGGACCCCGGGTCAAGCCCGGGGTGACGAACCTCTGCAGACCACATTTTCCTTGCAATCGGACATCGGCAAATCGGCCGACCTACTCGATCAGCAGCCCCAGCCGGTCCTTCGCCAGCTTAACCAGCGCCTCGTCCGCCGGCGGCGGCGCCATCGGCACCACCTTCTCCAGTCGGTCGGCGACATAGGTGAGCGCGGCGATGCGGGCGGCTTTCTTGTTGTTGCCGTCGATCGCCTTCCACGGGCTCCAGCGCGTGTCGGTATGCTGGAACATCGCCTCCGTCGCGGCGAGATATTCGGGCCGGCGGGCGCGGTTGCGGAAATCCTCCGCGCCGGTCTTCCAGCGTTTCCACGGATGCGTCAGGCGGCCGGCGAGCCGCTCGTCCTGCGTGTCCTGCGTCACGTGGACGAACAGCTTCAGGATCGTGGTGCCGTCATCCTTCTGCTGCGATTCGAACTCGTTGATCTCGTCGTAGCCGCGCTTCCACTGCTTCTCGGTGGCGAAACCCTCGACCCGCTCGACCAGCACACGGCCGTACCAGCTGCGATCGAACACCGCGATCCCGCCGGTGCCGGGCAGCTTCTGCCAGAAGCGCCAGAGGAAATGGCGCGCCTTCTCCTCGGGCGTGGGCGCGGAGATCGGCCAGACGCGGTAGTGGCGCGGGTCCCACTCGGCGGTCATGCGCTGGATGATGCCGCCCTTGCCGGCCGCGTCCCACCCCTCGAACAGGATCACGCTGCGTCGGCAATGGACGATGTGCGCCACCTGGATGCGCGCCAGCCGCTCCTGCACCTTGGCGAGCGCGGCGTCATAGTCGCCGTCATACTTCTCGCCCTGTTCGTAATCGGAGAGGTCGATCGACATGACGCAGATCCGCTTTCCCACCCGTTCGGGCTGAGCCTGTCGAAGCCCCGGCCCGGGCACTTCCACAAGCTCAGTGCGAACGGATGTTGCTTACAGCCAAGGACCCACCGAACAGAGCGAATAGGTGGTTAACCCTGCTTCGGCGGCTCGACCACGCGGATGCTGAGCTCGCGCAGCTGCTTGGGACTAACCGGCGCGGGCGCGTTCATCATCAGGTCTTCCGCCTTCTGCGTCATCGGGAAGAGCACCACCTCGCGGATGTTGGGCTCGCCCGCCAGCAGCATGACGATGCGGTCGATCCCCGGTGCCGAGCCGCCGTGCGGCGGCGCGCCGAACTTGAACGCATTGATCATGCCGGGAAAGTTCTGCTCGACCCGCTCGCGCGTATAGCCGGCGATCTCGAACGCCTTGTACATCACGTCCAGCTTGTGGTTCCGGATCGCGCCGGACGAGAGCTCCACGCCGTTGCAGACGATGTCATACTGGTAGGCGAGGATGTCGAGCGGGTCCTTGCTCTCCAGCGCTTCCAGCTCGCCCTGCGGCATCGAGAAGGGGTTGTGGCTGAAATCGACCTTCCTGGCGTCCTCGTCATATTCGAACATCGGGAAGTCGACGATCCAGCAGAATTCGAAGCGGTCGGGATCGATCAGCTTCAGCTCCTGCCCCACCCGCGTGCGCGCCGCGCCGGCGAGCTTGGCGGCCTGCTCCTCCTTGCCGGCGGCGAAGAACACGCCGTCGTCGGGGCCGAGCCCCAGCTGCGCGATCAGCGCGGCGGTCGCGTCGGGACCGTGATTCTTGGCGATCGGGCCGCCCGGCTCGCCGGCCTTCATCGTCATGTAGCCGAGCCCCGCATGCCCCTCGGCGCGCGCCCATTCGTTCATGTCGTCGAAGAATTTGCGGCTGAGCCCCCCGGTGTTGGGCGCCGGGATCGCGCGGACGACGCCGCCGCCCTCCACGATCCGCGCGAACAGGCCGAAGCCCGATCCGCGGAACGCTTGCGTCACGTCGGCGATCTCGATCGGGTTCCTGAGGTCGGGCTTGTCCGATCCGTAGCGCAGCATCGATTCGCGGTAGGGGATGCGGCGGAACGGCAGCGGCGAGACCGTACGCGCCCGGCCGCCGAAGTTCGCAAATTCTTCGAACACGCCGTGCAGCACCGGCTCGATCGCCGCAAAAACATCCTCCTGCGTAACAAAGCTCATCTCGAAATCGAGCTGGTAGAATTCGCCGGGCGAGCGGTCGGCGCGCGCGTCCTCGTCGCGGAAGCAGGGCGCGATCTGGAAGTAGCGGTCGAACCCCGCCACCATCAGCAGCTGCTTGAACATCTGCGGCGCCTGCGGCAGCGCGTAGAACTTGCCGGGGTGGACGCGCGACGGGACGAGATAGTCGCGTGCGCCCTCGGGGCTAGACGCGGTCAGGATCGGCGTCTGGAACTCGGTGAAGCCCTGCTCGATCATGCGGCGGCGGATCGAGGCGATCACGCCCGAGCGCAGCATGATGTTGGCGTGGATCCGCTCGCGCCGCAGATCGAGGAAGCGGTAGCGGAGGCGAATGTCCTCGGGATAGTCCGCCTCGGCCGACACGGGCAGCGGCAGCTCCTGCGCGGGCGACTGCACCGTCACCTCGCGCGCGTAGAGCTCGATCGCGCCGGTCGGCAGGTTGGCGTTGGCGGTGCCGCCCGCGCGCGCCAGCACGTCGCCGGTGATCGTGACGACCGATTCCACCCGCACCGCCTCCAGCGCGCCGAATGCGGGGGAGTCGCCGTCGCAGACGATCTGGGTCAGGCCGTAATGGTCGCGCAGGTCGACGAACAGCACGCCGCCATGATCGCGCTTGCGGTGCACCCAGCCGGAGAGGCGGGCCTGCGTGCCGACGTCGCTGGCGCGCAACGCAGCGCAGTCGTGGGTGCGGTAGACGTGCATGGTCCGGTAACTCGCTTTCCCGTCATTCCGGCGGAAGCCGGAATCGATGGAAACGGCACGCCTTGATCAGGCCGACCGCCGTCCATGGATCCCGGCTTTCGCCGGGATGACGGTTGGATGGGTGAGGCGCGCTTTCCTTCCAGCCCGCGCTTTGTCAACCGCGAAGCGTGCGGCTATAGGCCCGCGATGCATATCCACCCCCTCATCACCGACAGCGCCGCGCTTGGCCAGCTGTGCGCCCGCCTCGCCAAATCCCCCTTCGTCGCGGTGGACACCGAGTTCATGCGCGAGAACAGCTACTGGCCCGATCTCTGCCTGATCCAGA
>CAXUMU010000181.1:0-3845 GCA_964252145.1 uncultured Sphingomonadaceae bacterium
TATCTCGCCAAGACCATGACGCCGCGCTCGCTGCCCGAGATCGGCCGGCGCTTCTGCGGGCGCGACCACACCACCGTGATCCACGCGGTCAAGCAGATCGAGCGGCTGCGCCAGACCGACGCCGAGCTCGACGCCGACGTGCGCCTGCTGATCCGCCAGCTCGAGGGTTGATCGGGATCAACATTTATCGGGCTGGCACGCTGGGCCGGCACCCGTTATTGTGCCACTGATCACAAAAGGTCGCGCTTTCTGGGGGTAGCAGGGACTCGATGCCGCGGCATCGGGCTCTTGATCGAGCGTGGGGTGGCTATGAAACGCATGAGAGTTGGTTGGACGGCGCTCGCGGCGACGGGGCTCGCGATCGGCGGCAGCATGCTGATGACCGCGACGACGGACGCGGCGGATCACAACGAGCCGGCATCGGTGGTCAATAACGGCGTGCCGCTTAACAAGGCGCTCGATATCGCCGATATCTACGCTTGGCATACCGCGGACCGGGTCAACATGGTCTACAGCTTCGCCGGGCCGGGGCGGGACCTGAACTCGATCGGTACCTACGATCGCGATGGCCTCTACACCTTGAACATCTCGACCGACAGCGATCCGCTGACGGCGGAATATTCGATTGAGATCCGCTACGCGAAGGACGCCAACGGCAATTGGGGCGTGCAGCTGAAGAACGTGCCCGGCGCCGCCGGCACGATCGAGGGGCCGATCCAGAAGAAGCTGACAAGCGGCGACGCGATCGTCGAGGCGGGCGTGTTCGACGATCCGTTCTTCTTCGATTCGCAAGGCTTCACCGAGACGAAGGATCGCGGCGACCTGCGCTTCTGCAACGGCACCAATGCGGCGCGGCAGGTTCCGCCGGAGGCGGTCGGCACGGTGCCGCCCCAGTTCCAGGCGGGCGTCGGCCACTGCGACTTCTTCTTCGGCACGAACGACACGATGATCATCTTCTCGATGCCGCGCGCCGCGCTCGACAAGGGCAACCCGCTCAACATCTGGGTCCGATCCGCGCGGATCAGGCCGGGAGTGCCGGCATGACCCGCCGCGTCCCCCTCCTCGCCGCTTCGCTCGCGGCACTGGCCATCGCGGGCTGCTCGTCCGGCGGCGGCAGCCCCGGCGGCGGCAGCACCGGCACGACCTCGACCTCGTCGACCTCGTCGACGTCATCGACCTCCAGCACCTCGTCCACCTCCAGCACGTCGGGCGGCAGCGTCGGCGCCTTGAGCGTGGACAAATGCTTCGCGCAGGATGTGGCGCCAGGCATACCGTCGCAGAGCCTGCTCACCCGCGACACGCTGCGGATGTACCTGAGCAAGCCCGACGGCTTTCCCAACGGCCGCCGGCTGCAGGATCCGGTGATCGACCTTACGCTGGCCTATCTGTTCACCGATCTGAGCCGCAACAGCCTGGACGCGCTGGCCAAGCTGGCGATCAACCCGGCGTCGAACGCGGACAATTACGACGCCGCCGGCAACCTGATCGGCTTCAGCGACACCTTTCCGTTCGTGAACGCGCCGCATGGGCCGGCCAAGCCGGAAGGGACCGGCAGCGGCTTCAACTTCCGCACCAACCCGGCCAGCGACTTCGAGATCATCGATGCGATGGGCAACCCTGCCGTCGCGACGATCCTCATTTCGGGCAACACCGGCGCGGCGTTCAACAACAACACGCCGGCGGAATATGCGGCCGGCGGCGGCAAATATCTGGGTGCGATGAAGCAGACGCTGACCGGGCTGGCGACGCTGCTGAAGGACGATTTCGAGCGCCTGTCCTTCACCACCTGCGCGCAGTAAGCCGGCCGGTCCTATGGCGAGCGCGGCACCGGGGCGGGCGATCGCAGCGCCGGCCCGCCGCGCGCTGACGGCGCTGGCCGCGCTGGCGGCCGTCGGCATCGGCTTCGGCTGGCTGACGCACCGGCCGGTGCCCGAGCCGGCACTGCGCGGATCGCTGGAATCGACCGCGCGCAGCCATAAGGAAGCGGCGGAGAGCCAGAACGCCTATCCGACGACGCATGCCGAGGCGCTCGCCAAGATCGACGCGTTCCTGGATACCGACCTCAAGCGGGTCGGGCCGATGGGCGGCGGCTGGCTGGGCTATGCGACGATCGCCGGCGACTATCTGGAACGCGCGCGGCTGACCGGATCTTTCGACGATTACGCCAAGGCGGCCGAAGCGTTCCGCACCTCGTTCGCGGTGGGCCAGGGCTTCGGCCAGCATCTGGAGCATGCCGCCTATAATCTGGCGATCCACCGGCTGGACGCGGTGGAGCCCGATCTGCAGCGGATCGAGCATTATGCGATGAAGCCCGACGACGGCACGCGCGCCGCGATCCTGGGCATCCGCGGTGATCTGGCCCTTTATCGCGGCGATTACCGCCGCGCGCTGGACCTGTACCGCCAGTCGCGGCTGCTGTCGCCGTCGATGGCGGTGGCGCAGCGCTTCGCCAATTACTGGCAGGCGATGGGCGATCCCGAGCGGGCGCTGCGCTATCTGGGCGAGGCGGAATATTTCGTCACCGGCGCCAACCAGCAGGTGCTGGCCGGGCTGGAACTGCAGCGCGGCACGATCGCGTTCGGCCGCGGCGACTGGCGCAAGGCCGAGGCGCATTTCGCGCGGGCCGACGACATCTTCCCCGGCCATTGGACGATCGAGGAGCATCTGGGCCTGATCGCGGCGCTGCGCGGCGACCGCGCGCGGGCGAAGGCGCTGTTCCAGCGCGTGGCCGACCGCGACGGCTCGCCGGAAGCGATGGACGCGCTGGCGGGCCTCGCGCGCGCCGACGGCGACTTCGCCACCTCGCAAAGCTGGTCACAGCGGGCGGACACCGAATGGCGGCGGCGGATGAAACTGGTGCCCGAGGCGGCGTACGGCCACGTGATCGAGCATCTGCTGGCGTTCGGCACGCCGGCGGAAACGCTGCGCGTGGCGGAAGCGAACTATCGGCTGCGCCCGTTCGGCGACAGCGCGACGCAGCTCGCCTCGGCCTATCTCGTCGGGCACCGCGCGCCGGATGCGCTGCGGGTGATCGAGCCGGTGCTGGCCTCGGGCTGGGTATCGAGCGACATGCATGTCGTCGCGATGGAGGCCTATGCGCTGGCCGGCCAGGGCGAGAAGGCCGATGCCGAGCGCCGCAACGCCCTGGCGATCAACCCCCATGCGCTGGACCGCAACCCGGCGATGGTGTGGCTGGGGCATTGACTGCGGTACCCCGGCGCAGGCCGGGGTGCAGCTACGAGTCGCCCGATACCGGGCCCCGGCCTGCGCCGGGGCACGTCGATCGGGGAGGAGCTATCCCTGCTTCGGCGGCGGCGGGATCGTGATCTTCACGTCCTCGCCCGAATTGCCGGGGAAGCCGGTGAACATCGCCGCCACCAGGTTCGGCACGAGATGCGGCAGGCTGTCGTCGCGCGAGCGGGCGCGCGCGCGGCCCTCGAACAGGCGCTGGCCGTCCGCGGTGCGGCTGATCCGCATCTCCAGGTAGCTGGTATAATAAGTGTAGCTGTTGACCTCGGGATAGCCGCCCCAGAACGGATCGTCCCAACCCCACAGGAACGACGAGCGGTAGCCCCACGGGCCGAAACCGCCGTAACGCCCATAGCCGAAGCGGCCGTAGCCGCCCCAGCCCGGATAGCCGAACCCGCCATAGCCGAAGCCCGGCGTCGTCACGACCTTTTCCTTGCCCTGATCGACGCCGTAGCCCAGCGTCACGACCAGCGCCGCGTCGCGCGGGCTCTCGACCGGGCGGTAGCCCTTCTCGGCCAGGCGCTGCGACACCATCGCGGCATATTGCGAGAATTCCAGCCCGCCCTGGTTGCGCGCATCCGCCGCCTGGACGACGA
>CAXUMU010000181.1:3855-6724 GCA_964252145.1 uncultured Sphingomonadaceae bacterium
TCGCCGACGTTCAGGCCGTAGCGCGCAGCCTGCGCGCGGTCGATCTCGATCAGCTCCTGCGGAAGCTCGCCCTGGCGGTCGACCATCGCGCGTGCAAGGCCCGGAACATCCGAGATCGCGGCGAGCCCCTGCGGCACCGGCAGCGCCTGGAAGCGGGAGACGTTCGCCTGGAACGGCACGGCGCATGCCCCCAGCGCGAGCAGCGCCAGCGGCGCCGCGGAAACGATCATTTTCTTGATGACGGACATTGGAACGCGACCCTCGCTGAGGAGCTGATGGCTACAAGCTAGGCTTGCTTTACCTTTTCGCAAGCTGCGGCTGAATGAGGGTTTAACGCGGCAGCCTGACTTGTGTTTCGTTACAAGCGCCGCCTTGCAGGTGTTACCCGCCGCCGCCACATCCGGGCGATGGACGCAGCAAGCAAGCCCGCCGCCGGCCGCCACCCGACGATCCGCACCGCGCTGTTCGTGGCAGGGTGCGTGCTGCTCGCGGTCACGCCGTTCGTGGGCGTGCTGCCCGGCCCCGGCGGTATCTTCACCTTTGCGCTGGGGCTGGGGCTGATGCTGAAGAACTCGGCCTGGGCCAAGCGCCAATATGTCCGCTTCAAGCGGCGCTGGCCGAAGCCGGGCCACTGGTGCGACCGCGGGATGCGGCGGCCCAGCGCGCGCCGCCGCCACGCCATCGCGCAGGCGCGGCAGACCGCGCCGGATTGACTTGAGCAGCGCTCTTGCCTATCCGCACGCGACAATCGGCCGCCGCTCGTTCGGTGGCCCTTTCTATTTCAGAACTTGAGGCATGAGCGATGAAGCGCACTTTCCAGCCGAGCAACCTGGTCCGCAAGCGTCGGCACGGCTTCCGCTCGCGCAGCGCGACGGTGGGCGGCCGCAAGGTGCTGGCGGCGCGCCGCGCGCGCGGCCGCGCCACGCCGTCCGCCTGAACCTTATCGCCCGGCGGTCGGATTTTCTGGCCGCCAACAGCGGCAGGCGTGCGCCGATGCCGGGGTTCGTGCTGCTGATGCGCCCGCGGAACGACGGTTCGCCGGAGAAGCGGATCGGCTTCACCGTCACCAGGAAGATCGGCGGGGCGGTGGTGCGAAACCGGATGAAGCGGCGCTTTCGCGCGCTCGCCCGCGAGTTGCTGCCCGAACGCGGCGTCCAGGGTGCCGACCATATCCTGATCGGACGGGCCGGCGGGGTGGGGCGTTCGTTCGACGATCTGCGCCGCGAACTGGCCAAGGCGCTGGGCAAGGTCGCCCGCTAGATGGCGCGGCTGCTGATCCTGATCGCGCGGGGTTGGCAGCTGGGGCCGTCGGCGATCCTGCCGCCCAGCTGCCGCTACACGCCCTCCTGCTCGGCCTATGCGATCGACGCGCTCAAGCGCTACGGCGCGCTGAAGGGCAGCCGGCTGGCCGCCCGCCGGCTGCTGCGCTGCCATCCCTGGGGCGGATCGGGCTACGATCCCGTCCCATGACACGAAGGACTTTCCGTGGATAACTGGCGCAACGTCTTGGCTGCGACCGTGCTCACGATCCTGATCGTGGTCGGCTGGCCGATCCTGACGCGCTACTTCGTGCCCGTCGCCAACCCGCCGGTGACGAAGATCGTCGACGGCAAGACGGTGGTGCTGCCCAATCCGGGCGCCGACCCCGCCGCCGACTCGCCCGTCGCCGCGCGCGACCGGGCGACCGTGATCCGCGAGACCCCGCGGCTGCGGATCGCATCGCCGCGCGTGCAGGGTTCGATGAACCTGAAGGGCGCGCAGATCGACGATCTGGTGCTGACCACCTATCGCGAGACGGTCGACAGGAACTCCCCGCCGATCCGCCTGCTTTCGCCCGCCGGCACCCCCGCCGCCTATTTCGCCGGGTTCGGCTGGTCCGGCCAGGGCGTGGCGCTGCCGGGGCCGGAAACCGTGTGGCAGGCGAGCGGACCGTTGCTCTCGCCCACCACGCCGGTCACGCTGCGGTGGGACAATGGCCACGGCCAGCGCTTCGAGATCGCGCTGACGATCGACGACAGCTACATGATCAGCGCGGTGCAGCGGCTGGTGAACGGCGGCACCGCGCCGGTCGTCGCCAAGCCCTATGCTCTGGTGTCGCGCACCGGCCGCTCGACCGATCCGGATTCGCGCACGCTGCACGTCGGCCCGATCGGCACGTTCGGCGGTGCGACGGATTATAGCGTCAACTATAAGGACCTGACCGCCGACCAGCCGGCGAAGACGTTCCAGAGCACCGGCGGCTGGATCGGTTTCAGCGACAAATATTGGCTGGTGGCGCTGGCGCCGGACCAGGCGATCCCGTTCGCGGCATCGATGCGCGGCGGATCGGGCGAGCGCTTCCAGGCCGACGCCACGGTCGAGCCGAAGGTCGTCGCCCCCGGCACGCAGAGCCAGACCGTGATGCGGCTGTTCGCCGGTGCGAAGGAGATCAACCTCCTCCAGCATTATGAGAACGACCTGGGCATCGTGAATTTCGAGCGCACGGTCGACTGGGGCTGGTTCCGCATCATCGAGAAGCCGATCTTCTGGGTGCTGGACAACCTGTTCCGCATCACCGGCAATTTCGGCGTCGCGATCATCCTGCTCACCTGCATCGTGCGCGGCCTCATGTTCCCGGTCGCGCAGCGCCAGTTCCAGTCGATGGCCGGCATGCGCGCGATCCAGCCCAAGATGAAGGAGCTGCAGGCGCGCTACAAGGACGACAAGCCGGCGCTGCAGGCCGAGATGCTGAAGCTGTATCAGCAGGAGAAGGTGAACCCGATCGCCGGCTGCCTGCCGATCGTGCTGCAGATCCCGATCTTCTACGCGCTGTACAAGGTGCTGATGCTGACGATCGAGATGCGCCACCAGCCGTTCGTGGCGTGGATCC
>CAXUMU010000182.1:0-2057 GCA_964252145.1 uncultured Sphingomonadaceae bacterium
GGCCGCTGGGACGAGGCGCAGTACCGCTTCCACCGCGCCGACCTGATCTTTCCCGGCCACTGGCTGATCCAGGAATATCTGGCGCGCACGATCGGGCTGCGGGGCAAGCCGGACAAGGCGATGGCGCTGTTCAAGGCGATCTTCCAGCGCACCGGCCTGCCCGAGCCGGCCGACGCGATCGCCGGGCTCTACCGCTCGCAGGGCGACCGCGCGCAGTCCGAGGCGTGGGCGGCGAAGGCGCAAGGCTTGTGGGAGAAGCGCCTCGCATTGATCCCCGAGGCCGCCTACGGCCATGCGCTGGATCATGTGCTGGCGTACGGCGACCCGCGCACCGCGCTGATGCTGGCGGAGCGCAACTTCGCGACGCGGCCCTATGCCGAAGCGGCGACCGGCCTGGCCTGGGCCTATATGGCGAACCACCGTCCGGCCGACGCGGTGCGCGTGATCGAGCCGGTGCTGTCGTCCGGCTGGACCGCATCCGAGCCGCACATCGTCGCCGCCGAAGCCTATGCGCTGCTAGGCCGCAGCAGCGATGCCGACGCGCAGCGCCGCGCCGCGCTGGCGATCAACCCGCACAGCTTCGATCGCAATCCGGGGATGGTATGGCTCGAGCATTGATCCGCTGGCTCGCGCTGTGGCTGGCGCTGGCCGTGATCGGCCAACCCGCCGCGGCGCACCTGATGCCCAATTCGGTGGTGTTCCTGGATTTCGCCACCGACCATGTCTCGGCCGAGCTGCTCATCCCGATCAACGAGCTGGAATATGGATCGGGGCTGAAGGTCCATAGCGATCCCGCCGGGTTCGCCGCCGACAAGCCGGTGCTCGCCGCCTATGTGCTGAAGCACATCGCGGTCCGCGATGCTGCTGGCGGCGCGTGGAGCGTGCGGCTGACCGACCTCTCCGTGATCGCCGACAATTACCAGGCCGACCTGCAGGCGCGCCTCGCGCTCACCCCGCCTCCCGGCGCCAGCCCACGCAAGTTCGACCTGTTCTACGACGGCGTGATCGACAAGGTCGCCAACCATTTCGTGCTCGTGTTCGCGCGCAGCGACTTTTCGGGCGGTACGCTGTCGGGCGGCGATCCGGACATGATCGGCGGGCTCCAGCAGCCCGAATTCACCACCCACGTCGATCGCGGCACGGGCAGCGCGTGGCGCGGCTTCTCCTCGGCGGTCGGGCTGGGCATGCATCACATCGCCGAGGGGCACGATCACCTGCTGTTCCTGATCGCGCTGATCCTGCCCGCGCCGCTGCTGGCGCGCGGCCGCAAGTGGGGCGAGTATGGCGGCTTCCGCCACACCTCGCGCCGGCTGGTGCAGGTCGTCTCCGCCTTCACCGTCGGCCATTCTATCACGCTGATCGGCGGCGCCTTCTTCGGCTGGAGCCTGCCGTCGCGTCCGGTGGAAACCGGCATCGCGCTTTCGATCCTGATCTCGGCCTTCCACGCGTGGCGGCCGATCTTCGCCGGACGCGAGGCGCTGATCGCGGGCGGATTCGGGCTGGTCCACGGCCTGGCCTTCGCGACCGTCATCGGCCATTTCGTGCTGGAGCCGTGGCAGAAGGCGCAGTCGATCCTGGGCTTCAACCTGGGCATCGAGCTGGTGCAGCTGGCCGTCGTCGCCTGCATCCTGCCGTCGCTGCTGGTGCTGGCGCGCACCCCGCTCTATCCGAAGCTGCGCATCGTCGGCGCGTGGGTCGCGGGCATCGCGGCGACCGCGTGGATCGTCGAGCGCGTGTCGGATCGGCCCAACGTCATCGCCGATTCGATCGACACCGCACTCGGCTATGCACCGTGGCTGGTGGTCGCGCTCACGCTGCTGGCGGCGGCGATCTGGCTGCGCGAACGGTGGCCGGCAGCCGCTGCGCAAACGGCCGGCTGAGGAAGCGCGAGCCGGCCAGCCCGAACCGCCACGGCAGCTCCACGCCCTTGCTGATGCCGATGCGCGGCCCGGCGACCATCTCCTGCACGCCCTCAGCGGCGCGCATCGCGAACGGCGGCGCATCCAGCGCGAGCCCGTCATGCTCGCGCGTCACCCCCAGCGCCTGGCTCAGCCGGC
>CAXUMU010000182.1:2067-6669 GCA_964252145.1 uncultured Sphingomonadaceae bacterium
CCCCCCCGCCCCCCCCTCCCCCCCCCCCCCCCCCCCCCCCCCCCTGCCCCCCGCGCCGGGGCCCGCCCCCCCCCCCCCCCACGTCCATGAGCCCGCGCCGCGCCTGCATCGCCGCGACCCCCTCGACCGGCTCGATCGCGCGCAGCAGCACCGCGCTCCCTTCCCCGGCCCCCTCGCAGACGAGGTTGAGGCACCAGTGGATGCCGTAGCTGCGGTAGACATAGGCGCGGCCCGGCGCGCCGAACATCGCGGCGTTGCGCGCCGTGCGGCCGTTGAAGCTGTGCGAGGCGGGGTCCTCGTGGTGATAGGCCTCGGTCTCGACGATGATCCCGCCGACGCCGTCGACCGTGATCGACGCGCCGATCAGGTCGCGCGCCACGGCGACGACGTCGCGGACGAAGAAGTCGGGCGGGAGCATGGCCAATCCCTAGCCCCCACCGCCATCCCGGCGAAAGCCGGGATCCATGGAAACATCGCTCTCCATGAGGAAATGTGCCGCCGTCCATGGATCCCGGATTAAGCCCGGGATGACGAGCCATTGGATGAAGCGCCGCTTGCATAGGGATCGCCGACACTCCTATGCCCGGTCATGCCCCAATCCGACGACATCGCCTGGCCCCGGCTCGATCCGCTCCGGACGGGCGTGCGCGGCCGCTGCCCGCGCTGCGGCAAGGGGCATCTGTTCGCCGGGTTCCTGAAGCTGCGCGCGCGATGCGAGGTGTGCGGGCTGGACTACGCCTTCGCCGACCCCGCCGACGGCCCTGCCTTCTTCGTGCTGTGCTTCGCCTGCGTGCCGAGCGTGATCCTGACGCTGTGGATCGAGCTGCACTTCAGCCCGCCCTTCTGGGTGCACTTGCTCACCAGCTTCCCCTTCCTGCTGCTCACCTGCCTGGGGCCGCTGCGCCCGCTCAAGGGCTGGCTGGTGGCGAGCCAATATGTGTTCAAGGCCAGGGAAGGCGTGCTGCAGGATCCGTCCTGATGGCCAACCTGTTCGACGACGTGCCGCCGGCGCTCCCGGCCGAGCGGTTCGATGCGCTGCTGGCGCGGCCGGGGGTGCGGATCGAGCGGATCGTCTCGACCGGCCACGCCGCGCCCGCGGGCGAATTCCAGGATCAGGATTGGGACGAATGGGTGCTGCTGGTCGAGGGATCGGCGGGGCTGGAGCTGGACGGCACGGACGTGCGGCTGGCGCGCGGCGACCACCTGCTGATCCCCGCCGGCACGCGCCACCGCGTCGCCTGGACGGATCCCGACCGGCCGACGATCTGGCTCGCGGTGCACCTGGGACGGGCCGATGAGTGATCTGCGCCGCCACGCGCCCGCGACGCAGCGCAACCGCGATCCGATCCTGGCGGTACTGTCGGTGCTGCTTCGCAAGATCTGAGCATAAAGCATCCAGCGCAAGCTGGGACGATGGAAGAGGTTTAAAGCCTGATGCTTTTTTAGATTGAGCTGATCCGTTCGTGTCGAGCGAAGTCGAGACACCCACGCTCGCTGCCAACGTGTCTCGACTGCGCTCGACACAAACGGTTGGGAAGTGGTTCAAGATAACGTCATCGCACTTCAATCCCGCGCCATCTGCGCACACAAGCCGATCAGCGCCGCCATGCCCACCGTCACGAACTTCTCGCGCCGCCGGATCACGTACAGCCGCCGCCGCAGCGCCAGCCCCGCGACGCGCAGTTCCGCCAGCCGGCCACAGGCGAACGCATCGGCCAGCGCCAGCCGCGAGACGCAGCCCAGCATCCGCCCGGCGGCGACCGCGCTCTTGATCGCTTCGATCTGGTTGAATTCCGCGCCGATCCGCCAGCGGCTCCAATGCCGCGTCATCGCCCGGTCCAGCGTCTGGCGCGTGCCCGATCCGGGCTCACGCACCACCCATTGCTCTGCCAGCGCCCGATCGATCGTGCAGCTGCCGGTGGCGGCCAGCGGATGATCGGGCGCGCAGAACACCGCCAGTTCGTCGTCCAGCCAGTCGGTCTGGACGAGATCGGCGTGGCGGTAATCGCCCTCGATCAGCGCCAGGTCGAGATCGTAGCCCAGCACCCGCTCGGCGATCGCCTGCATGTTGTCGATCGTCAGCGCAACCTTCGCCGCCGGACCCAGCGCGCGATAGCGCTCGATCAGGGCGGGGGCGAGATGGTTGCCGATCGTGACGGTCGCGCCCAGCCTGAGCGGCCCCGGGCCGCCGCGTCCGCCGAGCAGATCGTCGAGCTCGCTCGCCCGATCGAGCAGCTCCAGCGCGCGCGGCAGCAGCATTCGTCCGGTCTCGTTGAGGTGCAGCCGCTTGCCCACCCGATCGAACAGCGGCTGGCCCGATCGCCGCTCCAGCTCGGCCAGCGCGGTGCTGGCGGCCGACTGCGACATCGCGATCGCTCCGGCGCCGGCCGACACATTCTCCAGCCGCGCGATCGCGGCGAAGATTTCGAGGTGGCGGAGCGTGAACTGCATGGCTTATCGGCTCAATGGATGATCCTCATCAGGAATACCCATTTGGACGATGACGCAAGCTTCCCTATCTAACGTTGGTCAGCGAGTGGAGTGTGTGATGGCGAGCCTGCGCAGCGAAAAGGTCCTGAGCGTCAACCACTGGAGCGACACGCTGTTCAGCTTCACCACGACGCGCGATTCCGGCTTCCGCTTCGAGAGCGGGCACTTCGTGATGCTGGGCATCACGCTCAACGGCAAGCCGCTGATGCGCGCCTACTCGATCGCCAGCCCGCATTATGACGACAAGCTGGAGTTCCTGAGCATCAAGGTGCCCGGCGGCAAGCTGACCTCCGAGCTGCAGCACATCGCACCGGGCGCCGAGATCGTGGTCTCGAACAAGCCGGTCGGCACGCTGGTGCTGCGCGACCTGAAGCCCGGCAAGCGGCTGTTCCTGTTCGCGACCGGCACCGGCCTGGCGCCGTTCCTGAGCATCATCCAGGATCCCGAGACGTACGAGCAGTTCGATCAGGTGGTGCTGGTCCACGGCGTGCGCACGGTCGACGAGCTCGCCTACCGCGACTTCATCGAGCAGGGCCTGCCCGCCCACGAATATCTGGGCGGGGAGATCGCGGCGAAGCTGGTCTATTATCCGACCGTGACGCGCGAGCCGTTCGTCAACCAGGGCCGCATCACCGACCTGATCGAAAACGGCAAGCTGTTCACCGACCTGAACCTGCCGCCGCTCGATCCCGCGCAGGACCGGGCGATGATCTGCGGCAGTCCGGGCATGCTGGCGGACACCTCCGCCCTGCTCGACGCGCGTGGCTTCCACGTGTCGGACGGCCAGGGCAATCCGGGCGACTATGTGATCGAGCGCGCGTTCGCCGAGCGGTGAAGGAGCGGTACCCCGGCGCAGGCCGGGGTACGGATGCGACATTCCCTGGCGTAAGGGGATGAATGCCAAGCCGGTGCGCCGGGATGGATCGGCGCGTCGCTGCGCTCCTCGCGATGGCGAAACGCTGGAAGGTCATCGTGCTCTGAGGGCACACTCCCCACCCTCTCCCACAAGGGGAGAGGGCTGATGCATCAGCACACCTTGATCGCCTCGGGTGCGGGGCGCGGGCCTTTGGCCTCGTAGATCGCCAGATACGCATCGAGCGGCTTCAGCAGCTCGTGCTTCACGGCGACGTATCCCACCGCCGCAAGCTCGCAATCCAGCTGCCTCGGCGGCGTGCCGTGGTTCTGCGTCGGGCGGTCGGCATCCACGATCACCACCCGGCCGTGCGCGCGGAGTGCCGGGCGCAGCCGCCAAAGGAATTCGTAGGGCTGCGCGATCTCGTGATACATGTGGATCAGATAGACTTGGTCGAAGCTCGCATCCGGCAGCTTGGGATCGGCCGGGGTGCCGAGCTTAACGCTCACATTCTCCAGCCCGTCATGCGCCACGCGCTGCGCCAGTTTGTCGCGCGTGTCGGCGATCACGTCCTGCGCCAGCACGCGGCCCCTGGGGCCGACGCGTTTCGCCAGATGAATCGTGTAATAGCCCTCGCCCGCGCCGACGTCGGCCACGCTCATCCCGGGCTTGGTGCCGGCGCGGTCCATCACCAGCTCGGCCTCGCGCACGCCGTCGCGCTGCTCCTCGGTGGAGAAGCGGGGCGATACGATCGAGGCGACCGGGCGGTTGGCGGCGGGGAAGCGCTGCGCCGGCGCCGGGGCCTGCCCGCACGCCGCCAGCAGCAATAGCGGGAGGAAAGCGCGAGCGCTCAGCCCTCCTGGTTGCACGCGAAACGGCCGTTTGCCCTGAGCTTGTCGAAGTGCCGGCGACGGGCCTTCGACAAGCTCAGGCCGAACGGAGGTTGGCCGCTCACTGGAACGGACCCTAGTCGACATCGTCGACCTCCACCGTCTCGCCCGACACGCGCTGCGAGAGCGCGGCGGCCATGAACGGATCGAGATCCCCGTCCAGCACGTCGGACGGCGCGGTCGAGGTGACGCCGGTGCGCAGGTCCTTCACCAGCTGATAGGGCTGGAGCACGTAGGATCGGATCTGGTGGCCCCAGCCGATCTCGGTCTTGGCCGCATAGCCCGCCATCGCCTCAGCCTCGCGCTTCTGCAGCTCCTGCTCGTACAGCCGCGCCTTCAGCTGCTTCATCGCCTCGGCGCGGTTCTTGT
>CAXUMU010000183.1:0-6662 GCA_964252145.1 uncultured Sphingomonadaceae bacterium
GCGCTCAGCATCCGCGCGCCCGGCCGCGCCGTCATCGACGGGCTGTTCGACGGGCTGGAGCCGGACGGCGCGCTCAGGCTCCGCTTGGCGGACGGCGGCGTGCATGTCATGCACGCCGGCGACGTGAACCTGCTCTAGGGCGCTGCATGCTGCTGGCGATCGATGCCGGGAATACCAACCTCGTCTTCGCGCTGGTCGAAGGCGGGCGCATCCGCACGCGCTGGCGCATCGCGACCGACGCGCGCCGCACGGCGGACGAATATGCCGTGTGGCTGCACCAGCTGATGCAGCTGGAGGGGATCGAGCGCAGCGCGGTGAGCGCGGTGATCCTCAGCACCGTCGTGCCGCGCGCGCTGCACAACCTGCAGGTGCTGGCGAGCAAATATTTCAAGGTCGACGCGCTGGTCGCCGGCCGGGCGCCGGCCGAGTGGGGCATCCTGCTCGACGTCGTGGCGCCGTCCACGGTGGGGGCCGACCGGGTGGTCAACGCGATCGCCGCGCATGCGCTGCATGCCGGTGACCTGATCGTGGTCGATTTCGGCACCGCCGCCACGTTCGACTGGATCGATGCCGCGGGCAGCTACAAGGGCGGGCTGATCGCGCCCGGCATCAACCTGTCGCTCGACGCGCTGGTCGCCGCAGCGGCCAAGCTGCCGCGGATCGCGATCGAGGCGCCCGCGCCGGGGCTGGGCATGATCGGGCGGACGACCGAGGATCAGATGCAGCTCGGCATCTACTGGGGCTATATCGCGATGATCGAGGGGCTGGTCGATCGGATGCAGCGCGAGATCGGCCGGCCGGTGAAGGTGATTTCCACCGGCGGGCTTGCGGTGCTGTTCGATCGCCATACATCGGTGTTCGACGCGATCGAGCCGGATCTGACGATCCAGGGCCTGGCGCTGATGCATGCGCGGCTCGCTGCCGATTGACCCCACCGGCCATCCCCGCGAAAGCGGAGCGCACATAGGTTAGTCCGCACCGCCGCAGACCCGTTCCCGATTTGCGGGGGCGACGAGCAGAATTGGAATCCACCACACGTGACCATACCCGGCAAAGAACTCCTCTTCCTCGCCCTCGGCGGTTCGGGCGAGATCGGCATGAACGTCAATCTCTACGGCTGCGACGGCAAGTGGGTGATGGTCGATCTGGGCCTGACCTTCGCCGATCCGGCCTATCCCGGCATCGACCTGATCCTGCCCGATCTCGATTTCATCGAGCGCAACGCCAAGCACCTCGTCGGCATCGTGCTGACCCACGGGCATGAGGATCATATCGGCGCGATCCCCTATCTCGCCGCCGATCTGGGCGTGCCGCTCTATGCGACGCCGTTCACCGCCGGCCTGATCCGCGGCAAGCTGGAGGACGAGGGGCTGGCTTCCAAGGTCAAGCTGAAGATCATCGAGAAGAATGGCAGCTTCCAGCTGGGGCCGTTCGGCTTCCGCTACGTGCCGCTGGCGCACTCGATCCCCGAGGGCAATGCGCTGCTGATCGATACGCCCTACGGCAGGATCTTCCACACCGGCGACTGGAAGATCGACGAGCAGCCGCTGATCGGCGTGCCCTCCACCGCCGAGGAGCTGAAGGCGATCGGCGACGAGGGCATCCTGGCGCTGGTATGCGATTCGACCAACGTGTTCAACGACAGCGCCTCGGGCTCGGAAGCGGACGTGCGCGCCGGGCTGGACGCGGTGGTGGGCGCCGCCAAGGGCCGCGTGCTCGTCACCACCTTCGCCTCCAATGCCGCGCGCGTGCACACGCTGGGCGAGGTGGCGAAGGATACCGGGCGCAAGCTGTGCGTCGCCGGCCGATCGCTCGACCGGATCATCCGCGTCGCCAAGCAGGCGGGCTATCTCAAACACTTTCCCGAGGTCATCGATTTCGATGCGGCGATGCGGCTGCCCGCGCGCGACGTGATGATCGTCGCGACCGGCGGGCAGGGCGAATCGCGCGCGGCGCTGGCGCGGATCGCGTTCGATTCCCATGCGATCAAGCTGTCGGAGGGCGATCTGGTCGTCTTCTCGTCCAAGCAGATCCCCGGCAACGAGGTGGCGATCGGGCGCATCCAAAATGCGCTGGCGACCAAGAAGATCGAGATGATCACCGACCGGCAGGCGCACGTCCACGTCTCCGGCCATCCCGGCCGGCCGGAACTGGCGCTGATGTACGAATGGATCCGGCCCGAAATCCTGCTGCCGGTGCACGGCGAGATGCGCCACATGGCCGAGCAGGCGCGGTTCGGGCTGGGGCTGGGCGTGCCCAAGGCGATCGTGCAGCAGAACGGCACGATGCTGCGGCTCGCGCCGAACGGCCCCAAGGCGATCGGGCAGGAGCGGGTGGGCCGGCTGATCCTGGACGGCGACGTGATCCTGCCGGCGGACGGATCGACGATGAACGAGCGGCGCAAGCTGGGCCTGCACGGGCTCATCTCGGTGACGGTCGCACTCGACGGCCAGCGCCGGCTGCTTGGGCAGCCCGCGGTGACGGCGCAGGGCATCCCGGTGGAGGAGGACCGTGACGACTTCCTCGCCGAGGCGCGCAGCGCGGCTGCCGAGGCGGTGAAGGACGGCGGCAAGGACGAGGCCAAGCTGCGCGAGGGCATCCGCCTGGCCGTCCGCCGCCGCGCCGCGCAATGGACCGGCAAGAAGCCGGTGGTCGACGTCTCGCTGATCCGGGTGTAGCTCTTCTCGTCGACATCGCACACCTTCCTCGTTTGTGTCGAGCGTAGTCGAGACACGTATCGACCGGCCGAGGGTGTCTCGACTTCGCTCGACACAAACGGAACCGGTTCGTTCGGAAAGGTGCACGCGATGAAGATCGGCTCGATGATCGCGATCTACGCATTGTTCTGGTCGATGAGCTTCTTCTTCGTCCTGCCGTTCCGGCTGACCGCCGGGCCGGAGCATGATCCCTACATTCCGGGCCAGGCGGAAAGCGCGCCGCCGCGCTTCAGCTTCGCGCGGACGGCGAAGTGGACGACGTTTGTCTCGGCGGTGCTGTTCGCCTTGTTCTATGCGAACTATCGGGGCGGCTGGGTCAGCCCGGAGATCGTGGACTTCTTCTCGGCGCACCGTTGAACCCCCCTCCCCTTAAGGGGAGGGGCTCTAATTATGTCCGCAGCCGGTCGATCGCCTGCGCCAGCGCGACGTACAGCTTGCCCACGTCGGACGAGAGCAGCGTGATCGCCAGCGACGATCCGTCGCGGCTGGCGAGCACGCGGCGCAGCATCGCCTCGAAATCGTGGACGTAGCGGTTGAGCTGGTCGTGGAACGCCGGGTCGCGGCCATACATCCGCTGGATCTCGCGCACCTGCGTGCCGTCCAGCAGCCGCACCGAGCGGCGGGTGAAGATGCCGCGGTCGCCGCGCAGATAGCCGGCCCAGGCGGTGTCGCTCACCTCCTGCGACAGCACGCCGGCGATGTCGATCGCGGAGGAATTGAGCGAATCGATCAGCAGCGCGACGCGGTGCGACAGGCTGTCCTCGTCGCCCTGCTCGGTCTCGGCGCGCGCCTCGGCCAGCCGCGCCTCAATCGTCGCGGTGGTGTCGGCGATCGAGAGCATCTGGCGCATCAGCCGTTCGGTCGCGCGGTGCGTGGCGGCGACGGCATTCTCGCCGGCGCTGGTCACCTCGGCCATCTGCGCCTCGATCTGCGCGTCGATCGCCCGCTCCAGCGCATTGTGCGCGGCATTGCCCAGCGCGCGCGCGGCCTCGGGAATGACCGACGAGAGCGCCTCGCGGGCATGGTCGGCGGCGGCCTGCGCGGTCTCGCGCACGCGCAGCAGCGCATCCACCAGCTCGGGCGCGGCGCTGTCGATCAGCAGGCGCGCCTGTTCGCCGCTGCCGGCGATCGCGGCGGTCACGCGGTCGGCATGCTGCTCGATCGTCGCCAGCCGCTCCTCGGCGGCCAGGCCCAGCGCGCGGATCGTGGTCGCCTGGCGCAGCAGCAGCGCGTCCGCGCTGCCCAGCATCGTCGTCGCCTCGCTGGCCGAGCCGGCCAGCTTCGCCGCCTGGGGGACGAGCGCACCCAGCGCCGCGCGGCTCTCGTCGATCCGCTGTTCCAGCTCGCGCAGCGCCTGCGGCAGCGCCTCGCCCAGCTCGGTGCCGTTCTGGCGCAGCAACCCCACCAGCGTGTCGGCCCGCGCGATCAGCGTGTCGGCCGAGCGGGCGCCGCGTTCGAGTGCGCCGTCGATCGTGCCGGCCCTGGCGCCCAGCAGGTCGATCGCTTCGCCAAGCGCCTCGGTGCGGGCGGCGCCGGTCTCGGCCAGCGTCTCGAAGCGCTGCTCGATCCCAACCAGCCCAGCATCCAGCTTGCCGACCAGCGCGCTGCCCGAGATGTCGCTGCGCTCCAGTTGCTCGGCCATCCGCGCGAGCCGCGCGTCGAGCTGGTCGAGCCGTTCGGACAGCGCTTTGGTCGATTCGTCGCCGGTGCGCTCCAGCGCGGTGCGGCCCTGCTCGATCATCGCGAGCAATGCCGCGCTCTGCGCGTCGATCGCCCGGCGCGCTTCGTCGATCGCGCGCGCGGCGTGCGCCATCGCGCCGTCCACCGCGGTCGTCATCTCGCCCGCGGCGCCCTCCAGCCGCTCGCCGGCTAGCTTGCTCGCGACCTCGATCCGCGCGACGTGCGAGGCGAGCCGCTCGGCCGCGCCGCCGGCGGTCTCCTCGGCCGCGCGCCCGGTCTGGTTCAGCGAAGCGAGCGCGGTCTCCAGCGCACCGGCCTGTTCGTGCGCGCCGAGCCCCGCTTCCTTCAGCAGCGCCGCCATCTCGCGGCTCTGCTGCGCGGCGCGCGGCAGGTCCTGCAGCAGCACCCCCATGTCGGTGCTGGCGCTGGAAGTGGCCGCCTCCAGCAGGCGCGTGCGCTCCGCCAGCTCGTCGCCGTGGACGCGCATCGTGCCGCTGATCTGGCCGAGTCGCGCGGTCGCGTCGTCGCCCAGCGCCAGCAATTTCTGCGCCTGGTCGCCCAGCGCCAGCCGGTTCTGCTCAATCCGCGCCGACAGCGTCGCCAGTACGCGCTCCAGTTCCGCCGCCTGGGCGCGCATCGCTTCGGCGGTCTCGCCGAAGCGGCGCGCCTCGCGCCGGCTGGTGCGGCGGAGCAGCAGATAGGCGATCCCGATCAGCGCCAGCGGCGCGCTCAGCGCCGCGGCGCCCAGGAAGATGGCGGAGAAAGGCGGCATTCCGCCGGAAAAGGCAAGCGCCGCACGCCACGCGAACAGCGCGATCCACACGGCAGCGATCAGGCCGAGCGCGCCGACCGCGATCCGTTCCGCCCAGCGCGGCGAGTCGTCCGGCTCGTCGCGGTGCAGCGCCGACATATCGACCATCGGCGCCGCCGCTGGCTCGGCCGGAATCGTCTCGGCGGCGGGTCCGCCCCGCCATTGCTCCACCACATGAACCCCCGTTGCCATGACCCAAGGTTTACCACTTCCGGCGGCAAGCGGAAGGGCCGGCGCAACCACGCGTTAACGCTTTTGCCGCTACGACGATCGCATGGTCTACGATCCCGGAGCATTGCGTGCGGCGCTGGCCGCGGCCGTCGGCGACGATCCCGAGATGGTCGCCGAACTGCGCGCGGCCTTCCTCGACAGCGCGATGCGCACGGCCGACCTGCTGGCGCGCTCGCGCTCCGACGGCAACTGGCACATGGCGGCGCGGCGGCTGCAGGGGCTGGCGGCGAGTTTCGGCGCGGTCGACCTGATGGAGCTGGCCGAGCAGGCGGCGGAGGGCGCGCCCGGCGATCCGGTGGTGGTGCGCCGGGTGAACGAAGCGATCGCCGCGTTCGACGGATAGCAATGGACCGTGCTCCCGCGCAGACGGGAGCCTGGTTCCACAGCCTGAGCTGGGCTCCCGCCTGCGCTGGAGCACTGCAACCGGCCGCACCTTTGCAACTTGCGCCCAGACCGCCTATCGCGCTCGATCCGTTCGAGAAGGTGGGAATGCGTGTGGCGCTGGCTGCGCTGATAGCTGCCTGTGAGCAGGTCGAGGAAGGCGAGGGGCTGCGCGCGACGCTGCCGCTGGTGGGCGCTACGCTGCTGGAGCATCAGGTGCGGCTGGCCCGGCGTGCCGGGGCGGGCCATATCGTCATCCTCGTCGAGCGGCTCCCCCCGGCGCTGACCGCGGCGTTCGATCGGCTGCGCCGCGACGGCATCGCGATCGACATCGCGCGCAACGCGGCGGATGCCGCCGATCGCATCCACCCGGACGAGAAATTGCTGGTGATGCAGGATGGCTGCCTCGTTGCCGAGGCGCTGCTGGAGCGGCTGGTCGCGGCGCCGCCGCCGACGGTGGCGACCGTGCCCGATCATAGCGAGCGGCAGATGTTCGAGCGGATCGACGCGCTCACCCGCTGGGGCGGGCTGATGCTGATCGACGGCGCGGCGCTCAGGCGGACGGTGCAGATGCTGGGCGAGTGGGATCTGCTCTCCACGCTGCTGCGGCGGACGCTGCAGGAGGGCACCAAGCGGCTCGACGCCTTCCCGCCGGACGCCTCGGCCAAGCCCGAGCTGCTGCTGATCGCAGACCGCGCCGAGACGCTGGAGGGGGCCGACCGCCGGCTGATCGGCGCCTCGCGCGCGCGCGCCGCGACCTGGCCGGCGCGCTACCTGTTTCCGCCGATCGAGGAGCTGGCGCTGCGCCCGCTCGCCGCGCGCGCGCTCGACCCGACCTGGCT
>CAXUMU010000184.1:0-3358 GCA_964252145.1 uncultured Sphingomonadaceae bacterium
GGGGGCGGGCCGAGCGCCGCGCTGCGGCGGCGGTACCGCGGCTATCCCGAGCCGGACGGCGGCGTGCCCGACTTCACCGTGCGGCTGGAGCCGGAGCGGCCGTGGCGGCGCTGGCTCCGCCCGTCGATCGCGATCCGGGGCGACTATACGCTGGCGGAGGCGGCGCCGCTGTCGCTGGCGCACGGCCTGCTCGCCGCCGAGATGGGGATGAACCTGCAGATGGCGCTGGGCCAGCGGCGCTACCTGCTGCTCCACGCCTCCGGCGTCGAGCGCGACGGGCGGGCGCTGCTGATGACGGGCGAGTCGGGCGCGGGCAAGTCGACGCTGGCGGCGCTGCTGGGCGAGCGCGGCTGGCGGCTGCTGGGCGATGAATTCGCGCTCGTCGATCCCGCGACCGGCATGATCCACGCCTTCCCGCGCGCGGTGAGCCTGAAGAATGCGGCGGTGGCGGTGATGTCGGCGGAGGTCGCGGCCGATCGGCTCGGGCCGCGGCTGGACGGTACGCCGAAGGGCGACATCCGCCACCTGCGCCCGCGCGACGATGCGGTCGCGCGGATGCTCGAGCCGGCGCGGCCCGCGCTGCTGCTGTTCCCGCGCTTCGGCTTCGCGCCGGCGGTGCGGCTGGTGGGCGCGGCCGAGGTGTTCGTGCGGCTGACGCAGGCGTCGACCAACTATGTCGCGATGGGCGAAGCGGGCTTCACGGCGCTGGGCCGGCTGGTGACCGACACGCCCACGCGGGCGATCGACTATCCCGATACGGCGAGCGGCGTCGCGCTGGTCGAGCGGCTGTGGGCGGAGCTGGCATGAGGGCGGCGGAGCGCCTCGTCCGCGCGCTGGTCGACCCGGCGTCGACCGCCGGGCTGGATGCGGACGGCTGGACCGGGCTGATCGCGGCGGCACGCGCGGAGCAGCTGATCGGCAGCCTGGCCTGGCGGCTGGCGGATGCCGACGTCCCGCCCACGGTGGCCGCCGTCCTCGCCGACGCGCGCCGCTCCGCCGAGCAGGGCCGGGTGCAGGCGCTGTGGGAGGCGGAGATGGCGCGGCGCGCGCTCGCGCCGCTGGAGGTGCCGGTCGTGCTGCTGAAGGGCACCGCCTATGCCGCTGCGGGGCTGGATGCGGGCGAGGGGCGGGCGATCGGCGATCTCGACATCCTCGTGCCCCGCGAGGCGCTGGACAGGGTGGAGACGGCGCTGCGCGCGGCGGGGTGGGAATGGGTGAAAGAGGACGCCTATGACGACCTTTATTACCGCACCTGGATGCACGAGCTGCCGCCGCTGATCCATCACGACCGGGACCGCATGATCGACGTCCACCACACCATCCTGCCCCTGACCGCACGGCCGCGTCCCGACGCTGCGGCGCTGATCGCCGACAGCGTCCAGCTGGCGGACGGCCTGCGCATATTGTCGCCGGCGGACATGATCGTCCACTCCGCCGCGCACCTGTTCGCCGATGGCGACCTGGCGGGCGGCTTGCGCAATCTGTGGGATATCGACCGGCTGTTGCGGCAGTTCGCAGTAGCACCGGGGTTCTGGGATGCGCTTCGGGACAGGGCGGCGCTGCATCAGCTCACGCCGACGATCGCACTGGCGCTGCGGCTTGCGGCGGCGGTCTACCGGACGCCGGTCGATGCCGCGCTGGCGGGGCGGGGCCGAGCGAGTGACTCGCTCTTCCGCCGCCGCCTGCTGGCGCGCGACGGCTGGGGACGGGAGCGGCGCAAGGCGCTGCGCTTCGCTTTCTTCCTCCGCTCGCACTGGCTGCGCATGCCGCCGGCGATGCTGGCGCGCCACCTGTGGATCAAGGCGCGCAAGGGGCATCGGGGGTAGGGTAGCGGCGTCAACCCGACAGGCACTCCGCACCCCGGCTAAGGCCGGGGTCCAGTCACGGGCCGCCCGTAGCTGGACCCCGGCCTTCGCCGGGGCACGACAGATCCTATCGCGCCGGCAATCCCTCCAGTGCCGGGATCAGCTCGTCGAAATGGTCGATCAGCCGGTCCGCGCCCAGCTCGGCCGGAGGACGGTCGGAGAAGCCGAAGCTTACCGCCACGCACGGGATGTTCCCCGCCCGCGCGGTATCCGTGTCGGTGATCGAGTCGCCGACATAGGCCGCTGGGCCGCCGCCGGCCTTCGCGATCGCATCAAACAGCGGCGCGGGATCGGGTTTGCGCACCGGCAGCGTGTCGCCGCCGACGACGGACGCGAAACGGTGCGTCCAGCCGAACGCATCGATCAGGTCGCGTGCCAGCGACTCCAGCTTGTTGGTGCACACCGCCAGCTTCACGCCGCGCGCCGCCAGCGTGTCGAGCGCCGCCTCCAGTCCGGGGAAGGGCATGCTGCGGTCGGCGATGTGCCGGCCGTAATAATCGAGGAAGATGGGGAAGCCGCGATCGACCAGCTCGGGCGTCATCGTGCCCGTCGCCGTCAGCCCTTTCTGCAGCAGCGCGCGCGCGCCGTGGCCTACCATGTGCCGCACCGACTCCTGCGATACCGCGGGCCGATCGAGTTCGGCGAGCGCGTGGTTCAGCGCAGCGGTCAGGTCGGGTGCGGTATCGGCCAGCGTGCCGTCGAGGTCGAACGCGATTACGCGGAAATGAAATCCCTGCATGGTGGCGGCTCATGCCCGCGGCGATATGGAATAAGCAAGCTTTCCGTGGCAGGGCGCCAGGGATCATGGATACCCCCCGCGCCCCGTTCGCCGCCGTGATCCTCGCCGCCGGCAAGGGCACGCGGATGAAGTCCGATCTGCACAAGGTGCTGCACCCGCTCGCCGGCCGCGCGATGCTGAGCCACCTGCTCGATAGCGTCGATGCGCTGGGTCCGGCGGCCAAGGTGGTGGTGGTGGGCGCCGGGCGCGAGCAGGTCGAGCGCGTCGGCGCGCAGCATAATGCCGGGATCGCGGTGCAGGAAGCGCAGCTGGGCACGGGCCATGCCGTCGCGCAGGCCGAGCCGTTGCTGGACGGGTTCGCCGGCGACGTGCTCGTGCTCTACGGCGACGTGCCGCTGGTGACGCCCGCGACGATGGCGCGGATGCTGGAGCGGCTGCATGCCGACGATGCGCCCGCCGCGGTGGTGCTGGCCTTCCGCCCCGACGATACGCTGCAATATGGCCGCGTGCTGGCGAGCGCGGACGGCATCATCGACAAGATGGTCGAATATAAGGATGCGACCCAGAATGAGCGCGCGGTGACTTTGTGCAACTCGGGCCTGCTGGCGATGCGTGCCTCCGACCTGTGGGCGCTGCTGGCGCGCGTGGGCAACGACAATGCCGCGGGCGAATATTACCTGCCCGACGTGGTGATGCTGGCCGCCGCCGACGGCCGGCGGTCGGCGGCGATCGAGGCGGCGCCGACCGCCGGCCG
>CAXUMU010000184.1:3368-6643 GCA_964252145.1 uncultured Sphingomonadaceae bacterium
TCGACACGCTGTGGCGCGCGCAGGGGACCACCCCCTCGGCGATCGAGGCGGCGCCGTGGGAGGTGGCCGGCATCAACAGCCGCGGCGAGCTGGCGGCGGTGGAGGCTGCCTGGCAGCAGCGTCGCCGCGCCCAGGCGATGGCGGACGGCGCCACGCTGATCGCACCGGAAACGGTGTGGTTCGCGCACGATACGGTGATCGGCCGCGACGTGACGATCGAGCCCAACGTCTTCTTCGGCTCGGGAGTCAGCATCGGCGACGGCGCCGTGCTTCACGGCTTCAGCCATATCGAGGGGGCGACGGTTGCGGCGGGGGCCGAGATCGGCCCGTTCGCGCGGCTCCGTCCGGGGGCGCAGATCGGCGAAAAGGCGAAGGTCGGCAATTTCGTCGAGATCAAGCAGGCGCGGCTGGGGCCGGGCGCGAAGGTCAACCACCTGAGCTACATCGGCGATGCGGAGATCGGGCGACAGGCCAATATCGGCGCGGGCACGATCACCTGCAATTATGACGGGTTCCTCAAATACCGCACCGTGATCGGCGCGGGCGCGTTCGTGGGATCGAACAGCGCGCTCGTCGCGCCGGTTTCGATCGGGGCAGGCGCGATCGTGGCTGCCGGATCGGTCGTGACGCGCGACGTCGCTGCCGATGCGCTGGGCGTGGCGCGGGCGCGGCAGGAGGAGAAGCCTGGCTGGGCAGGCAAGTTCCGGGCGCTGATGGCGGCGGGGAAGGCGTTCAAGGCTTGACGCGATATCACGACATGATATCGGTTATTCATGCGGACTCTGGTGGACATTCCCGAGGATGACGTCGCGTGGCTCGATCGGCGAGCAAGCGAAAAGGGGCAATCGCGCGCTGCCCTCGTGCGCGAGGCGGTTTCTGCCTACCGCATGGATCATGCCAAAGACTGGATCGACGAGGGCGCCGGCTATTGGGCCGATCGCGCCGACATCGGGGACGGTCTTGCGTATCAGCGCACCATCCGCGAGGACCGGAACGAGCCCTGAGCGGTGCCGGATGCCTTCTTCGACACCAATATCCTGATCGACTGGCTGCTCGACCGCCAGCCGGCGATCGCCGAACTGAGACGCCACCTGCGTCCGCGCATCAGCCGGGTGGTCTGGACCGAGGTGCTCGCCGGCGAGCCGGATAAAAGCCGGGTCGAGGTGGAGAATCTGCTCAGGCCCTTCGAGATCGTGGAGCTTGACCAGCGGATCGCGCGGGCCGCCGTCGATATCCGCCACAGTTCCCGAATCAAGCTGCTCGGCGCTTTCATCCTGGCGACAGCGCAAATTAATGGCGGTGTCCTAATTACTCGCGACACGAAGGCTTTCCCGCCCGGCACGCCGGGCGTCCACATCCCCTACGCACTCTGATCGGACCCATTATCCATGTGCGGCATCATCGGCATCGTCGGCAAGGAAGAGGTCTGCGGGCGGCTGCTCGCAGGGCTTCGTCGGCTGGAATATCGCGGCTACGATTCGGCCGGCATCGCGACCGACCATGACGGGACGATCGACCGCCGCCGCGCACCGGGCAAGCTCGATAATCTGGCCGCGGTGCTGAACGCCGATCCGCTGCCCGGCCGCACCGGCATCGCCCACACCCGCTGGGCGACGCACGGAGCGCCGACCGAGGACAATGCCCATCCGCACGCGACGAGCGAGGTCGCGGTGGTCCACAACGGGATCATCGAGAATTTCAAGGCGCTCCGCGAAGAGCTGCAGGCGCGCGGCCGCGTCTTCACCAGCCAGACCGACACCGAGGTCGTCGCCCACCTTGTTTCCGAGCAGGTGGAGCAGGGCGCCGAGCCGCAGGCGGCCGTGGCCTCCGTGCTGAAGCGGCTGAAGGGCGCGTTCGCACTCGCCATCCTGTTCCGTTCGCACCCCGATCTGCTGATCGGCGCGCGGCTCGGCTCGCCGCTGGTGGTGGGCTACGGCGATGGCGAGACCTATCTCGGATCGGACGCGCTCGCGCTCGCGCCGCTGACGCAACGGATCACCTATCTCGACGAGGGCGACTGGGTGGTCGTCACGCGCGACGGCGCGCAGGTGTTCGATCGCGACGACGTGCCGGTCGAGCGCCCGGTCACGATCTCCGGCGCGACCGACGTCGCGATCAGCAAGGGCAATCACCGCCACTTCATGCTGAAGGAGATTTACGAGCAGCCGATCGTCGTCGCGCAGACGCTGCGTTCGTACCTGCGCCGGCTCGAGGGCGAAGTCGCGCTGCCGGTCGAGGATTTTGATCTGGCGGACGTGCGCCGCGTGACGATCGTCGCCTGCGGTACGAGCTATTATGCGGGCATGGTCGCAAAGTACTGGTTCGAGCAGTTCGCGCGGGTGCCGGTCGACATCGATTTCGCCAGCGAGTTCCGCTACCGCGAGCCGGTGCTGGAGCCGGGTGGCCTCGCGCTGTTCATCAGCCAGTCGGGCGAGACCGCGGATACGCTGGCGGCGCTGCGCCATGCACGCGCCGAGGGGCAGAAGATCGCGGTGGTCTGCAACGTGCCAACCTCGACGATGGCGCGCGAGGCGGACCTGCTGCTCGCGACGCATGCCGGGCCGGAGATCGGCGTCGCCTCGACCAAGGCGTTCACCTGCCAGCTGGCGGTGCTGGCCGCGCTCGCCGCAAACCTGGCGCGGGCGCGGGGGCGGCTGTCGCGCGAGGCGGAGCGGGTGCTGGTGCGCCACCTGTCCGAGGCGCCGGCGCAACTGAACGCCGCGCTCGCCTATGACGAGGCGATCCAGGAGATGGCGCACGTCATCGCCGGCGCGCGCGACGTGCTGTATCTGGGGCGCGGGCCGGATTACCCGCTGGCGCTGGAAGGGGCGCTGAAGCTGAAGGAGATCAGCTACATCCACGCCGAGGGCTATGCCGCCGGCGAGATGAAGCACGGGCCGATCGCGCTGATCGACGATGCCGTGCCGGTGATCGTGATCGCGCCGTCGGGCCCGCTGTTCGAGAAGACGGTGTCGAACATGCAGGAGGTGCAAGCGCGCGGCGGCAAGGTGGTGCTGATCTCCGACTATGACGGCATTGCCGAGGCGGGCGAAGGCTGCATGGCGACGATCACCATGCCCAAGGTCCATCCGCTGATCGCGCCTCTGGTCTATGCGATCCCGGTGCAGCTGCTCGCCTACCACGTGGCGGTGGCCAAGGGGACCGACGTCGACCAGCCGCGCAATTTGGCCAAGTCCGTCACGGTGGAGTAAAGACTTCCGTACCCCGGCGCAGGCCGGGGTCCAGCAACGGGCCGCGCGCAGCTGGACCCCGGC
>CAXUMU010000185.1:0-851 GCA_964252145.1 uncultured Sphingomonadaceae bacterium
GTCCTCCAGATAGATGCCGTGCCGCCCGGTCCAGGTGGAGAAGTTGAGGAACCACAAAGCCAGCCCCACCGGCCGCCCGTCCAGCTCTGCAATGTGCGCGAACACCTGCGGGGCGTCGCCGAACATCAGCTGGCGTAGCGACTCCTCGGTCGCGCGCACCGCGTTCGGCTCATGCTCGTAGGTGGCGAGCGCCACGATCATCCGCAGGATCTGGGGCTCGTCTCCCGCCACCGCCGGGCGCACCTGCACCGTACTGCCGTGCATCACGCCTCCTGCGTCTTCAGGCCGACATAGACGCCGTTCACCACCCCGGCGAGCGCCAGCAGGTTCGCGTCGAACTGCGTCAGCGTGAAGTTGGCGACGATGTTGTAGGCGTAGATCGCGCCCAGCACGATCGTCCAGGCGATCATCTGCAGCCGGTGCAGCTCGATCCGGTCGCCGCCGGCGATGTCGGCGAAGAAGCCGTGCGTCACCGTGTCGCTGACCCCCGCCTTCGGCTGCCCCGCGACGACGCGCGCCGCGCCAGCGGTCGCCCCGGCGATGCCCAGCAGCACGAACGTAGCCGATCCCATCACGTCCAGATATTGACCGGTCACCAGCCAGATGTAGACGAAGCCCGCCAGCGTCAGCCCGAACCACCACGCCATCTGCACGCGCGCCAGGCTGTAGCTGGAATAGCGCGAGCGCCCGTCGCGCAGCAGCGCGGTCGCGGTCGCGGTGCCGGCGATGCCGATCAGCATCAAGGTCAGCCCGAACGCGGCGAGCCACAGGATCGCGGGGCGGAACACGCGGAAGCCCAGCGGCTCGGAGATGCCGCCGTTGCGGACCGGCGTGGTCCGCCGCGTAGCGGC
>CAXUMU010000185.1:861-6639 GCA_964252145.1 uncultured Sphingomonadaceae bacterium
GACCGGCACGACGCCCGCGTCGCTTCGCCCGCCCAGCAGCGTGCGCCAATAGGCCGACCGCTCGTTGCCGGCGCTCTCCTCGGGCTGCAGCGCGAAGGTCACCGCCTGCGGCGCCGCCTCGCCGCGCACGAAGCGCGGGGGCACCGGTGCGCGGTCGCCGTTCAGGAACAGCGCCAGCTTGCGCGGGGCCGTGAAGCTCGCGAGATCGGCGTTCGCGGCGGCGAGCCGGGCGGCGGCGGCATCGCGCCGTACCTTCGCCGCCTCGCGCCCCGGACCGGGAGCCGCCGCAGGCCTGACATAGCGGTAGCGCCGATAGCCGTAGCGCGAGGTCACCACCGTCGCCGTGGGCGCGGCAGGCGCGCTCGCGGCGGCAAGCGCCTGTTCCGCCTGCGCCCGATCAAGCCTGGCCGCGTTCGCCACCGCCTGCTTCGCCGCCAGCGCTCCGGCATTCACGACATTGTCGACCACCAGGCACACGCTGCCGCGCAGCTGCAATTCCGCCGCGCCGATGTCGAGGATGCGCAGCCTGTCGGCCGGCCCGCTGGGGCGGACGTCGGGGCACACCGCCGCCGGCGCCGGCACCAGCGTGTCGTAGATCGTCCAGCACGCGGCGGCGAGGAACAGCGCGAGGCCCACCAGCCCCAGCCACGCACTCGGCCGCGTGAAAATGTCCCCCGCTCGCACCCCTCGGCCGGGCCCTTATTCGGCCGCGACCGCGGTGGTCAGCCCGGCATCGCTCGTCGCCGCCTCGATCTCGGCGGCCTTCGCCTCGACCAGCCTGACGATATGCTCGATCATGTCGGCGTCCTGCACATGATGGTCGGTCACGCCCGACAGATAGACCATGTGCTTGCCCTGGCCGCCGCCGGTGATGCCGATGTCGGTCTCGCGCGCCTCGCCCGGCCCGTTGACCACGCAGCCCAGCACCGACAGCGACATGGGGGTGCGGATATGCTGCAGCCGTTCCTCCAGCGCCTGGACGGTGCGGATCACGTCGAACCCCTGCCGCGCGCACGACGGGCACGAGACGACGCGCACCCCCCGATTGCGGATGCCGAGAGCCTTCAGCATCTCGAAGCCGACGCGCACCTCCTCCTCGGGCTCGGCCGAGAGCGACACGCGGATCGTGTCGCCGATCCCGAACCAGAGCAGCGAGCCGATGCCGATCGACGACTTGACCGTGCCGGAGATCAGACCGCCCGCCTCAGTGATGCCCAGGTGCAGCGGGCAATCCACCGCCTCGGCCAGCTGCTGGTAGGCCGCCACCGCCAGGAACAGGTCGGACGCCTTCACCGCCACCTTATATTCGTGGAAGTCGTGGTCCTGCAGCAGCTTGATATGGTCGAGCGCGCTCTCCACCAGCGCCTCGGGGCAGGGCTCGCCATACTTCTCCAGCAGGTCGCGCTCCAGGCTGCCGGCGTTCACGCCGATGCGGATCGCGCAGCCGTTCGCCTTGGCCGCGCGCACCACCTCGGCCACGCGCTCCGACGAGCCGATATTGCCGGGGTTGATCCGCAGGCACGCCGCCCCCGCATCCGCCGCCTCCAGCGCGCGCTTATAGTGGAAGTGGATGTCGGCCACGATCGGCACGCGCGCCGCGCGCACGATCTGCTTCAGCGCGGCGGTCGATTCGACGTCGGGGCAGGAAACGCGGATGATGTCCACGCCCACATCCTCGCAGCGGCGGATCTGGTCGATCGTGGCGCGCGGATCGGAGGTGGGGGTGTTGGTCATCGTCTGCACCGTCACGGGCGCGTCACCGCCGACGGGCACATTGCCCACCATGATCTGGCGGCACTGACGGCGCGTGATGTCGCGCCAGGGACGTAGGGACATGGGTGTCTTCCGGTTTGCCTGCTGCCGATCCGTTTATAGGAGGTTCCGACCGCAATGGTAAGGCATGGCATGGCCCGCCGCTTCCTGATGTTCCTGGCACTCCTGCTGAGGGCCGCGCCCGCGCCGGCGTGGTGGGAATATGGCCACCAGACGATCGCCACGATCGCGCAGGCCCAGGTGAAGCCCGCGACCCGCGCCGCGATCCACCGCCTGCTCGCCCGCTCGGCCGTGCTGGAGACGCCGACCTGCCCGGCGCGGACGATCGAACAGGCGAGCGTCTGGGCGGACTGCGTGAAGGAGCTCGGCGACCGCTTCAGCTACGCCTATAGCTGGCATTATCAAAACGTCGACGTGTGCAGGCCGTTCGACCCGACGCCTGCCTGCCGCGACGGCAATTGCGTGTCGAAGCAGATCGAGCGGGCGCAGCGCATGCTCGCCGACCGCAAGCTGCCGCTGCGCGACCGGATTCAGGCGTTGCTGTGGCTGGTCCACTTCATGGGCGATCTGCACCAGCCGCTCCACGCCGGCGACCGCAGCGACCGCGGCGGCAACGACGTGCTCGCCGCCTATGGCGCGATCGCGGGCAAGCGCACCAACCTCCACGCGATCTGGGACGGGCTGCTGGCCGATCGCGCGATCTCCACCCCGCCGGGCGGCGCGGCGGGCATCCTGTCGCAGGTGCCGCCGGCCGAGCGTGCGGGGATGGCGGCGGGCACGGTGGAGGACTGGGCCCGCGAAAGCTGGCAGGTCGCGCACGACACCGTCTACGCCAGCGCGCTGGGTGATCCCTGCGGCCCGAAGCCTGTGCGTGCGATGCTGGATGACGCGAAGATCGCAGCGCTGATCCCGCCGCTGCGGTTGCAGGTGGCGCGGGGCGGCCTCAGGCTGGCGCGATTGCTGGACGAAGCGCTGAAGTAAGGCGCCCAAGCCGTGCCCACCCTGCGACAGGCCAACCAACGGAAAAGCGGAACTGCGATCGTCGAAAATCGCTTGCCGGACGTTTCCGATCGCTGAAAACTCGCGGCGATCCAGGCTCGGACCGACCGGGCCGGCCCGAACGGGGAGAGAAACGATGCGCGTGATGGTGCTGGTCAAGGCGACCGAGGAGAGCGAGCGGGGCTTCGTCCGCACGCCCGAGACCGAGGTGATGATGGCGGCGATGGGCCGGTACAACGACGAACTGCGCGAGGCCGGCATCTTCGTCATCGCCGACGGCCTGACGCCCACCTCGCAGGGCAAGCGCGTCGCGTTCGACGGCGCCGGCCGCACCGTCCGCGACGGGCCGTTCACGCCCGCGCGCGATCAGGTCGCCGGCTTCTGGCTGTGGGAGGTGAAGGACATGGACGAGGCGGTCGCCTGGGTGAAGCGCTGCCCCAATCCCATGTCCGGACCCAGCGAGATCGAGATCCGGCCGTTCCACGACCTGGCCGAGGTGGAATGAGAGACGGCGGCGGGGGGGTACGCATACGCCCCCGCCAGGGCGCGATGACGTCCGCTTGACCAACTCCAGCCCGTTCGTGTCGAGCGCAGTCGAGACACGTTCGAGCCGGGTGCAGGTGCCCCGACTTCGCTCGACACGCACGGGCCTGGGTCAGTCCGAGGTCATCCGGCTCTATTGCACGTGCCCGGTCCAGGTGCGCAGGCCCGGCGCGGTGCGGTCCTCGCCCTGCAGCGCGGCGGCGACACCCGGCCGCGCGGTCGTCCGCTCGCGCCACTGCACCAGCCGCGGCGCGCGCGCGGCGATGGCCATGTCGGGGAACATCCGCTCCACCATCATGCCGCAATGCGAGTAGAAGTTGATGTCGGCCAGCGTGAACATGTCGCCGGCCAGCCACGGCGTCTCGCCCAGCTGCTGCTCCACTTTGTCGACCGCGACCTCGATCTTGCGCGTGGCGTTGGCGAGATCGGCATCGCTGAAGCCGGAGCGCGCGGTCTTCCACTTCTCGCGCTGCTCGTGGAGCGGGATGCGCTCGACCAGCGCCTCGAACTCGCCGCTTTCGATCCCGCGCGCGATCACGCCGACCATGCGGTGCCAGCCGTGCATCGAGACGAAGTTCATCACATGCTCGTCGACGAACTTGTTCCAGTAACGCATCCGCGCCGCGCCCGCGGGATCGGCCGGACGCAGCGGCGGCGCGTCGGGGAAGGCGTCCTCCAGATATTCGTTGATGACGGTGGTGTGGGTGACGATCGTGCCGTCATGATCCAGCACCGGCACCTGCCCCTCGGGGTTGATCGCGGTGAACCAGGGTGCATGCTGCTCGAACTTGTGGAGATCGACATAGACGCTCTCGAAGTCGAGCCCCTTCTCCTTCAAGGGGATCATGCTCTTCAGCGAATTGGCGACCGGCTCGGCGTGATAATATTTGAGGGCCATCTGGCATCCCATCCTGGCAAGCGGATGGGGAAAGCTAGGTCGATTGGCGGAGGAGCGCCGCGCTCACGGCGAACAGATCCTCCCCGGCTTTCGCCGGGGAGGGGGACCGCCCGCAGGGCGGTGGAGGGGCTTCTCCAAGCGTGGAATACGCCTCCACCATGCTGCGCATGGTCCCCCTCCCCGAGCCTCGCTCGGGGAGGATCTGGTTCAGCGGGCGCCTTCGATCACCACCGTCACGGCGCGGCGATTCTGCGCCCAGGCGCCCTCGTCCGATCCCATCGCGACCGGGCGTTCCTTGCCGTAGCTGATCGTCGAGATCCTGGCCGAGGCGACGCCCAGGCTGGCGAGCGAGTTCTTGGCCGAATTGGCGCGGCGATCGCCCAGCGCCAGATTATACTCGCGCGTGCCGCGCTCGTCGCAATGGCCCTCGATCGTGATGCGCACGTTCGGATATTGCTGGAGCCACTGCGCCTGCCGCTGCAGGATCGAACGCGCCTCGTCGTCGATGTCGTAGCTGTCGGTGGCGAACAGCACCGTGTCCGATCCGACCTTCGCCTTGAAGTCCGCGGCCGAGCCTGGGATCGTCGCGTTCGACATGCCATTATTGTCGTTCGACTGCGGCAGCGCGCGCTCGCCCTCCACCGGCGGCGGCGGGGGCAGCTGCTTGGGCGGCTTCTTGGAACAGGCGGCGGTCGCCATCAGCGCCGCGATCAGCAGCAGCTTGCCGGTGTTGTCGGCCATATCGTCGTCTCCCTCGATGGCGGCCCCGCCACGCCGCGAAAACATGGGGCGGAAAAGCTCCCGTTCAGGGCAGTAACGGCCCCCACGCCGGATCGGACCCGTCCAGCGGCGTCGGCACCTTGCGCTCGTTCACCCCGGTCAGGTCGACCGACCAGAGATCGGCCTTGCCCGATCCCTGGGCGGCGCGGAAGAACATGATCACCCGGCCGTTGGGCGACCAGGTCGGCCCCTCGTCCTGCCACGCGTTGGTCAGCAGCTTCTCGGCCCCGCCGTCCGGACGCATCACGCCGATGCGGAACGACCCGGCGATCTTGGTGAAGGCGATCAGGTCGCCCTTGGGGCTCCACACCGGCGTCGCATAGCGCCCGCCGCCGAAGCTGATCCGCTGCTGGTTCGAGCCGTCGGCGTTCATCACATAGATCTGCTGCCCGCCCGAACGGTCGCTCTCGAACACGATCTTCGATCCGTCGGGCGAGTAGCTGCCGCCGGTGTCGATGCCGGGCGAGCTCGTCAGCCGGGTCGGTGCGCCGCCGCCGGCGGGGACGCGGTAGATGTCGGTATTGCCGCCCACCGCCATCGAGAAGAGCAGGTAGCGCCCGTCCGGCGAGAACCTTGGCGCGAAGGTGAGGTTGGGCTGGTCGACCACCAGCCGCTTGGCGCCGGTGCCGACATTGTAGACGTACACGCGCGGCCGGTCGTTCTCGAACGACATGAACGCAACCGTCTGCTGGTTCGGCGCGAAGCGCGGGGTCAGCACGATCGAGCGGCCGTTGGTGAGGAAGCGGTGGTTGGCGCCGTCCTGGTCCATCACCGCCATCCGCTTG
>CAXUMU010000186.1:0-6638 GCA_964252145.1 uncultured Sphingomonadaceae bacterium
GACCAGTCAATCGCCTCGCTTTGCAATTATTCCCTTCACCGGCGGCGGGCCGATGGTGCTGGGCAAGATCAGCAGCCGCGCCGATGCGCTGCGCGCGGTGACGGCGGCGGCGGCCGGTGCCGAACGGTTCGAGCCGCACGCGCCGATGGGGGCGACGCTGCGCGAGGTGGACCGCCGCGCGCGGATGACGATGGCGGACCTGCTGGAGGAACTGATCCCCGACAGCGACACGCGCGAGACCTTCTACTGGCGCTCGGGCATCCGCCCGCCGAAGCCGGTCGAGGCCGAGGAGTATTGAGTCTTCGAGAAATATTGCGGGCCTGTGCCGCGCGGCACATACCACGGTCAAAGACGCGGCGCAGGTGGCGCCTGAAACGCAGATGGAGGGTGGGACATGGCAGACTCGGTTCATGACAAGCTGAAGCGCGTGCGCAAGCCGCGCGTGCACATCACCTACGACGTCGAGACGGAGGGCGCGCAGGAGGTCAAGGAGCTGCCGTTCGTCGTCGGCGTGCTGGGCGACTTCTCGGGCGATTCCGCGGTGCCCAAGCGCGGCATGAAGGACCGCAAGTTCGTCGACCTGAAGAAGGACAAGTTCGATCAGGTGATGGCGCGGATCGAGCCGGCGGTGAAGATGAAGGTCGAGAACACGATCGAGAAGAACGGCAAGGAATTCGAGGTCAACCTCAAGTTCCGCTCGATGGAGGATTTCGAGCCGGAGAAGGTGGTCGAGCAGATCGAGCCGCTGCGCAAGCTGATGGAGACGCGCAACCAGCTGCGCGACCTGATGGCGAAGGCCGACGGCTCCGAACAGCTCGAGGGCCTGCTCGAGAAGATCCTCAAGGACGATACGTCGATGGCCAGCCTGCGCGAGCAGCTGGGCGACGCCGGCACCAAGGAGTAACTCGGACATGACCGATACCACGACACAGGGCCAGGGCGCCGCCTCGGCGACCACGCTGGAGGGAACGACCAGCCTGCTGGACCAGGCGATCAGCGTCACCAAGCAGACCGAGCCGAGCCGCGTCGAGGAACTGATGCGCACGCTCGCCAACGAGGCGATGAGCGGCACCGTCCAGTTCAGCAAGAACCTGACGGTCACGCTGCGCGAGGCGATCGCCAAGATCGACGCGCAGATCTCCGAGCAGCTCGCCGCCGTCATGCACGCCGAGAAGTTCAAGGCGCTGGAGGGCAGCTGGCGCGGCCTCAACTATCTCGTCAAGAACAGCGAGATCGGCGAGGGCCTGAAGGTCCAGGTGCTGAACGTCACGAAGAAGGAGCTGGCCGCCGACCTGGAGAAGGCGACCGACTTCGACCAGAGCCAGATCTACAAGAAGGTTTATGAGGAGCAGTTCGGCACGGCGGGCGGCGCCCCGTTCGGCGCGCTGATCGGCGACTATTATTTCTCGAAAAGCGCGCAGGACGTCGAGCTGCTGACCAACATGTCGTCGGTCGCCGCCGCCGGCTTCTGCCCGTTCATCTCCGCCGCCAACGCGCAGGTGTTCGGCATGGACAGCTTCACCGAGCTGTCCAACCCGATGGACATGAAGCAGCTGTTCGAGACCGCCGACTATATCAAGTGGAACTCGTTCCGGCAGACCGAGGATTCGCGCTTCGTCACGCTTGTCATGCCCAAGGTGCTGGCGCGCGTACCCTACGGCAAGGACACCAAGCCGGTCGACGCGTTCGACTATGAGGAAGGTCCGAAGGACGAGTACGGCAACGCCAAGCCGATGCAGCATGACGATTATTGCTGGATGAACGCGGCCTATGCGCTGGGTGCGCGGATGACCGCGGCGCATGCCGAATATGGCTGGACCACCGCGATCCGCGGCGCCGAGGGCGGCGGCAAGGTGACCGACCTGCCGACGCACGTGTTCCATTCGGACGACGGCGATCTCGACAGCAAGTGCCCGACCGAGATCGGCATCACCGACCGGCGCGAGAAGGAGCTGTCCGATCTCGGCTTCCTGCCGCTCGTCCACTATAAGAACAGCGACTATTCGGTGTTCTTCGGCGCGCAGACCACGCAGAAGCCCAAGAAGTACGATCGGCCCGAGGCGACCGCCAATGCGGCGATCTCCGCGCGGCTGCCGTACCTCATGGCGACCAGCCGTTTCGCCCATTATCTGAAGGTGATGGCGCGCGACAAGATCGGCTCGTTCATGGAAGCCAGCGATACCGAGAAGTGGCTCAACCGCTGGATCTCCAATTATGTGAACGCGTCGGAGGGCGCCGGGCAGGAGGCGCGCGCGCGCTTCCCGCTGCGCGAGGCCAAGATCGAGGTGAAGGAGGTTCCCGGCGCGCCGGGATCGTACACCGCGGTCGCGCATCTGCGGCCGTGGCTGCAGTTCGAGGAGCTGACCACCTCGATGCGGCTCGTCGCGCGGATCCCGGCCAAGGGCGGCTGAGCCTAAGCGGACGGACGGACGTAAGGGATGGACCTGGCCGGGCGCACGCTCGACGAGACGATCGACCGCACGGTCGAGATCCTCGCCGGGCAGCGTCCGGCCGCTTCGTCTGCGCTGCCGTTCGGCGATCCCGATGCGCTGAAGGCGCTGGCGACGCGGATGGTCGCGGAGATCGACCGGCTGCTCTCGCGCCAGCTCGACCTGGTGCTGCACGATCCCGCCTTCCAGCGGCTCGAGGCGCTGTGGCGCGGCACCGCCTGGCTGCTGGAGAGCAGCGCCGGCGATCCAGGGGTGAAGGTCAAGATCCTCGACGCGCGCTGGGGCGAAGTGGCGCGCGACATGGAACGCGCGCTGGCGTTCGACCAGAGCCAGATGTTCGAGAAGATCTATTCGGCCGAGTTCGGCACCGCCGGCGGCGAGCCCTATGGCATGATGATCATCGATCACCAGCTGTGGCACCGGCCGAGCGGGCGCGACCGCACCGACGACATCGCCGCGCTCTCCGGCCTGGCCGAGGTGGCGGCGGCTTCGTTCTGCCCGTTCATCTTCGGCGTCGACCCGCGCATGATCGGGCTGGACGGGTTCGACGAGCTCGACCTGCGGCAGGACGTCGCCGGCACGCTCGCCGGCACGGAATATGCCCGCTACGACCGGCTGCGTTCGCAGACCGACACGCGCTTCCTGGGCGCGGTGGTGCCGCGGCTGCTCGCGCGCACGCCGTACCGGGGGCGCAGCTTCCCGCGGATGGGCTTCGTGTATGACGAGACGATCGCGCAGCCGAGCGACCTGCTGTGGCTGAACGGCGGGTTCGGGCTGGCGCAGGTCGCGGGCCGGGCGATGCGCGTGCACCGCTGGCCGGCCAATATCCGCGGCGCATTGTCCGCGGGGGAGGGCGGGGTGATCGATGCGCCCAGCCGGCTGTTCCTGCCGAGCGACCGCACCGGCGTGGTCGCCCGCTTCGCCACCGAGAACGCCATTTCCGAGGAGCAGGAGGTCGCGCTCAACGCCGCCGGCTTCGTCTGCCTGCGCCAGCTGCACCTGACCGGCGCGACCGCCTTCCTCAACCTCCCCAGCCTCCACCGTCCGCCCAATTATGACAGCGAGGCGGCGCGGATGAACGCGAAGATGGGGGCGATGCTCAACTACATCATGTGCGTCTGCCGCTTCGCGCATTATGTGAAGGTGATCGCGCGCGACTGGGTGGGCAAATATACCGATGCCGACCAGTGCCAGCGGCTGCTGCAGGCGTGGCTTTCCAACTTCGTGACCGGCAACGACGATGCCAGCCCCGAGATGCGCGTCAAATATCCGCTGCGCCAGGGCCAGGTGATCGTGGAGGAGGTGGTGGGCAAGCCCGGCGTCTACACCTGCGAGATCGCGATCCGGCCGCATTACCAGCTCGACCAGATCGCCTCCGAGTTCCGGCTGACGACCGAGATCGGCCGCGAGGGAGTGGCCTGATGTCCGGCCAGCTGCCGCTCTCGCTGTTCGACCGGCTGCTCGACGACGCGCCCGACGAGCCCTACGAGCAGGCCGAGGACGAGGAGGCGGCGTTCGCGCGGCTGAAGCTGGGCCTGCGCCGCGACCTGGAGGGGCTGCTCAACGGCAAGCGCCCGCATTCACCGTGGATGAAGCTCGCCGACGTGGCCGATACCGTGGTCGGCTTCGGCCTGCCGGATCTCAGCACCGAGGATTTCGGCACCGCGGCGGTACGCGAGCGCATCCGCCGCCTGATCGCGACGTGCATCCGCACCTACGAGCCGCGGCTGGGAAAGGTGGAGGTGGAGGTGGACGGCGCGCCCACCTCGACCGGCGTGCGCTTCCGCATCTCGGCGGTGCTGCGCCTCGCCGAATATGAGGAGCCGGTGATCTACGACGCGCGCCTGCGCCCCAGCGACCGCGCCATCGCCGTCAACCTTTCGCGGTGATGTGGGAAATGAAAGGCGTGTCACCCGTAAACCCGTTGCCGTCATCCCCGCGAAAGCGGGGATCCATGGATACGGCGTCGATCGAATGGCAGGCCCGCCGCCGTCCATGGATTCCCGCTTCCGTGGGAATGACGAAGAAGGGCGGCCCGCGGTAAATCCATGATCGACGACCTCATCCAATATTATCAGCGCGAGCTCTCGTTCCTGCGCAATTCCGCGGGCGCGTTCGCCGATGCGCACCCCAAGATCGCTTCGCGCCTGCGGCTGACGCGCGAGGCGGTGGAGGATCCGCATATCGGGCGGCTGATCGAATCGGTCGCGTTCATGAACGCGCGCCTCAGGCACAAGATCGAGGACGAGTTTCCCGAACTGTCCGATGCGCTGCTGCTGACGCTGTATCCCCACCTGATCCAGCCGGTGCCGTCGTTCTTCGTCGCGCATCTCGAGCCGTCGCCCGAGCTGGACAAGCCGACGCTCGTGCCGAAGGGCACGATGATCGCGACCGAGCCGGTCAGTGGCGAGCCGTGCCGCTACCGGCTGTGCTACGATACCACGCTGCTGCCGCTGAAGCTGAGCGCGGCGGCGATGGGCGGGCTGCCGCTGGATGCGCCGGCGCTGGGGCTGAACCAGGCCAAGGGCGTGCTGCGGCTGAGCCTGACGGGCAACACGCCCGAGGTGGAGATCGCCAATATCGGGCTGGATACGCTGCGGCTGTTCATCCGCTCGGACGCGCGGCGCGCGCAGATCCTGGTCGAGCAGCTGGGCGTCAACCTGCTGGGCATCGGCATCGGCACCGGGCCGGAGGATCGCGGCGCGGTGCTGCTGCCGCCCACCGCGCTCAGGCTGATGGGGTTCGATCCGGGCGAGCTGCTGCTGCCGCAGAGCGAGGTCTCCAGTCTGGCCTATGCCGCGGTGCAGGAGCATTTCAGCTATCCGCAGAAGCATATGTTCTTCGAGGTGAGCGGGCTCGCCGCGCGCACGCTGAACCTCGGCGGCGGCAAGCTCGATCTGTTCTTCTATTTCGACAAGCTTTCGCCCGAGCTGGAGCGGGTGGTGCGGGCGGACGATTTCGACCTGTTCGCCGTGCCCGCGCTCAACCTGTTCGAGATGGACGCCGAGCCGATCATGCTCGATCACACCCAGATCGAGTATCGCATCGTGCCGGACGCCCGGCGCGAGGATGCGATCGAGGTGCATTCGGTACGCGAGGTGCTGCTGCAGGACGCGACCGGGCAGCGCCGCCCCGCGCCGCCGCTTTATTCGATCGACCGGCCGACCGGGCGGATGGGCCGCTTCTTCCATGCGACCGCGCGCCGATCCAGCTTCGGGCCCGGCGGGGGCGACGACGTGTTCCTCTCGGTCGCGGATCTCGACGGCACGCTGATCGGCGACGAGACCACCGTCGCGAGCGCCAGCATCCTGGCGACCAATCGCGACCTGCCGGCGCGGCTGCCGTTCGGCGGCGGGCGGCCGTCGCTGACGCTGGGCGACCAGATCCCGGGCGTCGCGGGGGTTAGCGCCCCGACCAAGCCGACCCCCACCCGCCGCCCCGCGCGACGGCGCGCGGCGGTGTGGAAGCTGGTGGGGCAGCTGTCGCTCAATCATCTGAGCCTCGCCGGCGGCAAGCTGGGCGCGGCGGCGCTGCGCGAGGTGCTGGCGCTGTACGACCTGACCGACACGCCCGAGAGCGCGCACCTGCGCGAGCGGCTGGTGGGGGTGACCGCCAGCCCCGGCGTCGCGCGGATGCGGCTGAAGGGGCATACCGCGCTCTGCGCCGGCGTCGACGTTACGCTGGAGATCGACGACGACCGGCTGTCGGGATCGGGATCGTTCCTGATGTGCGCGGTGGTGGAACGGTTCCTGGCTACAGCCTGCGCGCTCAACAGCTTCGTGCGCCTCTCCGCCAAGCTGCGCCGCGAATCCGGCCTGTGGAAAACATGGACGCCGCGCGTGGGCGACAAGGAACTGGTGTGAAGCCGCATCATCCCCTCCCGTTTGCGCTGAGCCTGTCGAAGCGCCGGACCGTCGCGCCGGGCCTTCGACGGGCTCAGGCCAAACGGTCGAGGTGGGGCGCAACCGGATGAGCGCGCTCGCCCGCCTCGGCCGCCGCGCGACCTCGACCGGCCTGTCGCAGGCGGCGCGGCTCGTCGAGTTGGCCAGCCGGCGCGGCAATCGCGGCCCGGCGCGCGAGATCGGCGGCGACACGCCCGCGCCCGAGGAGCCGCTGCACTTCATCGCATCCGACCGGATGACGCTGCCCGCCAACGACCTCGCATCGATCACCGGCGATGGCGAGGAG
>CAXUMU010000187.1:0-6585 GCA_964252145.1 uncultured Sphingomonadaceae bacterium
CGCGGCGTGCCGAGGAGCGGCTGTCGTTCGGGCTCCAGCCCCGCATCGCCCAGCTTGCCGCGACGGCGCAGGCCGTCGAACACGCGGTTCAGCACCGGGTTGGACCAGCCGCAATTCGTGCTGAAATCACGCCGCAGCGTCGCGTGGTGCTTCTCGTGCGCCTGCGGCGTCATCAGCAGGTGCATGCGGCGCAGCGCGAGCACGAACCGTGGATTATCGTCCCGGTGCAGCGTGCCGTGAAAATATTGGGCGAAGGTGCCGCCGATCAGCAGCACGATCGCCCCCGCCACCAGCCACCCCGGCACCGGCACCGGCACCGCCACGCAGGCGAGGTTCAGCGCGATCGAGCCCGGGAGCGTGCCGAACAGGATGGTCGATCCGATCTGCCGGTCCAGCGTGCGGCGGCCCAGCGCGTGCGGGCGGGGATGATGGTTCTTGAAATCGTACACCAGCCGCTCGATCGGCCCGATCTTCGCCATCGCGGCGCGGAACAGCGCGGCATATTCAGGCGACTCGCGCGAACCCTCGTAGAAATAGAGCTCGTTCAGCCCCAGGCCGGGCCGGGTCGGGCGGTAATCCATGTACATGTGGATGATGCCGGAAGCGGCGTCCGCCAGATACCAGCCGGCGATCGCGGCGGGCAGCATCCACCAGCTGGGGTCGGTCGCGGCGAACCACAGGTTGAGCGCCATCGACAGGCAGAACAGGATCGGCGCGGGGCGCATCGGCAAGTTTCCAGGTCCGGCAAGCACTTGGCGTCGGTCGCCCGAATGAACCGATCGTGGGCGCTTGTCACGCGCTTCGTGCCCGCTAGAGAACGGGGCATGACCGACTTTTCCGATCTCATCGAAGGCTATCACCGCTTCCGCGACGGCGACTGGCGGCGCCAGCGCGAACGATGGGAGAAGCTGGCCGAGGGGCAGAGCCCGAAGGTGATGGTCGTCGCCTGCTCGGACAGCCGAGTCGATCCGGCCGCGATCTTCGATGCGAGCCCGGGCGAGATGTTCGTCGTCCGCAACGTCGCCAATCTCGTGCCCCCGTTCGAGCTGGGCGGCCTGCGCCACGGCGTCTCGGCGGCGCTGGAGTTCGCGGTGACGCAGCTCCACGTGCGCGAGATCATCGTGCTGGGCCACGGCCAGTGCGGCGGCGTCGCCGCCTCGCTGTCGCGGCGGTTCGAGCATAAGGCGCCGGGCGAGGGAGGCTTCATCGCCCGCTGGATGGAGATGCTGGAGCCCGCGCGCGACCGGATCGCGGCGGAGCTGGGCCACGGCCCCGACGCGGTGCACGCGCTGGAGCTGGAATGCGTGCGCGTCAGCCTGGCCAACCTGCGCACCTTCCCGTGCATCCCGCCGCGCGAGGCGGACGGGTCGCTCACGCTGATCGGCGCCTATTTCGCGATCAGCGACGGCGTGCTGCACGTGCTGGACGAGGCGACCGGGGCGTTCGCGCCGGCGTCGTGATGTACCCCGGCGAAGGCCGGGGTCTAGCTATGGGCGGCTCGCTACTGGACCCCGGCCTTCGCCGGGGTACAGTTGTCGCCCCTATTCCGGCAGGAAGTCCGGCACCGAGAGATAGCGCTCGCCGGTGTCGTAGTTGAAGCCCAGCACGCGCGTGCCCGCCGGCATCTCGGCCAGCTTCTGCGCGATCGCCGCCAGCGTCGCGCCCGAGCTGATGCCGACGAGCATGCCTTCTTCGCTCGCCGCACGGCGCGCCATTTGCTTCGCCGCGGCGGGATCGACCTGGATCACCCCATCCAGCAGATCGGTGTGGAGGTTGGCCGGCACGAAGCCCGCGCCGATGCCCTGGATCGGGTGCGGCCCCGGCTGCCCGCCCGAGATCACCGGCGAGAGCGTCGGCTCGACCGCGAACACCTTCAGCTGCGGCCAGTTCGCCTTCAGCACCTGCGCGACCCCGGTGATGTGGCCGCCGGTGCCGACTCCGGTGATCAGCAGCTCGGGCGGCGCATCCGCGAAATCGGCGAGGATCTCGCGCGCGGTGGTGCGGACGTGGACCTCGATGTTGGCGGGATTCTCGAACTGCTGCGGCATCCACGCGCCGGGGGTCGAATCGATCAGCTCCAGCGCGCGCTCGATCGCGCCCTTCATGCCCTTTTCGCGCGGGGTCAGGTCGAACGTCGCGCCGTAGGCGAGCATCAGCCGCCGCCGCTCGATCGACATCGATTCGGGCATCACCAGCACGAGCTTGTAGCCCTTGACCGCGGCGACCATCGCCAGGCCGATGCCGGTATTGCCGCTCGTCGGCTCGACGATCGTGCCGCCGGGCTGCAGCTTGCCCGAGCGCTCGGCATCCTCGATCATGGCGAGCGCGATGCGGTCCTTGATCGATCCGCCGGGATTGGCCCGCTCAGACTTGATCCACACCTCGGCATCCGGGCCGAACAGGCGGTTGATGCGGATGTGCGGCGTGTTGCCGATCGTCTCGAGAATGCTCGGAGCCTTCATGTCACTCTCTCCTGCAGGGGCGCGTCTTCAAGCGTCGTGGGCGGATCGAACGTGCGGGCACGGCGCAGCTCGGGAAACCAGCGCGCCCACAGCATCGTCACGAGGATCGCGCCGATGCCGCCGCCGATCACCGCCGCGACCGGGCCGATCGCCGCGGCGAGGAAGCCCGATTCCGCCTCGCCCAGCTCGTTCGATCCGGAGACGAACAGCGTCGAGACGGCACCGACCCGGCCGCGCATCGCATCGGGGGTGTATAGCTGGATCAGCGTCTGGCGGACGAATACCGAGAGCATGTCCGCTGCGCCCAGCAATGCCAGCGCCGCGAGCGACAGCGGCATGCTGCGCGACAGGCCGAACACCACGGTCGCCGCGCCGAACACGATCACCGCGGCGAGCATCTTGGCGCCGACATCGGTCTTCAGCGGCTTGAACGTGAACCAGATCGCGGTCGCCACCGCGCCGGCGGCGGGCGCCATGCGCAGCAGCCCCATCCCCGCCGCGCCGACGCCCAGGATATCGCGCGCGAACACCGGCAGCATCGCCGTCGCCCCGCCCAGCAGCACCGCGAACAGATCGAGCGAGATCGCCCCCAGCACCAGCCGGTTGCGCTGCACGTAGCGCAGGCCGTCGATCATCTGGCTCCAGGGCGTGCCGCCCTTGGCGATCGAGCTGCGCGGCACCGGGCCGATCAGCATCAGCCCGGTGAACGAGACGAGGAACAGCAGCGCGCTCGCGGCATAGGGCACCCACGGATGCACCGCGTAGAGGAAGCCTCCCGCCGCCGGGCCGAGGATGCTGCCGGACTGCCACGCGACCGAGCTGACCGCGATCGCCGCCGGCAGCACCGCCGCCGGCACGAGATTGGGCGAGAGCGCCTGCAGCGCCGGCTGCGCGAACGCGCGCGCCACGCGCAGCAGGGCGGCGACCACGAACAGGATCGGCAGCGTGACCGTGCCGCTGAAGGTGGTGTAGGCCAGCAGCGCCGCGCAGCCGCATTCCAGCAAGATGGACATCCGCGCGATCCACCGCCGGTCCAGCCGGTCCGCGACCCAGCCGACGACCAGCGTCAGCAGGACGAGAGGGACGAACTGGATCATGCCGATCAGGCCCAGCTGCAGCGCCGCTTCCTTCTGCGGCATGGTGCGGCGGGCGATGTCGTAGACCTGCCAGCCGATGATGACGACCATCATCATCTGCGCCAGCGTGGCCATCAGGCGCGATCCCCAATAAAATCGGAAATCGCGGTACGCGAAGGGAGAGGATTGCCGCGCCATCGCCTTGTCCTAGGACGGGGCAGACGGCGGCGGCAACCACGCTTTTGGTTTCACGCGCGCAAGCGCCGCCTCAGGCCGCCAGGAAGGCGAGCAGGTCTGCAGTCAGCCGATCCTCGTGCGTCGCGGTCAGGCCGTGCGGTGCGCCATCATACTCGATCAGCTCGCCTTGGGCGATCCCCGCCGCCGCCGCGCGGCCGGTGGGATCGATCGGCACGGTCTTGTCCGACGTGCCGTGGACGATCAGCGTCGGCACCCGGAACGCGGAGAGTTCCGAGCGGAAGTCGGTCCTGGCGAACGCATCGACGCAGGCGAGCGTCGGCTTCAGTCCCGCGTGCAGCGCCATCATCATCGTCCAGTCCAGCAGCTCCTGGCTCACCGGGCTCGTGATCAGTCCGACGCCGTAGAATTGCTGGAAGAAGGTTGCGAAGAAGTTCGGCCGGTCCTTCAGGATGCCGGCCTTGATCTGCTCGATCATGTCGGGCGGCACGCCGTCGGGGTTGTCGTCGGTCTGCAGCACGAACGGCACGATCGAGCTGATCAGCCCGGCCTTGACCACGCCGCGCCCGCCGTGGCGCGACATGTAGCGCGCGACCTCGCCGCCGCCCATCGAGAAGCCGACGATCGTCGCGTCGCTCGCGCCCGTCGCCTCCAGCACGTCGGCCAGGTCGTCCGACAGCGTGTCGTAATCGTAGCCGTCCCACGGCTGGCCCGAGCGGCCGAAACCGCGCCGATCATAGGCGATCACGCGGTAGCCGGCATTGGCGAGCGCCAGCGCATGATCATCCCAGCTGTCGGCGTTCAACGGCCAGCCGTGCAGCAGCACCACCGGGCGTCCGCTCCCCCAATCCTTCACATAGATGTCGGTCGAGTCCTTCGTCTTCACGTAAGGCATTGCGATCACTCCGCGGCTTTGGGGGGTGCCGCGGAAACGCATCGGGCGGGCGAGGTTTCCCGGCTATTTGACCTGCTGCGCCGGCTGGACGTCGGCGATCTCGGCCCCCGGCGGATTGCGCAGCGCCGGCCGCAGCCGGGCGACGCTGCACACGCCCGCCAGCACCGCGAGCGCCATCGCGACGAAGGCCGGCCCGCGCCCCTGGCCCAGGCCGAACGCCAGCATCGCCGCGAGCACCGTCGCGCCGAGCGTCTGGCCGACCAGCCGGTTGGTGGAGATAAGCCCCCCGACCGCCGCCGCCCGGTCGCTGGGTGCCGAGCCGATGATCAGCCGGGCGTTGGGCGACAGGAACAGGCCGTAGCCGCCGCCGCACAGCGCCATCCGCCAGGCGATGTCGAAATAGCCCGGATACGCGGGCAGGAAGGCGAGGAACAGCAGCGCGACCATCGAGAGCCCCATGCCGATACCGCCCAGCAGCCCGGCCGGTACGCGGTCCGACAGCGCACCCGCGGCGGGTGCGACGAACATGATCGTCAGCGGCCAGGGCGCGATCATCGCCCCCACCGCGCCCGGCGAGAAACCGAATTCGTGCTGCAGCCGGAAGGGCAGCGACAGCAAGAGCGCCATCGATCCCAGGAAGGCGGCAAGCGCGCCGATCACGGACAGCGCCATCACCGGTTCCGACAGCAGGTCGACCGGCAGGATCGGACGCGGCTCATGCAGTTCGCGGCGCACCAGCACGATCCCGACGACGATGCCGACCGCGACGATCGCGGCCGAGACGACCGGCGAATTGCCGTGGACGCCGCTTTCCAGCCCCGAGATGATCAGTCCGAACGTGGCCGCGCACAGCACCGCGCCCAGCACGTCGAAGCTCCCGCCGCTTGGGGCCGGATCGGGCAAAGACCGCCCGAGCAGCAGCGAGACGACGCCGAACGGCACCGCGGCGGCGAACACCCATGGCCATGGCGCGACCCCTAGGATCAGCCCGCCCAGCGTGGGCGCGAGCGCGGAGGCGCTGGAGACGACGACCGAATTGACTCCCAGCCCCCGGCCAAGCTGCCGCACCGGATAGATCGCGCGGACGATCGCCGAGGAGACGCTGAGCGCCGCCGCCGCGCCCACCGCCTGTGCCGCGCGGACGACGAGCAGGAACGGCAGGCTCTTGGCGAAGAAGCACAGAAGCGTCGCGATGGTGAAGATGATCAGGCCATATTGGTAGAGACGTTTCAGCCCGATCTGCTCGCCCAGCGCCGAGAAGGGCAGCAGCGTCATCACCAGCATCAGCTGATACACGGTGACGACCAGCACCGCGGCGGCATTGTCCACCATGAGGTCGCGCGCGATCGTGGGCAGCGCGACCGAGGCGATCGCGCCGTCCACCACCACCAGCGCCGTACCGAACGAAATCGCCGCGACGGCGAGGTAGCGGCGGGGAAAGGGCAGGCCGTCTTCCGGGGCCATCGTGTCGGTGTCGAGCAGCTCAGGATTCACGCACGGCTCCGTTACCGCCGCCCCGACTATCCGTCATTCCCGCGAAAGCGGGAATCCATGGAGGGCGGCGCGCCTGGACCTCGAACGGCGCCGTATCCATGGATTCCCGCTTTCGCGGGGATGACGATCTTGGGCTGGTCACGCAGGCCCTGTCGACGGCACCACCGCGCGTCATGCCGGCGTCACGAAGCTGTCCAGCACGCGTTTGCGGCCCGAATGCTCGAAGTCGATCTCCAGCTTGTTGCCCTCGATCTCGGCCACCGCCCCGTAGCCGAACTTGGTGTGGAACACGCGCGCGCCGAGCGCGATATCGCTGCGCGGCTTGGCGGCGAAACTGGCGGCGCTGGCACGGACCTCGACGATCCGCGCGGCGGGCGCCAGCGCGCCCGATCCGGCCGCGCGCTGCCAGCCGGGGCCGCGCCCGGCGCCCCGAGTCACGTTGGCGAACGGATCGGCCTGCTCG
>CAXUMU010000188.1:0-6496 GCA_964252145.1 uncultured Sphingomonadaceae bacterium
ATGGCATGGATATCGGTGGTCTGCATCAGGAACGCCGCCAGCTTCTGCGTACCCGCAGCCGCCCAGCGCAGCGCCGCCGCCCCCTCGGCATCGACCAGCCGGCCGTCGTTGACCGAGGGCGAGGCATATTCGGCGGCGAGCGAGGCGACCAGTTCCTCGCGCGTCACGCTGGCGGTGCCGAGCTTGGAGACGACGATGCCGGCGGCGTGGTTCGCCATCCGCATCCCCTCCACCAGCGGGATCTCCGCCGCGATCGCCGCGGCCAGCACGGCCATCACCGTGTCGCCCGCGCCCGACACGTCGAACACGTCCTGCGCCACCGTCGGCAGGTGGATCGGGGTATCGTGCATCGGGAAGAGCGACATGCCTTTCTCCGACCGCGTGAGCAGGATATCGGCGCCGCAGACCGCCTGCGCCTTGGCGACCGCGATCGCGGCCTCCTCGTCGGTTTCGCACGGCAGCCCGGTCGCGTCCGACAGCTCCTTGCGGTTGGGGGTGAGGATCGAGGCACCGCTGTAGATCGAAAGATCGCGCCGCTTCGGATCAATCAATATCGTCTTGCCGGCGGCGCGGGCATGATCGATCGCGTGGCGCAGCAGCCGGTTCGAGCACATGCCTTTGCCATAGTCGGACACGACCGTGACGTCGGTCGCATCGATCGCGGCGCGGACCGCGGCGATGCAGAGATCCTCGATCTCGGCCGAGCAGGGCACCACATCCTCATGATCGATCCGCACGATCTGCTGGTGCGCGCCGATGATCCGCAGCTTGCGCGTGGTCCGGCGGCCCGGCGCGGCGATCACGCCCGAACAATCCACCCCGCCCATCGCGCGCATGCTTTCGATCAGCTGGTCGCGCACCTCGTCCTGCCCGGTCAGCCCGACGACGCGCACCGACAGCCCCAGCGCCGCGAGATTCGCCGCGACGTTGGCCGCCCCGCCGGGAACCGCCTTCTCCGACGTCGCGCGCATCACCGGCACCGGCGCCTCGGGCGAGATGCGGTCGACGTCGCCGTACAGGTAGCAGTCGAGCATGAGATCGCCGATCACGGCGACGCTGCGGCTGGGCAGGAGATCGAGATAGGTCTGCATCGTGCTATCCAGGTCCGGACGATGATCTTGCGGGATGGCGGTCGGCGGCTGCTATGGCGCCACGGGGGAATGCCGTCGAGCCTCCGGCGCTTGCGAAAAGGCGCTGTCCGCCTCGGCGGCGGCGAAGAAGAGGTGGTAAAGCGAGCTGGCCGGCACGTAATCCACCAGCGGCCGGCCGGCCGCGTCGAACTGGTCGGTCCAGCCGCCGGCGAACGGGCGGTCGAGAAAGCGCTGCATCAGCGTTTGCGCCATGGCGGTGGCGAAGCGCAGCGCGTCCGGATCGCGCTCGGCGCGCGCGCGTGCCGCCGCGGCCTTGATCGCCTCGGTATGCGGCCACAGCCGGTGCGACGGCTTCGCCACGCGCATGTCTTCGGCCACCTCGTCGAAGATCAGCCCGGAGGGCGCGATGCCGCTGCCCGCGGCGACGGCATAGAGGCGCTCGGGCAGGTCGCCCACGTCGTCGCCGGTGACCGCTTCATGTTCGCGCAGCAGCCAGACCCATTCGAAATGATGCCCGGGCTCGAAGATGCCGGCCTTCGCGGGATCGTGGTGGCGCGACCAGTCGCGCGCGAAATGCTCGAGGATCACGCCGTGGCGCGCATCGAACAGCCGCGCGCGGAACAGCCCGACGATCGCGCGCGCGCGCTCCGCGAAGCCGCGCCCGGGCGCGGCCCGCTCCAGCGCGAGATAGGCCTCCAGCAGGTGCATCAGCGGGTTCTGGCGCTTGTCGCCATGCGCGGCCGGCCACGCATCGAACAGGCCGCCATGGTCGGGATCGACCAGCCGGGCGTCGATGAACGCCGCTATGCGGTCGGCCAGCGCCAGCAGCTCGCGGTCCCGGTTCAGCCGGTACAGCCAGGCGATCGCGAACAGGAGGAAGGCGTGCGCATAGGCGTCGCGCACATCCGACACGATGGTGCCGTTCGCATCGATCGAGAAGGCGGCGCTCGCCTGGCCGCCCGATTCGGTGATGAAGTCGCGCCGCAGGCCGCGCATCGCCCGCTCGGCCAGCGTGCCCGCGTCCGACCAGCCGAGCAGATCGGCATGCGCGAACACGTAGATCTGGCGCGCCTGGACCATCGCCCGGTGGGGCACGGCAAGCGGCGTGCCGTCCCCGTCCAGCCGCTCGCGAAACCGGCCCGCGGCCGCGTCGAACCCGTCGGTCGACCATAAGGGGAGCGCCGTGCGCACGACCCAGTCCCTATAGAATTCCAACGAACTCAGTCCTTTCCCCGCAGGCGCGGCTTCGTCGCATAGCGCAGGCGGCGACGCAACGGTACGGCGTTGCGCGGCAATCGGGAACGGATCGAAATGACGGACGGCTGGATGCAGGCGAGCGGGGAAGTGGTGCGCGGCCACCGCGTCGCATCGGGCGCGTGCGGCGATCCACGCTTTCCCGCCGGCACGATCGCGCCGCAACTGCCGTTCTTCCGCGCGGGCATCGCCGATTTCGAAGCGTATCTGGGCGGACCCGCCTTCGCCGGAACGATCAACCTGAACTTCCCGGGCCGCACCGTGATCCTGCGGACACCGGAGCTGCGTTTGGCGGCGGTGCGCTGGACCGCGCGTTTCCCGCCGGAGAATTTCCTGCTGTCGCGGTGCCGCCTGCGCTGGGATGGCGGCGCCGGCCGGCCGGCCTTCCTCTACATCCCGGACCCCGCGACCAAGCCCGATCATCACCAGGCGAGCTCGGTGGTCGAGATCCTCGGCGGGTTCATGCCGGGCCTCGCTTACGGCACGCCGGTCGAACTCAACTACCGGGCCGATGCGATCGAGATCGCCTGAGCCGCCTCAGGCGGTCCGCGCCGCGTAGAAGAAGCCGTTGCCGGTCTCCCGCGTGAGATCGAACGCGACGAAGCCGGCGCGCTTCAGCGGGCCGATCAGCTCGGCCTGCGTCCGGCCCTCGAACACGCGGTGCCATTCGACCATGAACGCGGTCACCTCGCCCAGCAGCCCGGCTTCGTCCAGCGACTTGAAGATCGCGAACTCGGCGCCTTCGCAATCCACCTTCATCACCACGTCGCGTCCCTTGGCGCGGGCCGCGGCGATGATCGGGCGCAGCGCGGTCGCGGCATCGCGCGTGATCAGCCGCACCGGGCGGCCGCCCTCCACGCTGCGCGTCGCCATTTCGCCCGAATCGCCGCGATCGAATACCGTGAAGATCGAATCCTCGTCCCGGTCCGAGATCCCGTGATTGTAGGGCGTGATCTTGGCGGCGAGCGCGGGGTTGAGCGCGATGTTGGCCAGCGCGCGGCCGAAGGTTTCCGGAAACGGCTCGAACGCGTGGATTTCCTGCACGCCGTCGCGCGTGGCGAACAGCAGCGAGGCGAGCGCGATGTTCATGCCGATGTCGATCACGCAGCAGTCGCGCGGGCACACGAAATTATAGGCGCTCTCGAAAAAGATCTCGTTGATGAAGTTCAGGTCGTCCACGCAGCGCGCGTGGAACGACACGCCCTGCACGCGCAACACCGCCTCGCCATCGGCGACCGAAACCGCGACGCCCTGTTCGTGAAAGCGGCGCAGCCTTTGGCGATGATCGATGATCCTGGAACTTCCCCGATCCAAGAAAGGCGCGCCGAAGAAGGCGGGCAGCGGCACCTCGCTGGACGGAAAGCGCGCCGCTGCGATCAGCGCGGCCGGATCGTCGGCGCCCTCCGGCAGGCGCACGATCGGCCGATGCTCCTGCACCAGCAGGGGGACGATGCCCGTGACCTCGACCCGGTATTCGACGCGCGAGGCTTCCGGTACGGCGAAGCTGAGCGTGAAATGGGCCGCGCCGCCTGCCAGGTCCGAATATCGGATGTCGCGCCGGGCCAGCATATCCTTGCCCTCGTCGCGGGTCACGTCCAGCGTCGCGCAGACCGCGTCGGGCTCCGCCGCGCCGCCGGCCGGGAACAGCGTGAATTCCACGATATAGTCGCCGGGCTCCAGCTCGACATACGGACCGAACACGGCGTGGCCGCGCGCGCCCTTGCGGGTCAGGACGCAGGTCGCACCATTGAAATCGCATTCCGAGCCCACGTCCGCATTCAGCACCGTTGCACCTTTTGCATCCCATCCCGGTTCCGCACATCCATAGCTTGCGCGGCAAGGTCAAGCGCCGGAAGTCGCCATTGCGGCGGGCTGGGGTAAGGGGAGCATGCCGACCGTGGCTAACGGACGGCGCCGCAGACGTTGCCGGATCGCCATATTGACTTGGCCGGCGGCAGCGGCTTTGCAAGCTGGATGAAGTGCTTACCACGCAGGCGGCTGGCGGCGGGCGTGCGGGGCTGGCAAGGGGTCCAGGCGATTGTTCGGTAAGGCCGTTTCAGGTTGGGCACGGCGCCTGCGCGGCCCGCGACACCGCATCGCCGCGGACATCGTACGCCGTGCCGAGGCGCTGCGCGACGCCCGGCAATATGGCGAAGCCGCCATCCTGTTCGAGGAAGCGGCGCGCCTGCGGCCCGATCGCGCCGGCATTCACGTCCAGTGCGGACATATGTTCAAGGAAACCGGCCAGCTCGACCGCGCCGAGCGGCATTACCGGATCGCCGAGCGGCTGACGCCGCAGGATGCCGATCTCGCGCTGCAGCTGGGCCATTTCTACAAGGTCGCCGGGCGGCTGGACGAGGCCGCCGCCGCCTATCGCCGCGCGGTCGAGCTCGACCCCCACAATGCCGGCGCCGCGACCGAGGCCGCGCGGATGGAAGAGCTCGGCGCGGCGCCCGCGACCGCCGCCCCCGAGCCGCTGCGCTTCGACCGCGAGATCGCGGATATCGGCGAGGGCGAAGCGCTCGGCCGGCTCGCACCGGGCCTCGTGCCGCGCGACCCGCAGGACCTGCTCAAGTCGCACGACGAGGTGGTCGACGTGCGCCGGCGACGGCGGCCGGCGGCGCGCGACAGGGGCGTGCGCCGCCCCCGGCGCGGGGTGGAGGCGATCCGCGGCTTCGTCGTCTCCGCGACGCCGATCGTGGAGCTGCAGGTGATCCTGCAGGGCGCCACGATCCACCGCGCGCCGCTGAAGGGCGGCTATCTCATGACGTTCGAGGCGGACAAGGAACGCGTCAAGAAATACGTCTTCAACGAGTGGCTTGATTTTTCCGCCTTCCGCCCCGGCCTGCGCGCGCTGGAGCTGCGCTTCCTGGACGCGGACGGCGCGGCGCGCTCGTTCCACGAGCAGGTCGTGATCGCCGCGCCGGTCGCGGAGGCGGACTATCCCAAGTCCGACGCGCTGGTGGAGCTCGCGCCCGGCGACGAACGGCCGATCGAGGAGCAGATCCGCGCGCGCCCCAGCATGGTGCGCTCCGCCGTCCGCGCGCTGTTTCCCGACGGCATCCGCAACGTGCTGGTGCTGCGGACGGACCAGCTGGGCGACATGGTCGCGTCGATCCCCGCGATCACCCGGCTGCGCGAGCTGGCGCCCGAGGCCAACATCGTCGGCCTGCTGACGGTGGCGAACGTCGATCTCGCGCGGACGCTGAACCTGTTCGACGAGATCATCCTGGCCGATTTCCCGGACGACAAGTTCGAGCGGCGCCGGCTGATGCCGCTGGGTACGCAGGAGGAGCTGCGCCGCCGGCTGGAGCCGTACCGGTTCGACATCGCGCTGGATCTGGCCCAGTCCAACGTGTCGCGCGATCTGCTCCAACTGTCCGGCGCCCGCTTCATCTACGGCATGGGCGGCGAGGACTGGCCGTGGCTGAGCGCGGACTTCATCCTCAACACGCACGACCGGCGCAGCGGCATGGACGTGATCCCGCATTCGGCCAAAGTGCTCGCGATGGTCGAGGCGCTGGGCGCGCTGCTGCGGACCAGCGCGCCGATCGCGCGGCGGGACGATCTGTCGCCGGAGCTGCTCGAGCCCTACGGGATCCGCCCCGGCGACCGTTTCGTGGTGCTGCACGCCGGCGCGCGCGTCGTGTTCAGCCGCTGGCCGCATTATCCGGCGCTGGCGGCGATGCTGCTGCGCGAGCCCGGGCTGAAGGTCGTGATGATGACCGAGGATCCGCAGGTGCGCGCGACGTTGCCGCCCGAGCTGCTGGCGGCCGAGCGCTTCACCTTCCTCGATGAGCGGCTGCCGTTCGATCATTTCGATGCGTTCATGTCGTTCTGCACGGTGATGGTGGGCAATGATTCCGGGCCGAAGCATCTCGCCTCGCTGCGCGGGACCAACGTGGTCACCTTGTTCACCGCGCGGATCGACTGGGCCGAATGGGGGCAGGAGAATGTCGGCACGATCATCAGCCGGCGCGTGCCCTGCGCCGGCTGCGCGATCTTCCATGACATCGAGGAATGCGGGAAGGAGTTCGCCTGCATCGTCGACATCCGGCCCCAGGAGGTGTTCGATGCGGTCATGGCCCATGTTTGAGCGCAAGCGGGCATCCGCGTGAGCAAACCCACCCCGCCCGACCCAGCGCACCCCC
>CAXUMU010000189.1:0-3594 GCA_964252145.1 uncultured Sphingomonadaceae bacterium
CCGCGCGCGCGCCGCTGCGCGGCGAGCTGCGCGTCGCGGTGGCGCTGGTGGACTTTTCGGACAAGCCGTTCGCGCAGACCGCGGCGCATTTCGAGGACCTGTTCTTCTCGGTCGGGAAACTGCCCAACGGATCGGTGCGCGAATATTATCAGGAGGTGACGAACGGCCTGATCACGATCACCGGCGCGGTCGTCGGCCCGCTGCGCCTGCCGCAGACGATCGCCGCCTACGCGCACGGCGCGTCGGGCACGGGATCGGCGCTGCCCAACGCACAGACGATGGCGCACGACGCCGCCGTGCTGGCGGACGCGGTGATCGACTTCAAGTCGTACGACAATGACGGCAACGGCTATGTCGATGCATTCATCGTCGTCCACGCCGGCGGCGGCGGCGAGGAGACCGGCGACACCAACGACATCTGGTCGCACAAATGGGTGCTGGACGGCGGCGAACTGGACGTCGACGGCACCAAGATCTTCGCCTACCTCACCGTGCCGGAGGATGCCAAGATTGGCGTCTGCGCCCACGAGCTGGGCCATCTGCTGTTCGGCTTCCCCGATCTCTACGACACCGATTATTCCTCGTCGGGTGTCGGCAACTGGTGCCTGATGGGCGGCGGCAGCTGGAACGGCGGCGGCGACATTCCGGCGCATTGCTCCGCCTGGTGCAAGAGCCAGCAGGGCTGGGTGACCACCGTCAACCAGACGCAGAACGCGACGCTCCAGATCGAGGACGTGCGCACCTCGCACAAGGTCTACCGCCTGTGGACCAACGGCACGCTCGGCCAGGAATATTTCCTCGTCGAGAACCGCCAGCTCGGCGGCTACGATGCCAAGCTGCCCGGGCCGGGGCTGCTGATCTGGCACATCGACGATGCGATCGGCGGCAACGCCAACGATGCGCATCCGCAGGTGAAGCTGCTCCAGGCGGACGGGCTCGACCAGCTGAAGGCCGGCACCAACCGCGGCGATTCGGGCGATCCCTATCCCGGCAGCACCGCCAACCATGCGTTCAACGCCACCAGCAAGCCCAACTCGCACAGCTATGCTGGCAGCAACACGCTCGTCTCGGTCACGGACATCGGCGCGTCGGCGGCGACGATCAGCGCGAAGGTGACGGTGCGCGCGGCGCCGGTGGTCAAGCCGCCCAAGAAGCCGGTCAAACCGCACCAGGCCGAGGCGGAGGGCGGCGGCCTCCTCGACCAGCTGCAAGCGCGCGTTCATGAGCTGGAGCGCAAGCTCCACGACGCACTGCACGGCAAGGGCTGAGGGACGGGTGGAATGGACGGGGTGGCGATGGTGCAGATGGTGGAGAATTGGACGGCGGTGGACGCCGTCGTCGTCGCCCCGCCCCGACCGGCCGACCTGCCCGATTTCGACGCGGTGGAGCTGCGCGTCGATCGTGCCGGCCCGGTCGCCGGCTTCGCCAACCTGCTGGGCGACGCCGCCGGCAAGAGCATGACCGTGCTCGCCCCGCGCGAGCGGCTGGCCGGCCTGTGCGCCGGCGCGTCGGTGCGGCTCAAGGTGCGCCGCGCACCGGGCCGCCTGTTCGCCAACCCGGACGAGATCGTGCGGCGCTAGGGTCCTTTCCGAAGCACGGCTTCGAGTTCCCCGATCATCCTTTGCGGTGCGATGACGTCAACTCGTCCTTTCCTTGGTCATTGCGAGCATAGCGAAGCAATCCACCTCGCGACTTCACATCGCAGCTGGTGTCTCGAACAAGTGGATCGCCGCGTCGCTGCGCTCCTCGCGATGACGACCCGGTGCGGCATCGTCACCCTTTCGCGACGCCCGTCTCCGTCACCGACGGGTCCGTCAGCCGCAGCTGCGCGAACTGGTAGACCTGCCGCCCGACCAGATCGAGTTGCGCCGCCGCGCCCGCATCGCTGCACGCGCCGTTCTTGAAGATCCCGCCCGACGTGTTGATCGCCGCGCCCAGCGGCGTCGGCCAGCCGCGCAGCGCGTGCACGATCGAGCGGAGCGTCGCCAGCGTGCTGCCGGTCGCCTGCCACCCGTAGGCGGTCGCGATCAGGCCCACCGGCACGCCGTCGAGATAGATCCGCTTGTCCTTCGCGGTCTCCTCCAGATAATCGATCGCATTCTTCACCATGCCCGAGATCGAGCCGTGATAGCCGGGGCTCGCGATGATCAGGCCGTTGGCGTTCCGCACCGCCTCGACCAGCCGGCGGCCCTCCTCGGAACTGGTCGTGCCGTCGGTCAGATAGTGCGGCAGGCTGGCGAGGCTCGCGCCGCCGAACATCTCGATCTGCGCGCCGACACGCTCGGCCGCAGCGAGCGCCAGCACCAGCGCCTGCTCCGTGGACGAGCCGGGCGAGGCGGTGCCGCCGATGCCGACGATATAGGGCGCACGCTTCTTATCGGTCATCCGCTCTGTCTCCTTTGCGGCGTCCGCTTGCCACGGCGGAAACCTGTCCGCAACGAGTGGCTGCTAGGCACGCCCTCATGCAACCCGCCCGCGTCCACCTGATCGCCGCCGCCCGGCCCAATTTCATGAAGGTCGCGCCGCTGTGGCATGCGCTGGCCGCCGCGCCCGATTTCATGCCGGTGCTGATCCACACCGGGCAGCATTATGATGCGAACATGTCGGACGCGATCTTCGCCGACCTGCGGCTGCCGCAGCCGGATCACCACCTGGGCGTCGGATCGGGCAGTCATGCCGAGCAGACGGGCCGGGTGATGATCGCCTACGAGGCGGTCGCGCTGAAGGACCGGCCCGACTGGCTGATCGTAGTGGGCGACGTGAACTCCACCGCCGCCTGCGCGCTGGTCGGCACCAAGCTCGGCATCCCGACGGTGCACCTGGAGGCGGGGCTGCGCAGCGGCGACCGCGCGATGCCCGAGGAACTCAACCGCCTCGTGACCGACGTGCTCGCCGACGTGCTGTGGACGCCCTCGCCCGACGCGGACGGGAACCTGGTGGCGGAGGGCATCCCGGCGGCGCGCATCACCCGCGTCGGCAACATCATGATGGACAGCTTCGAGCTGGCCCGCCCGGCGATCGCGGCGGCGGATGCGGCGGGATCGCTGGGGCTGGCGCGCGGCGGCTACGGCGTCGTCACGCTGCACCGCCCGTCCAACGTGGACGATCCGGACCAGCTCGCCCGGCTGGTCGCGGCGCTGGCCGAGGCGCAGGCGCGCTTGCCGCTGGTGTTTCCGGTCCACCCGCGCACCGCCGCGCGGCTGGCGGCGGCGGGGCTGACCGACAGACTGACGGCGGCCGGCGTGCGGCTGATCGAGCCCGCGCCGTACATCCGCTTCATGAGCCTGGTGCTGGGCGCCGCCGCGGTGATCACCGATTCGGGCGGCATCCAGGAGGAGACCACCTATCTCGGCATTCCCTGCCTGACGCTGCGCGACAATACCGAGCGCCCGATCACGATCAGCGAGGGCACCAGCCGGCTGGTGAAGGTGGAGCGGCTGGTCGCCGAACTGGCCGAAGCGCTGGCGGTCCCGCCGGCGCAGCGGCGCCGGCCAGACTTGTGGGACGGGCACACGGCGGCCCGGTGCCTGGCGGATCTCCGGCGACGAACCCTCTAGCTCCTCCCCGGCACGGGGAGGGGGACCAGCCGCAGGC
>CAXUMU010000189.1:3604-6486 GCA_964252145.1 uncultured Sphingomonadaceae bacterium
GTCCCCCTCCCCGTGCCGGGGAGGATCTAGGGCGCGCGCCCTGCCAGATACTCGGCCAGCCGCGCCGCCTGCCGCGCATCGATGTGCAGGCCCAGCTTCGTGCGCCGCCACAATATGTCCTCGGCACTGCGCGCCCATTCGCGATCGATCAAATAATCGACCTCCGCCCGGTACAGCCCCCCGCCGAAGTCCTCGCCCAGCGCCGCCGTGCCGCGCGCATCGCCCAGGATGCGCTCCAGCCGGCTGCCATAGGCGCGCAGCATCCGCTCCAGCCGCGCGCCGGTAAGGAACGGCCAGCGCTCCGCCGCCGCGCGCAGCGCCCTGTCGAACCTGCCGATGTCGCCGCCCGGCAGCTTCGCCGGCTTCGTCCACGCCTTGCCGCCGCCCGGCAACGAAAGCTTGTCCACCGCCTCCTCGGCCAGCGCGCGCGCGGTGGTCAGCTTGCCGCCGATCACCGAGAGCAAAGGCGCACCGGCCGTGTCCAGCTCCAGCACATAGTCGCGCGTCACCTCGCTCGCCGAGGCGGCGCCATCATCCTTCAGCGCGCGCACGCCGGCATAGGCCCATTGCACGTCGGTCGATGATATCTGGCGGCGGAAGCGCGCGTTGCTCGCGGCGCAGAGATAGTCGATCTCCTCCGGGTCGATCCGCGCCGGGCCGGGCGGCGCGTCCCACGCGACATCTGTCGTGCCGATCAGCGTGAACTTGCCTTCATAGGGGATCGCGAACGCGACGCGCTTGTCGGGCTGCTGCAGTAGCCACGCATCCTCGCCGGCGAACAGCTGCGGCACGACGATGTGGCTGCCCTTGACCAGCCGCACGCGCGCGCCGCCATCCTGCCCGATGCGGCCGCGCAGCACCTCCTCCACCCACGGCCCGGCGGCGTTGACGATCGCGCGCGCCGTGACGCTGCCCGTATTGCCGGCGGTGTCCAGCAGCTCGGCGACCCAGCCGCCGCCCTCGCGCCGCGCCGCCATCAGCCGGGTGCGCGTGCGGACGGTCGCGCCGCGCTCGGCCGCGTCCAGCGCGTTCAGCACGACCAGCCGGGCATCGTCCGCCCAGGCATCGTAATAAGCGAAGCCGCGCTCGGCCTCGCCCAGCAGGTCGGGATCGTCGATCTTGATCGGGCGCGACCGCGGCAGCCCGCCGCCGATCCCGAACAGATCGTACAGCAGCAGCCCGGCGCGGACCAGCCAATAGGGCCGCACCGCATCGCTGTGCGGCAGCACGAAACGCAACGGGCGGATGATGTGCGGGGCCGAGCGCAGCATCGTCGCGCGCTCCTGCAGCGATTCGCGCACCAGCCGGAAATCGCGCTGCTCCAGGTAGCGCAGGCCGCCGTGGATCAGCTTGGTCGAGGCGGACGAGGTGGCGTGCGCCAGATCGGCCTGCTCGACCAGCATGACCTTCAGCCCGCGCCCGGATGCGTCGCGCGCGATTGCCGCCCCGTTGATGCCGCCGCCGATGACGAGGATGTCGGTCTCTTCCATGCACGTCCATTAACCGAACCGGCGCATGATTGAAGCCGCAGATGACGTAGGCGTCGCACTGCCCTATCGCGGGACGATGCCTCGCAACGCACCCGTCGGCCTGCCCAGCCGCCAGCAGATCCTCGACTTCATCGCCACCAGCGACACAGCCGCCGGCAAGCGCGAGATCGCGCGCGCGTTCGGATTGCACGGCGCCGACAAGATCGCGCTCAAGGCGCTGCTGAAGGACATGGCGGACGAGGGGCTGATCGATTCCGCCCCCGGCCGCGCGTTCCACAAGATGGGCGGCGTGCCCAAGGTGACGGTGCTGCGGATCGTCGACATCGACGGCAGCACGCCGATCGCGACCCCTGAGCATTGGGACGCCGGCACCCCGCCGCCGCGGCTGCGCGTGGTGGAGCGCGGTAGGCGTTCGGCGCTGGGCGTCGGCGACCGCGTGCTCGCCCGGACCGAGGAGGCGGGGCAGGGCTGGCTCGCCCATCCGCTGAAGGTGCTGCCCAAGGGCGAGGAGCTGGTGCTGGGCGTCCTCCACCGCGAGGGCGACCGCCTCTGGCTGAAGCCGGTGGACAAGCGCGAGCGGCGCGAATGGCCGGTGTCCGACGCGGGCGAGGCGGATGTCGGCGATCTCGTGCTCGCCGAGAAGAGCGGCCGCCCACCGCGCATGACCGCGAAGGTGACCGAGCGGCTGGGCGATCCGTTCGCGCCGCGCAGCTTCAGCCTGATCGCGATCCACAAGCTGGGCATCCCGACCGTGTTCTCCGCGGAGTTGCTCGCGGAGGCCGAACGCTCGGCCAAGCGCAATCTCGGGCAGGGGCGAGAGGATTTGCGCGATCTCCCGATCGTCGCGATCGACCCGACCGATGCGCGCGACCATGACGATGCGGTGTGGGCCGCGCCCGACGAGGACCCCGCCAACCCGGGCGGGTTCAAGGCGATCGTCGCCATCGCCGACGTCAGCTTCTACGTCCGCCCCGGCAGCGAACTGGACCGCGAGGCGCGCAAACGCGGCAACAGCGTCTACTTCCCCGACCGCGTCGTGCCGATGCTGCCCGAGAGCCTGAGCGCCGACATCTGCTCGCTGAAGGAAGGCGCCGACCGCGCCGCGCTCGCCTGTCACCTGACGATCGCGGCGGACGGCGCGCTGAAGGCGTGGCGCTTCACCCGCGCGGTGGTGCGGATCGCCGCGAACGTGGCGTATGAGGATGCGCAGGCCGCGATCGACCAGACGCTCGCGGTCGAGGGGCCGAGCGGGATCGACAGCGACGGCGGTGCGGCCTCGCCGACGCAGCCCGACGTCGACCTGACGCTCGCGCTCGGCGCGCTCAAGCCGGGGCATGTGCTGTATCCCGCCGCCGCGCATTGCGGAGCGGTGCGCGTGGTCGATATCGGGCT
>CAXUMU010000190.1:0-5034 GCA_964252145.1 uncultured Sphingomonadaceae bacterium
CGGGCCGCGCGTAGCTGGACCCCGGCCTGCGCCGGGGTACGGATGCGACATTCCTTGGCGTAAGGGGATGATTGCGGAACAAGTCCGGGGTGAGGAAGAGGTTCGGCGAGGTTTCTCGCCCTCGCCGTGCTGCGAGAGAAACGCTATTTGTAGCAGACCTTCTTCGCCGCCTTCACCACGTCGTCCGCCTTCAGCAGCGCCGCCTTCTCCAGGTTGGCCGCATAGGGCATCGGCACGTCCTCGTTGGTCACGCGCAGCACGGGCGCGTCGAGGTCGTCGAAGCCCTGCTCCATCGCCACCGCCATGATCTCGGACGCGATCGAGCAGGTCGGCCAGCCTTCCTCCACCACCACCATCCGGTTCGTCTTGGCGAGGCTCGCGAGCACGGTCCCGGTGTCGAGCGGGCGCAGCGTGCGCAGGTCGATCACTTCGGCGTCGATGCCCTCGCCGGCCAGCTTCTCCGCCGCATCCAGCGCGACGCCCACGCCGATCGTGTAGCTGACCAGCGTCACGTCCTTGCCCGGCCGCACGATCCGCGCCTTGCCGATCGGCAGCACGTAATCGTCGAGCTTCGGCACGTCGAAGCTCTGGCCGTAGAGCAGCTCGTTCTCCAGGAACACCACCGGATCGTCGGAGCGGATCGCCGCCTTGAGCAAGCCCTTGGCGTCCGCCGCCGAATAAGGCGCGATCACGATCAGGCCGGGGACGCTGGCATACCACGGACCGTAATTCTGGCTGTGCTGCGCGCCCACGCGCGCGGCCGCGCCGTTGGGGCCGCGGAACACGATCGGGCAGCGCATCTGCCCGCCCGACATATAGTTGGTCTTGGCGGCCGAATTGATGATCTGATCGATCGCCTGCATTGCGAAGTTGAACGTCATGAACTCGACGATCGGTTTCAGGCCCCCCATCGCCGCGCCCGCGCCGACTCCGGCAAAGCCCATCTCGGTAATCGGGGTATCGATCACGCGCTTCTCGCCGAACTGGTCGAGCAGCCCCTGCGTCACCTTGTACGCGCCCTGATATTGCGCAACCTCCTCGCCCATCACGAACACGCGGTCGTCGGCGCGCATCTCCTCGGCCATAGCATCGCGCAGCGCCTCGCGCACGGTGGTGCGGACCATCTCGGTGCCGGCGGGCACTTCGGGATCGGCGACCTCGGTCTTCTCCGTCGAGGCGACCAGATCGCGTGCGCCGGTCTCCATCTGGTGGGGTGTGGCGGATTCCGGGGCGGTGACCTCGCCGTCCCCGGCCTTCTTCTCCTCCTTCGGCTCGGCGCGCGGCGTGGCCGGCTCGGCCGACGCGGACGCGTCCTCACCCTCTCCCGCGATCAGCGCGATCACCTCGCCCACCTTCACCCCGTCAGTGCCCTCGGCGACGACGATCTTGCTGATCGTGCCTTCGTCCACCGCCTCGAATTCCATCGTCGCCTTGTCGGTCTCGATCTCGGCGAGGATGTCGCCGGACTTCACCTCGTCGCCTTCCTTCACCAGCCATTTGGAGAGCGTGCCCTCCTCCATCGTGGGGGAGAGCGCGGGCATCTTCAGTTCGATCGGCATCAATATTGCCCCACCAGCACGTCGGTATGGAGTTCGGACAGTTCCGGCTCGGGCGATTCCTCGGCGAAGGCGGCGGCCTCCGCGACGATCGACTTGGTTTCCTTGTCGAGCGCCTTCAGCTCCTCGTCGGTGACCCCCACCGCCTCCAGTTCGCGCTTGAGGTGGTCGATCGGGTCCGACTTCTCCCGGACCGACTGGACCTCGTCGCGCGAGCGGTACTTGGCGGGATCGGACATGGAGTGGCCGCGGTAGCGGTAGGTCTTCAGCTCCAGCAGCACCGGGCCCTTGCCCGCGCGCGTCCAGGCCAGCGCCTCCTCGGCGGCGCCGCGCACCGCCAGCACGTCCATGCCGTCGACCTGGATGCCGGGGATGCGGAAGCTCTCGCCGCGGCGGTACAGCTGGTCCTCGGACGAGGCGCGGTTGACGCTGGTGCCCATGGCGTACTGGTTGTTCTCGATCACGAAGATCACCGGCAGCTTCCACAGCTCGGCCATGTTGAAGCTTTCGTAGACCTGGCCCTGATTGGCCGCGCCGTCGCCGAAATAGGCCAGGCACACGCCGCCATCGCCCTTATATTTGTGCGCGAAGCCAAGCCCCGCGCCCAGGGACACCTGCGCGCCGACGATGCCGTGGCCGCCGTAGAAGCCATGCTCGACCGAGAACATGTGCATCGAGCCGCCCTTGCCCTTCGAGATACCGGCGGCGCGGCCGGTCAGCTCGGCCATGATGATCTTGGGATCGATCCCGTAGGCGAGCATGTGGCCGTGATCGCGGTAGCCGGTGATCACCGAGTCCTTGCCGACGGTGAGCGCCGACTGCAGCCCGACCGCGACCGCCTCCTGCCCGATGTAGAGATGGCAGAAGCCGCCGATCAGGCCGAGCCCGTAGAGCTGCCCGGCGCGCTCCTCGAAGCGGCGAATCAGCAGCATCTGGCGGTAGAATTCCATCATCGTGGCCTTGTCGGCCTGGAAACGCTGCGGCTCGCCCGGGCGCTCGCGATTGGCGGTCGGGGCCGGCGCTGGCGCGGTCGCGCCGCTCGGCTGGGCTGCTTTGGCCAAAGAATCCGCTCCCTGCTGGCTGTCGGGAAAGTCTATAGGACGCAGGGACGCGGTTCGGCAACGGCATCCGCCACCGGGCGGGAGCGGGGGTCAGCGCGTCGGAATGATATATTCGTCCGGGCGAACCTGGCCGGTCTCGCGGCGGATCAGCTCGTCGGCATAGTCTGGATCGACCTTGGGCCCGAGCAACTGGTTGCGGTGGGCGAGCCGGTCGCGCTCGGCCTGGATGCCGGCCAGCTCGTGCGTGCGCGCCTCCAGCGAGCGGCGATAGTCGCTCCAGGCGAACAGGCCGTTCGCGCCGAACAGCGCGTAGCCGGCGAAATTCGCGATCACGAGCATGGCGAGCGCCGGCCCGGCGGCGGAGCGGATCAGCGAGGCGGTGGAGCGGAGGCGTGGCACGCCGCGCACAGAATCACCTGCGCGCGCGCGATGCAAGCGCTTTTGCGACGGCGTGTGAAGAACTTGCCACGAAGTGTTAAGATGCCAGGGGTGCAAGGAGCTCCGATGCCACACCCAAGTCATCCCGGCGAAAGCCGGATCAAGTCCGGGATGACGATGCGGCGACGCTTCTTACGACCGCGCCTTCAGCGCGTCCCGCCCTGCATAGCGCGCGACCGGGCCCAATTCCTCCTCGATCCGGATCAGCTGGTTGTACTTGGCCAGCCGGTCGGAGCGGGCGAGGCTGCCGGTCTTGATCTGGCCGCAGTTGGTGGCGACGGCGAGGTCGGCGATCGTCGCGTCCTCGGTCTCGCCCGAGCGGTGCGACATGACCGCGGTATAGCCGGCGCGCTGCGCCATCGCCACCGCCTCCAGCGTCTCGGTCAGCGTCCCGATCTGGTTCACCTTGACGAGCAGCGAGTTGGCGATGCCGCGCCCGATGCCCTTGGCCAGGATCTTCGGGTTGGTGACGAACACGTCGTCGCCGACCAGCTGGACCTTGCCGCCCAGCTTCTGCGTCAGCAGCGCCCAGCCGTCCCAATCGTCTTCGGCCATGCCGTCCTCAATCGAGGCGATCGGGTAGCGGCCGCACAAATCCGCCAGGTAATCGACCATCTCGGCCGAGCCGAGCGTCCGCCCCTCGCCCTCCAGCGCGTAGGCCCCGCCCTTGAAGAACTCGCTCGCCGCGCAATCCAGCGCGATGCCGACCTGCTCGCCCGGCCGGTAGCCGGCCTGTTCGATCGAGGCCATGATGAAGTCGAGCGCGTCGGGCGCGCTCGCGAGATTCGGCGCGAAGCCGCCCTCGTCGCCCACCGCGGTGGCGAGACCCCGGTCGTGCAGGCCCTTCTTCAGCGTGTGGAAGATCTCCGCGCCCCAGCGCACCGCCTCCGCCAGCGTCTCCGCGCCTGTCGGCATGATCATGAATTCCTGGAAGTCGATCGGATTGTCGGCGTGCGCGCCGCCGTTGATGATGTTCATCATCGGCACCGGCAGCACATGCGCCGCGACCCCGCCGACGTAGCGATAGAGCGGCAGCCCGCGCGCCTCGGCCGCCGCCTTGGCGACCGCCATGCTGACGCCCAGGATCGCGTTGGCGCCCAGCCGGCCCTTATTGTCGGTGCCGTCCAGCGCGATCATGCGCAGGTCGATCGCGCCCTGATCCTCGGCATCCAGCCCGATGATCGCATCGGCCAGCTCGCCGTTCACGCCGGCGACCGCCTGGTCGACGCCCTTACCCAGCCAGCGCGTCTTGTCGCCGTCGCGCAGCTCCACCGCCTCGTGCGCACCGGTCGACGCCCCTGAGGGAACCGCGGCGCGGCCGAAGCTGCCGTCGTCCAGCGTCACGTCCACCTCCACGGTGGGATTGCCGCGGCTGTCGATGATCTGGCGGGCGTGGACGTCGAGGATCGCGGTCATGGCGCAGGCGGGCCTTTCGCTGGATGGGGGCGCTGGCGAGCGCGTCTATCCGGCCGGGCGGGGATAGGCAAATATCGGAGCGGGGATGGAACGGTTGTTCGCGTGCGACTGTTTTGGTGCCGACAGCGTAGTTCATTACGGAGACGGACCATGGCCGACAATTCGGAAGTGCTGCCGGAGGGCACCGACTCGATCATCCCCGGCGCCTCGGTGGAGGGCGAGGCGGGCGACGGCTTCGCGCTCGGCCACGGCGCGCTGAAGGCGAAACCCAGCCTGAGCGAGGCCGCGGTCGGCATCAAGGACGATGCGGTAACCGCGATCGGCGAGAAGACCGCGGGGCTCCGCGCGCAGGCGGCGGACACCGCGCGCTCCTACGCCGTGCAGGGCAAGGACAAGGCAAGCGACGTGCTCGACAATGTCGTCAAGATGGTCGGCGATGCCGCCGGCACGATCGACGACAAGGTCGGTGCGCAATATGGCGACTATGTCCGCCAGGCGAGCGACCTGCTGGCCGGGTTCGCGACGCAGCTGCGCGAGAAGGACGTCGACGATCTGGTCGAGGA
>CAXUMU010000190.1:5044-6427 GCA_964252145.1 uncultured Sphingomonadaceae bacterium
GTCGAGGACGCCCGCTCCGCCGTGCGCAGCAGCCCGGCGCTCGCGATCGGCGCGGCGGTCGCGGTCGGCTTCGCGGTTGCCCGCGTGCTGAAGGCCGGGGCAGGCGCCGCGGCAGTCGCTGCCGACGACGAGAAACCTTCGGCGTGACGCCGCCTATCCACAGGCTCGGCGCGGACGCGGAGACGATCGGCGGGCTGCTGTCGCGGCTGATCGACGACGCCAAGCAGCTCTTCCATGCCGAGATCGACTATTACCGGCTGCTCGTGGTCGGGCGCGTCGCGGGGCTGAAGACCGCGGTGATCCTGATCGTCGCTGCGATCCTGCTGCTGCAGGCGTCGCTGACGACGCTGCTGATCGGTATCGGCCTGGCCATCGCCCGCCTGTTCGAGCGCGTCGGCATGGCCGGCGGCGTGGTGATCGCGGCGGTGATCGGCCTGATCGTCAGCGGCCTGCTGGTGCGGATCGCCACCGGCCGGATCGCGGCATCGGCGCAGGCAGCCAAGGAGGCGGCGAAGTGAGCGACGAGGCCACGATCGCCGGCGCCAAGATCGAGGTCGAGCGCGCCCGCGCGCGGCTGAAGGCCACCGCCGACGAGCTCCACGACCGGCTGAAGCCCGATACGCTGATGCGCGAGGGCGTGGACCGGCTGCGTGTGCGCAGCGGCGCGCTGGCCGACGAGGTGATCGAGGTGGCGCGCGCGCGCCCCGGGCTGATCGGCGGCGTCGGCGCGGGCATGCTGCTGCTGTGGCTGCGCCGGCCGATCGGGCGGCTGGGCCGGCGGTTGTTTTTCCGGAAGCGCGAAACCGTTTCACCGGCTGGCCGGTTGAGGAACGTCGAGAAGAGCTGAGCAGGCCGGCGCCTTCGCGTTCGTGGCCGTATCGAGGAGATAGTGCGATGACCATCCAGGCAGAAGACGGCCCCGCCAACGACGTGGACGGGGGCAACGCGGCCACATCCGGCCGCCTGCACGATGCAGCGGAGTCCGTGCGCGGCGAAGACCGCCGCCGCCGACGCGTTCGCATCCGCGAAGGACAAGGGGGGCGAAACGCTGGGCGCGGTGAAGGACAAGTCCGGCGCGGCCTATGCCGCCGCCGCCGACAAGGCCGGCGAGACCTACGAGACCGCGCGCGACACCGCCGCCGACGTGTATGACGCAGCGCGCGACAAGGCCGCGGAAGCCTATGAGGCGGCGCGCGACAAGGCCGCCGCCGCCAGCCGCGCCGCCGCCGACGGGATCGACGGCAACCCGATCGCCGCGCTGGTGGGCGGAATCGCGCTCGGCGTGCTGATCGGCGCGCTGCTGCCGCGCACCGAGCGCGAAGCCGCGGCGCTGGGCCCGATCGCCGGCAAGCTGAGCGAAGGTGCCCGCGCCGCCGCCGCCGC
>CAXUMU010000191.1:0-6422 GCA_964252145.1 uncultured Sphingomonadaceae bacterium
CCGTTTAGAAGCCGATCACCGAGTCAGGTGGGCCACAGTTGCACGCCGAAACACAGCGGGTGACGACGCGCGAGGCGCTCGGAACCGAGGAGAGCATCCTCAAGGCGGTGGAGCAGGGCAGGGGGCAGGCGATCCCCAGATCGCCGCCAGCGAGGCTCCTGAGCGCCTGCAGGCGCTCGCCGATCGGAACTCAATGCGGGCCAGCTCGCGGCCGCAACGCTGATCGCTTCGTCGGAGGATCGGACCGTCGTGGTGCAGGGCTCGCCGGCGATGGCAAGTCGACCATGCTGCAAGCCGTGGCGCGTATCGCGCAAGCCGAAGGCCGCGCCGTTACCGGCCTCGCCTTCCAGAACAAGATGGTCGGGGATCTCACCGAAGGCGCCGGGATCAAATCGCAGACGGTCGCCTCCTTCATCCTCGCCAACGAGCGCCACGTCGGCAACCGGCAGGGTGATGCCTATGACCAGGCGCGCGCGACCTTCTCCGGTCAGATGCTCGTGGTCGATGAGACCTCGATGGTGTCGAGCGACGACATGCTGAAGCTGCACCGGTTCTCCGCCGCGCTGCCGCTTTTGCCCGGCAATCTACCGCCACTGGCCGACCGCGACGGCAGGGCGCCGCTGCCAAAGGTCGAGGATCTCAAACCACCGCCTGACCTCAGGCCAGACCGGGGCGACGTTCTGCCGCCGCTGCCGGAACGCAGCCTCGGGCTCGATTTGTAGTGTGAAGCCCCGGCGCCGTGTCGGAATGATGTGAGGAGAACGACGATGAGTGGCTGGGATTTCGACGAGGGCGGACGTTCGGTAGCCCGAAGGCGGCCGACGATTACGCCAGGCGCAACAATCTGAGCGTCCACGACTATCGCACCCGCCCCAAGGGCGACGGCTTCGAGCTGGAGATCCGACGCTCGGCTGTCGATGGGGACAGGCTTCGCGATAGCGGAGAGGGCCGGCGCGACGGTTTCTTCTGAGATGGGCAGTCTGCTTCGGCCGGCGGCCCGATCCGCGTCCGGCCATCTTCGCGCCGTTCCCGGCACAATCCGAGGACGGCCGCCCCCAATATCGTTGCACCCAGAGGGCGGCGTTCGGAGAATCAGCCATGTGCGAGCCGGATACAGGAGCACCGACGTCGGACAGGTCGCGTCTCTGGCCCCGCTCGCCGCCTTAAGGACGCTCGATGCGCACGCGCGAATTGCACCACCGGCAACTCGTCATCGGCAAAGGAGCCGGAAGGCGGGATCCGCTGGATGTCCACCATGACCTCTTCGCCGACGGCTTGCCGGCGGTCGACGGACCGCCGCCGAACCTCCCAAGTCGCATCCATGCTGCTGCCGTTGGCGGCTCCTTGCGGCTACCTCAATCGTCGAACGCGCCCTGCCTCCGGCTCGCGCATCAGCCGCTGATGTGCAACGGTTCGCCGATGCACTCCCGTGGTCGCCCGCTGCTTCACTGCGTTCACGCGTGCTTCGACGCAACCGCTTCTGAGACCCCGTCGCCGCCGGAGCCTGATCGATGACCCGCGAAACGGTGAGAATGGACGGAATGCTGCAAGCCAGCCCACGCGGGCCGCTCATCCGCGACGCGGACGGAACACTGTGGCGATTGAAAGCCGAACAGGAAATTGCGCACCTCCACGGCAGGGCCATCACCGTGAAGGGCGTGCGTGAGGGCATCGTCATCACGGCCTATTACATCGCTTCACTTCCCGCGCAGACCGTATGCTGACCTGACCTAAGCAATCCGCAACCGCGCCGCCTTTGTGCCCTTGTTCGGCCGGGGCATCGATCATTTGCCGAAGGGCGTTGGTCAGAATGAAGCACCGCAGTCATGCAGCATCCGGAAGCTCGCCCGTCGTTCGTCGGTCGTCAGCATCGTTCTCTCCCCGTCCGAGCCTTACGCCGCCTCAGGCGCCCAAGGCGAGCTTGACAAACTTGCGACCCTCGCGTCGGATGAACCGCTCACGCTGGCTCAGCGAGAAGTTTTCTTCGCCGAGGGGATCGGCTCTGATGCGGGCGCGATATGCCTCGTCCCACATAACGTCGCCGCGCGAGAGCGGGCAGCTGCTTGATGCCTGATCGCTCCACCTGAACAGGCGGCCTTCACGCCGTTGGGCGTCGGCAGCGAATAGAGCTGGATGTGGTCGGATGCTGCGCCGTCCAGCGCCGCGTGATCTCGAACCCACTTAGGTCGGCCATGTCGCTCTGTTCCTTCATCGTTCTGTTTCGGCCCGGCATGCATTCCCACAGGCGGGGCACACCCGCTCAGGGTTCACATTCCTTCAGGACTCGCACCGCCTCGGCAAAGGCCGCCCAAGTCCGCCGGCCAGGCTGCCGCCGACGCTGCAGCGTCGCACACCGAGGTCCGCAAACGCGCGGATCGACGCATCATACTCATGAAACAAGGACGTTTACCGGCTTCGGCGCCACAGCGGCGACGAGTTCCGCGACCACAAATCTGTCGAGGATCAGCGGCACGAAGAGATAATCGGCGCCGGCACGGGCATAGGCAACGGCACGCGGAATGCTCTCGGCGGGGGTCATGCCGGGAACTCGAAGTTCTCGTTGCGGTCACTCAACATCGCGTTCGGGTCTACGGCATCGATCGATTCACGAGCGGCGGCGATGCGCTCCACCGCCAATCCGAGATCGTACGTCCTTTCGCCAGACCAGTCCTCGATCGAGAGACCGGCTACACCCGTCTCAAGCGCGAGCGCGACGTTGCGCAATCTCCGCGGGGCGGCGAAGCCGTTCTCGAAGTCGGCGTTGACCGGCAGGTCGGTCGCGGCGACCAGCATGGTCAGATGGGCGAGCACCTCGTCACGACTGAGGTCGCCGTCCTCCTTTCCCGCCGCCCAGGCCGCGCCAGAACTCTTCGCAGCAATCGCCTTGAACCCGAGCGCGGCAAGGCGGACAGCGCTGCCCGCGTCCCACGCGTTCGGGATGATAAAGAAGCCCTTCTCGTGAAGCCCGCGGAACGCGGCTCGCTTCTCCGCTACGGTCAGCATCGCCCTCGTTCAGTTCCGGCTGTACTAGGAACAGCAGGCCGGGTGCCAGTGACCATCCCGTAGCACCAATCGCTCGACCATGCTCAGGCCGAAAGCCTGCGCTCGATGCCACGCCAGAGAGCGGCAATCGACTTACCGGCCGGCGTTGCGGCGGGAAACGTGCCGGTGAGCGGCGCATCTGACGTCATCGCCTCCAGCACGCTCGCCATCGGGATCACCGGCCAATCGGGCAGCTCCCGCAGGGCGGCGAGGTGCAGAGCGCGCCTGCGGTCCACCATGTTAAATATCGGCAACATCGGTGCGGCACTGCCAAGCTCTTCGCGCAGATGCCGGACGACATCTTCGAAGGCACGACGCGCCAGCGGCGAGGGGACGACCGGAACAATGATCAGGGTTGCCGCGCGCAGCGCTTGGTCTGCGGTCTGCGAGACTCCAGGCGGGCAATCGAGGACGATGCGGTCGAACGTCTTCAGCAGGCGTTCGGCGAGCTTGGCCAATCGCTTGCGCTTGTCGAGATTGTGAAAAAGCAGGTCGAGCGAGCGGAGCGACCGATCTGCCGGCAACACCGAAAGATTTGTGATGCCGGTCGATCTTACGAGTTCCAGCGCGTCGGTCTCGCGGCTGAACACCGACTGGGCGTCGTTCTTGCCCACGCTGCCGGCCCCCAGCAGCCAGGAGGCGGCCGCCTGTGGATCGAGATCCCACAGGAGTGTGCGACGAGCCGACCGTGACGCTGCGCACCAGGCGAGGCTCGTCGCCAGCGTGGTTTTGCCGACGCCTCCCTTGAGGCTGTAGACCGCGATCGTTGCCATGTTGACCGTCAGTCCATTACTCCGGTCTTGTCGCCGGGGCTATGCGAAGACTGATGGAATCGGCTTGCTGCATTCTCGCCGGGTTGCTGGACATCGACGACGTTCCTGCGGCTATCCGGCCTCAAATCGATTCGGCAAAAAATGGTAGCGAGCATCCTGCCGAAACGGGTTCGCGGACCCTGGGTGTCCGCGGCTTTGACAGCTGTCCCGATACTGTCACGGAACTGTCATGCTATGCCCCCCATGATAAACCGGGGGAGCAATTGATTAGATGAACCACGTTATTATCGGCCTCGGGGGCACCGGCGGAAAGGCGATCCGCGCGCTGCGCAAACTGATCTATTCCGAGTTCCGGAGCGAGAGCCCGCCCGCCTCTAGCCTCGGCTACCTCTATGTCGATTCGTCGCGCGAGATGATGGCGGCTGACGATCCGAGCTGGAAGCTGCTGGGAACATCGGTGCAGCTGCCGGTCGCCAGCCAGCTGACCATCACCGGCGAAGACCTGCAGGCGCGTCTCGCCAACATCCAGACCTATCCCGGGCTGAAGGGCTGGATCGGTGATCGCCAGCTTTGGGGCGACATTCTTGGATCGGTGGTGGGGGCTGCTCTCGGCGGGCAGAAACGGCGGCTGGGCCGCTTCCTGTTCGCGTGCAAGGTGGACGAGTTCAAGCGCGCGCTCCAGTCGCTGGTTCGCAACCTCCAGGCCAATGGCCAGACCGATCTGACCTTCCACATCGTCGCGGGGTTGGCCGGTGGCACCGGGTCGGGCTCGATCATCGATACGATCGCGCAAGTCCGTGCGATGTACACCAATCCCGAGCGGCACCGCATCGTGCCGTACCTGCTGCTGCCGGACCAATTTCCGCCGCCCAACTGGGATACGGGCAACTATCACGCAAACGGTTTCGCCGCACTAACCGAGCTCAACGCGCTTTCGACCGGCGCCTACGCCCCCATCGACGTAGCGACGGGTAACCGTCTTGCCCTGAAGGACGCGTTCAACGGCGCGTACGTGTTCGGCAACGAGAACGAGAATGGCTACCAGGCCGACGTCGACAAGGAATTGCCGGGCGTGCTCGCCGAGTTCCTGTTCCAGAAGATCGTCGTCGCCGGGCAGGTGGGCTGGCGCTCGCTGGAGCGTGCCGAGAATGCCGAAAATGGCGACGGCACGCCCGAGACGATGCCCGGCTCAAGAGTCGGTGAGCGGTCAAAGCGCTTCCTGAGCTTCGGCATCAAGCGGATCGCAATCCCCGAGGAGGAAATCAAGGAGTATTTGAGCCTCAACTTCGCGCGTCAGGCGATCCAGCAGCTGCGCCATAACAATTGGCAGGATACGCTGGGCTTCGTCGATCAGCCGCGCAACCTGGATGTGGCAAGCTTCGTGCGGCAGGCCGACACGCTAGGCCGCTGGGCTCTGACTGACGACTATCTGACGCTGTCGGTGCCCATCTTGGCCAGCGACGACACGCTGAAGAAATGGAAGCCGATTACCGCCGAATGGGAGAATGTCGTTCCCACCTTCAAATCGATGGCGCGGGAGGGCGCAGCGCCTGGCTGGCCCGACGAACTCGCCAAGCTGATGCAGAAGCGCTTCGAGGAAGGCTTCCGTAACGCCGGCGTCGCGCCCTTCTACCGCACCAAGTCGATGGCCCGCCGCGACATGGCGCGCGAGGTGCGCGGCCGGATTGAGCGCGAACTGTTCGACGACTGGCGGACCGGCGCGCGCTCCGCCGCCGAGATCAGCCGCGTCCTCGCCGCCTTGGCGGACGCGCTGGGCGAGCGGGCGCTCGCCGTGGACGGCACGCTGGCCCATCTGAATGCGGAGATCGAAGGCACCCGCGAGCAGATCGGGATCGTGCAGCGCCGCTGGTCCGAATTGGGCCTGTTCGGCAAGCTCACCGGCGGCCGGGACAGCCTGTTCGATGCGCTCGCGATCAACTTACAGGAACTCTACGTTCGCCAGACCCGCATCGAAGCGTGGACGTTCGCCAGGCCGCTGTTGGCCGAAATCACGACCGAGATCGCTGATCTCAAGGCGATGGTCGATAATGTGGTTTCCACGACGCAGGAGGCGCTGCGCCGGGTTTCGAACGGGATCGACGAGCGGCTGAAGTCGGCCGACGGCGACATCAAGGGTCACCTGATCCGCTTCTACGATCCCGAACTCGTTCGGCGCGTCACCAAGACGCTGGCCAACGACGAGTCCGAGCAGCGTACGCAGACCGCCAAGGTGCGGGCCGGCCTGATCGACGCGATCGGGCCCAATCCGACCTTCACCGCCTTCGCCGCGCGGCTGGGTCTGGGCGACCTGATCGACCGCATCGAGACCACCGCCGAGGCCAATGCCGAGATCGCCCACAATACGCTGGTCACCGAAGCCAAGGATCGCATCCTCGGCGTCTCGATCCTGACGAAGCTGCGCGAGCGGTACGGCAACGATTCCGTCGCGCTGCGCACCTATATCGGCAAGCTGGTGGCGGAAGCCGGCTGCTTCGTGACGGTCAACCCGCTGGAGAAGAACCGCGCGGGGCCGGGCATCCCGAACGGGGCGCAGACACTCGTCGAGAAATATGTCGTGATCCTGCCGAAGGCGCCGGACCAGGCCGC
>CAXUMU010000192.1:0-6415 GCA_964252145.1 uncultured Sphingomonadaceae bacterium
ATATCGGCGGGTGCTCGATCACCGCGACTTCGACGCCACGGACCTGTCCGCCTTCCGTACGAAGCTGTCATCGGGATCGATGCTGGCCGTCGAGATCAAGCGTGAGTTGTTGGCACGCTGGCCGGGGCGCCTCGTCGAAATCTACGGCATGACGGAGGGTGGCCCAACGTGCGTGCTCGACGCGACCGCGCGGCCCGACAAGCTGCAAACCGTGGGCTTGCCCGCGCCAGGGTGCGATATCCGGATCATCGACGAGAACGGGAACGAGCTACCTATCGGTGCCGTTGGCGAGATCGTCGGGCGCAGCGCGATCAACACCGACGGCTACCTCAACCGGGACGAAGCCACTGCGGCGGCGTCCTGGACGTCGGCTGCCGGCGACCGTTATCATCGATCCGGCGATCTCGGCAGCATCGACGCCGATGGCTTCGTCGAGATACGCGGCCGTAAAAAAGACATGATCTTGTCGGGCGCGCTCAACATCTACCCGGCTGATATCGAAGCCGTGATCGAGCGCCACCCCGCCGTCGCCGAAGCCGCCGTCGTGGCGGTACCGAGCGAGCGCTGGGGCGAAAGCCCCTATGCGTTCGTCGTCCTCCGCGAGAACCCGTTGACCGACGCCGAGGCATTGCTCGAATGGGTGAACGCCAACGTCAATCGGACGCAGCGCCTATCCGGGCTCGACGTCGTCGATGCCCTGCCGCGCAACGACATGGGCAAGGTCGTCAAGGCCGATCTGCGGCGCCCGTTCTGGGAAGACGTTGCGTGAGGGCGGGGCCGTTCGCCTCGCTGGCGCGACAAGCGCCGGATAAGCTGCTGTCGCTGATCGCCCTGTACCGCGACGATCCGCGCGCCGATAAAATCGACCTCGGCATAGGCGTGTATAAAAACGCGGATGGTGAAACCCCGGTCTTTGCCGCCGTAAAAGCTGCCGAGGCGCAGTTGGTCCGCGGTCAATCGACCAAGGCGTCTATCGGACCCGAAGGCGACCCGGTTTTTGTCGAGTACATCGGGAGAATGGTATTCGGAGCGGACGCTTCAGCTTTGCTGGGGTACAAACACCAGGCGGAACTGGAGCGTTGCGCATTGGGTTTGATCTGATCGCGCTTACCGAGCCGAGACCGACGGTATGGCTCGGTGAGCCAACATGGGCGAACCACGCGCCGGTCATTGCGGCGACTAGACTACCAATTGAGAGTTATACATGGGTCGCTCGGGGGAGCGGTGAAGGCGATGTCGCCGCCCTCTTGGCCGCCACAGAGCGGGCGGCCCCCGGTGACGTGTTCCTGCTGCACGCTGCCTGCCACAATCCCACCGGGTGCGATCTTACTTCAGCCGATTGGGTCGCGTTGGCCGAAGCGATGGAGAGGCGCGGGCTGATTCCATTCATCGACTTGGCCTATCACGGCCTCGGGCTTGGGCTCGACCAGGATAACGAGGGCATTCGCATCGTCGCGCGGACTTGCCCAAGCTTGATCGTCGCTTACTCGTGCAACAAAAACTTCGGGCTCTACCGTGAGCGGACCGGTGCTCTATTCATTCGGGGTTCAAGCACTGAAATCAGTGATGTCGTGCTGAGCAACGTGCTGACGCTCGCGCGAGCGAATTGGTCAATGCCGCCCGATCACGGCGCCGCCGTCGTGCGCACCATCCTCGAAGACGCTGATCTGATGCGGAGCTGGCACAGCGAACTAAACGAGATGCGGAACCGACTTGGCAGCATGCGCGCCGCTCTCGCGGACCGGCATCCATTGTTCGATGCGATCGCAGTTCAATATGGGATGTTCTCAATGCTACCCTTATCGTCCGACCAAGTGGCGCGGTTGCGACAAGAGCATGCAGTCTACATGACTGGTAATGCACGGATCAATATTGGCGGATTGAATGAAAATAACGTTGAACGCTTCGTGGATGCGATAACGGCTGTCGCGATCTAAAGCATTAGAACATGGGAGGGTACTATTCTATTGTGGTAGACCCGCTCTAGAAGGCACTGCTAAAGGGACATCATTGTCTCGCCGCGTGATGAAAGAGGTTGCGCATGATCTATCCAGATCGGCTTGCCCGGGGTTGGGTCGACGCTTGGAATCACCGCGAGCTCGATGGTCTGCTCGGAATGTACGCGCAGAATGTCGTCTTGCATTCACCGTTCGCAAAGCTGTTCGCAAGGGAAGGCACGATAGTCGGAAAGGAGCAGCTGCGGGCTTACTGGGCCGAAGTGCTCCGACGTACTTCAGAAATTTCCATCGAGCTGATCGCCATATACTCCGGACACCGGGCAATGACGCTGCACTACCGTGACGGCAATCAGCGGAATTGCATGGAAACGATGCTGTTCGATAAAGATGACAAAATCATGCTAGCAACCGCTTGCCTCGACAAACTGCGGTAGCGATTGCTTTTTGATCTTTACGAGATTAAACCGCGTTCATCGTAAGCAGGTCGTAATTTGCGACCAGCACGTCGTTTTGGTTGGTCACCGCGACCGCCCATCTGACTTCTCCCATTTCGACATTTCGTCGGGTCTTGGACTTGACGGTGAGCGCGACCTTGATCGAGTCGCCCGGCTTCACCGGCTGGACGAAGCGTAGACCTTCAAGTCCATAGTTGGCGAGTACCGGCCCCTCGTCGGGATTGACGAACAGCCCGGCGGCGAAGGCTAGAATGAGGTAGCCGTGCGCCACTCGCCCGCCAAAGATCGGCGAGCGCGCCGCCGCTTCCTCGTCCATATGCGCGTAGAAGGTGTCGCCGGTGAAATGGGCGAAATGCTCGATATCCTCGATCGTGACCGTGCGCGGCGCGCTGTTGAAGGTGTAGCCGATGTCGAGCGCGTCGAAGCGAAGACGGAAGGGGTGGACATCGCCTGTCGGCCGCGGCGCGCCTGGCAGGTGACGGTTGACGACCGCGGAGAGGACACCGGGGCCGCCCTGCAGCGCCGATCGCTGCATATAATGCTTCACCCCGCGCACGCCGCCCATCTCCTCGCCGCCGCCGGCGCGGCCGGGGCCGCCGTGGACGAGCATCGGCAGCGGCGATCCGTGGCCGGTCGACTCGCGCGCGCTGTCACGGTCGAGGATGATGATGCGGCCATGGTAGGCGCCCGCACCGATCACGAAAGCGCGCGCGACGGTGGGATCATAAGTGAACAGCGAGACGGCGAGCGAGCCTAGCCCGCGATTGGCGAGCGCGATCGCTTCGTCGAGATCGCGATAGGGCATCAGCGTGGCGACCGGGCCGAACGCCTCGACATCATGCACTTGCGTCGCGCTCCACGGATCGTCGCAGCGAAACAGCAGCGGTGAGATGAATGCGCCGTCGGCCGGCCCCTTCGCCTCCACTCGATCGATGTCGCCGAACGCCAGGCGCGCATCGGCCGACAGCTGCCGTGCTTTCTCGCGAACGTCCGCCAACTGCGCGGCGCTGGCGAGCGCGCCCATCGTCACACCTTCGGTCTGAGGATCGCCGACCACCACCTTGCCCAGCTCCGCCGCGAGCGCCGCCTCGGCCTCCCCGATCAGCGCGGTGGGTACGAAGGCGCGGCGGATCGCGGTACACTTCTGCCCTGCCTTCACGGTCATCTCGCGCGCCACCTCTTTGATGAACAGCGCGAATTCGGGCGAGTCCGGGATCGCGTCCGGTCCCAGGATCGAGGCGTTGAGGCTGTCCCGCTCGGCGATGAAGCGCACCGATTCGCGCGCGATCACCGGGTGCATCTGCAGCTTCATTGCGGTCTGCGCCGATCCAGTGAACGACACCACGTCTTGGCAGGTCAGGTGATCGAACAGGTCGCCCGTCGATCCTACGATCAGCTGAATGACGCCCGCGGGTAGCGCGCCGCTCTCGACCATGATGCGCACCGCCGCTTCGGCGACCTGCGCCGTCGCGGTGGCGGGCTTGACGATCGCCGGCATCCCCGCCAGCAGCGTCGGCCCGAGCTTCTCCAGCATGCCCCACACCGGAAAGTTGAACGCGTTGATGTGCACCGCCGCGCCCTGCAGCGAGGTGTAGACATGCTGGCCGACGAAGGTGCCGCGCTTGCCGATCGGTTCGAGATCGCCGTCGATCAGGATGACGTCGTCGGGTAATTCCTTGCGGCCCTTGGACGAGGCGGTGAACAGCGTGCCCGCGCCGCCTTCGATGTCGATCCTGCCGTCCTGCCGCGTCGCGCCCGTCGCCCAGGAAAGCGCGTAAAGCTCCTCCTTGCGCTCCATAACTGCCTGCGCCAGCGCCTTCAGCATGCGCGCCCGGGCGTGGAAGGTCATCGAGCGGAGCGCTGGCGCGCCGACGTTGCGGGCATGATCAAGCATCGCCTTGAAATCGAGCCCGTCGCTGCCGGTGCGTGCCACGGTCTCACCGCTGATCGCGGACATGATGTCGGCCAGCCCGGTGGCCGCCTCGCGCCAGGCGTCGGCGGCGTAATTCTTCAGGATCAGGGTCATTGAGGCTTCCTCAGCGGCCGGTGAAGACGGCGTGGCGTTTGGCGGTGAAGGCGGCGACGCCTTCCTGATAATCGGCGCTGTTACCGAGCATGCGCATTGCGTCGCGCTCGATGTCCAGCTCGGCGTCGAGCGATTGCCCCCACGAGGCGCGGATCAGCCGTTTGGTCTCGGCTAGCCCGCGTGTCGGTCCCTTGGCGAAGCGCGTCGCTAGCGCGTCGGCCTCGCCCGCCAGCGCGTCGTCGTCCACGCACTTCCAGATCAGCCCCCAGCTTTCGGCTTTTTCGGCCGGCAGCGGCTCGCCGGTCAGCGCCAGCCCCAGAGCGCGCGCCTGCCCGACCAGCCGGGGTAACACCCAGGTGCCGCCTGAATCGGAGATCAGACCGATATTGACGAAGGATTGGATAAACTTGGCCGATCGCGCGGCGATGACGATGTCGCAGGCCAGCGCAATGTTGGCACCTGCGCCTGCGGCGACGCCATTGACCGCGCAGATGATCGGCTTGGGGATTGCCGCGAGGCGGCGGATCAGCGGCGCGTAGTAGCGGTCGACTGTATCGCCAAGGTCTACCAGTGCTTCGCCTGGCGAGACCGCGCGATCGGCGAGATCCTGCCCTGCGCAGAAACCGCGTCCGGCGCCGGTGAGCAGCACGGCGCGGATGGCTGGATCGTCCGAAGCGCAGGCGAGCGCGTCCGCTACCTCGCCATGCATCGCGGCAGTGAAGCTGTTCAGCCGATCCGGCCGGTTTAGCGTCAGCCGCGCGACACCCGCTTCGACGTCGAACAAAATGGCATCATAGGACATGGCTGCCTTCTCCGGCATGGCCGATTGACCGCTATGCGAGCTCATTGTCAGAACAAAACGCCATATACAATATTAATTGACCGTCCGGTCGGTCTATCTTACCTATTTGGTGGATTAGGAGTTCGACGAATGCTTACGAAGGGACGAACGATCGACGCCGCGCTGTCGATGGCGACCGGCGGCGACGATCCCGCGCTGGTCGCCCACTTCGAAGCGCGCGTCGCCGCGGACGAGTTCATTGAAGCTAAGGACTGGATGCCGGACGCGTATCGCAAGACGCTGATCCGCCAGATCTCGCAGCACGCGCACAGCGAGATTGTCGGCATGCTGCCCGAGGGCAATTGGATCACCCGCGCGCCGTCGCTGCGGCGCAAGGCGGTGCTGCTGGCCAAGGTGCAGGACGAGGGCGGGCACGGCCTCTACCTGTATTGCGCGGCGGAGACGCTGGGCGCGTCGCGCGCTGAGATGACCGAGGCGCTGCTGGCGGGCCGCGCCAAATACAGCACGATCTTCAATTATCCCACGCTGACCTGGGCCGACATCGGTGCGATCGGCTGGCTGGTCGACGGCGCGGCGATCATGAATCAGGTGCCGCTGCAGCGGACGAGCTACGGCCCCTACGCCCGCGCGATGGTGAAGGTGTGCAAGGAAGAGAGCTTTCACCAGCGCCAGGGCTATGAGATCATGATGACGCTGGCGGCGGGCACGCCCGAGCAGCGGGCAATGGCGCAGGACGCGCTCGACCGCTGGTGGTGGCCATCGTTGATGATGTTCGGCCCGGCCGACGATAATTCGCCCAACTCGGCGCAGTCGATGCGCTGGCGAATCAAGCGCGACTCGAACGACGAGCTGCGCCAGAAGTTCGTGGATATTAGCGTGCCGCAGGCCGAGTATCTCCGCCTGACGGTACCTGATCCCGATCTGCGATGGAACGCGGACAAGGGCGGCTATGACTTCGGCGCGATCGACTGGGATGAGTTCTACGCCGTCGTCCGCGGCGAGGGCCCGGTCGCGAAAGAGCGCTTGGAGGCCCGGCGCGATGCCTGGCAACAGGGCGCCTGGGTGCGCGAGGCGGCCGACGCCCATGCCGTTAAGCGGGCGACGAGGCTGGCGGCGTGACCAGCGGCGACTGGCCGTTGTGGGAGGTGTTCGTCCGTTCGCGCGGCGGACTGTC
>CAXUMU010000193.1:0-1676 GCA_964252145.1 uncultured Sphingomonadaceae bacterium
GGTATTGCGACAGGTTGAACTCGACGCCGGGGAACTCGCGCGTCAGCTTCTCCAAGGACGGGGCCGAATGGTCCCCGCCCGCCCCGGAGTGCCGGTGGCCCCTGTCACGCCGTGGTCGACGTAGATCGATCCGCCCAGCGCGGCCGACACGATCAGCGCGTGGCCGGGCTCGTCCACCTCCAGCCGCCCCTCGAACAGGTTCACCTGGCCGATGAAGTCGGCGACGAAGCGGCTGGCGGGATATTCGTAGAGGTCGCTGGGCGTAGCCACCTGCTGCAGCAGCCCCTTGTTCATCAGCGCGCAGCGCGACGCCATCGCCAGCGCCTCGTCCTGATCGTGCGTCACCATCACGAAGGTGACGCCCACCTTGTCCTGGATGATCGCCAGTTCGGACCGCATCGCCTCGCGCAGCTTGGCGTCCAGCGCGGACAAGGGCTCGTCCAGCAGCAGCACGCGCGGCCGCTTGACCAGCGCGCGGGCGAGCGCGACGCGCTGGCGCTGCCCGCCGGAGAGCTGGTCGGGCATGCGCGCACCGAAATCGTCCAGGCGGACGAGCGCCAGCGCCTCGGCCACGCGCTCGGCGCGCTCGGCTGCCGGAACCCGCTCGATCTTCAGCCCGTAGCCGACATTGTCGGCGACGCTCATGTGCGGAAAGACGGCGTAGGACTGGAACACCATGTTCACCGGCCGCCGGTTGGCCGGCACGTGCGTCATGTCGTGCCCGTCGATCAGGATGCGGCCCTCGCTCGGCACCTCCAGCCCCGCCAGCATCCGCAGCAGCGTCGTCTTGCCGCAGCCCGACGGGCCGAGCAGCGCGAAGAACTCGCCTTCCGCGATCTCCAGCGACACGTCGTCCACCGCGGCGAAGCTGCCGAAGCGCTTGGTCAGGCGCTCGATCCGGATCAGCGGCTCGGCCATCAAGGGTTCCCCGAGGTGGCGGCGATGTCGCTGCCCTGGAAGCGCAGCCCGATCGCGGTCAGCACCACCGTCAGCAGCACCAGCAGCGTCGAGGCGGCGTTCACCTCCGGCGTCACCGAGAAGCGGACCATCGAGTAGACCTTCACCGGGAAGGTCACCGTATCCGGGCCGGCGGTGAAGAAGGTGATCACGAAATCATCCAGGCTGAGCGTGAAGGCCAGCAGCGCCCCCGCGATCAGCGCCGGGCGCATGTGCGGCACGAGGATGTCGAGGAAGGTGCGCAGCTCGCCCGCGCCCAGATCGCGCGCCGCCTCCTCCAGCTCACGGTTGAACGAGGCGAGGCGGGCGCGCACGATCACCGCGACGAACGGGAAGCTGAACGAGACGTGCGCGACGATGATCGCACCCAGGTTCACCGGCCACGGCAGACCGCCCGGCCACGGGATCACGCGGCTGAAGAACACCAGCATCGCGACGCCCAGGCAGATCTCGGGGATCACGATCGGCAGCGCGGCCAGCCCTTCGAACGCCGGCTTGAACGGGAAGCGGAACCGCCACAGCGCCACCGCGATCAGCGCGCCGAGGACGACACTGATCAGCGTGGAGATCGCCGCGATCGTCAGCGAATTGGCGAACGCCTCCAGCAGCGACGAATCCTGGAACACCTTGGCGTACCAATCCAGCGTGAAGCCGGTCCACACGATGTTGCGCCGGCTCTCGTTGAAGCTGAACGCGATCAGCGCGGCGAGCGGCGCGTA
>CAXUMU010000193.1:1776-6365 GCA_964252145.1 uncultured Sphingomonadaceae bacterium
TGTTGCGCCGGCTCTCGTTGAAGCTGAACGCGATCAGCGCGGCGAGCGGCGCGTACAGGAAGATCGCGGTCAGGATCAGCCATAGCCGGATCGGCCAGCGGCGCAGATATTCCAGCGGGCCGACGGGCGTCCTCATCGGCCGATCCTTGCCGAGCGGCGGCGCGCCAGCATCGCCTGGCCGGCGATGGCGATGAACGTCAGGTACATCAGGATGAACGAGAGCGCCGCGCCGAACGGCCAGTCATTGGCGCGCTTGAACTGCCGTTCGATGACGTTGGCGATCATCTGGCTGTCCGGCCCGCCCAGCAGGTCTGGCGTCAGGTACGATCCGAGCGCCGGCACGAACGTGATCAGCAGGCCGGAGAGGATGCCGGGCAAGGCGAGCGGCACGACGATCTCGCGCATCGTGCGCCACTGCGACGCGCCCAGATCCAGGCTCGCCTCGATCATCGACCGGTCCAGCCGGTCGAGTGCTGCGTAGAGCGGCAGGATCAGGAACGGCAGGTTGACGTAGACCAGCCCCAGCACGACCGCGAAATTATTGTGGAGCAGGGGCAGGGGGCCGGCGCCGACCCAGCCGAGCACCGTGTTGACGTAGCCCTCGTTCCGCAGCACCGCCATCAGCGCGTAGGTGCGCACCAGCAGGTTGGTCCAGAAGGGCAGCATCACGAGCATCAGCAGCCACGCCTTGGCCCGCGCCGGCGAGAAGGTGATCGCCAGCGCCACCGGGAAGCCGACGATCAGGCAGAGGAGCGTCGTGAGCGCGGCGATCCCGGCGGACTTGACGAACACGTCGAGATACACCGGGTCCATCGCGCGGGCATAGTTGGCGAGCGTGCCGGTGACGGCGATCTCGGTCAGCCCCAGCGTGCGGCCGAAGCTGTAGGCCCAGACGATCGCGAGCGGCACGGTGAAAAAGGCGATCAGCCAGAAAGCGGGCGGCCCCAGGATCGCGGCGAACGGCGCGGGGGCCTGGCGCCACGGCTGTTCGGCGGCGCTCATGCCACGTGCACCCGCCTGCCATGATGCAACCGTGCCCCGGCGCAGGCCGGGGTCCAGCTACGAGCCGCTTGATACCGGGCCCCGGCCTGCGCCGGGGTGCGGTTCGTCCGATCACGCATTGTGCAGGTACCAGTCGTAATCCAGCGGCGTCACCACCGAATTGAAGCGGTCCTGCTCGGTGCGCTTGATCGTGGCGTAGGTGTCGACGAACAGGTCGCCCAGATAGTCGCGCATCACCGCCGAGGCGGCGAAGCGGTCCACTGCACCCACCCAGTCGGTCGGCAGGCGCGATCCGGCGGCGGCGGCAGCGGCATAGCCGTCGCCGGTGGTGATCGGGCCCGGATCGATCGCGTTGGTCAGCCCGTGGTGCGCGCCCGCCAGCACCGCCGCCAGCACCAGATAGGGGTTGGCGTCCGCCCCCGCAACGCGGTGCTCCACCCGGCGCGAGGCGGCGTCGCCGGCCGGAATGCGCAAGGCTACGGTGCGGTTGTTGATCCCCCAGGTCGGCGCGGTCGGCGCATAGCTGCGCGCGCGGAAGCGGCGGTAGCTGTTCGCATTGGGCGCGAGCACGGCCATCGCGTCGGCCATCGTCGCGGCCATGCCGCCGATCGCGTGCGCCAGCCGCGGCGTGCCGGCGGGATCGTCGCTGGCGAAGATGTTGGCGCCGCCCGTGTCCAGCATGCTCATGTGGATGTGCATGCCGGAGCCCGCGATTTCGGCGAACGGCTTGGCCATGAACGTCGCGTCGCAGCCGACCTGGCGCGCCACCCCCTTGGCCGCGCGCTTGAACAGCGTCGCCTCGTCGCCAGCGCGCAGCGCATCGGCGCGGTGGAGCAAAGTGAGTTCCAGCTGGCCCGGCGACGCCTCCGCGCTCGCGCCCTTCAGCGGCAGGCTTTGCGCGTCGGCGGTCGCCCACAGCAGGCGGAGGAAGTCGCCCGCTTCCTCGGTCTCGATCAGGCCGTGCGCCTGCGGGCCGAACGGCGCGCGGCCGGTAGCGGGGGAACGGCGCAGGCGGACCCCACCGTCGCGTTGCCGGCGCTGCTCGACCAAATAGAATTCCAGCTCGCACGCGACCACCGGGGTCAGCCCGTCGCCGGCGAACCGGTCCAGCACGCGCTTTAGCACGACGCGGGGGTCCAGCGGCGTCACCGCGCCCGACAGCTCGTGCAGCGAGCACATCAGCTGCGCCACGTCCGGCCCCAGCCACGGCGCGGGCACCAGCCCGCCCGGCACCGGGAGCGCGACGCGGTCGGCGTCGCCCGTCTCCCACACCATGCCGGTATCCTCGCAGTCCGCGCCCAATATATCGACCGCGACGATCGATCCCGGCAGGAACGCAGCCCCCTCATACACCTTCAGCAGCTCGTCACGCCGCAGCCGCTTGCCGCGCGGCACGCCGGCCAGGCTGGTGAAGAAGATCTCGACGAACGCGATTCCGGGATGCGCGTCCAGGAAGGCGCGGCCCTCCTCGATCGGCGCGGCGAAGCCGGCCCCCGTGCACATCCCGAGACTCTGCACCACGCCGCACCCCACTGTGATCACACCCAGCTAATCGAGGCCAGGCGGATTGGGAAGCGGCAATCGCGGGGTGGGGCGGTGGTGCGATGCTCACCGGCTCGTCCCCAAGGCTCGTTGTCGGGGATGCGAACCGAATCTTAGTTCTTGCGGCATTAACCCAGGCGGCGCGCCGGGTGTCGGCGGAGCCGCATGAGGACCACGGGATGACCGACACGGAGGATGCCGCGGAGAGGAAGCCTCTCCTCCAGCGTCATCAGCGCCATCCGCAGACGGGCGAGCCGCGCCGCCGGCTGCAGTTCGGCACGGGTTACCCGCATCGCGGGCCGGCGCCGGCGTGCGGCCAGCGCCCGCGCACCTATCAGCCGCCCCGGCCCGGATCGACCGTATCGCCGGCGCAGGCCGGACGCCTGCGCGTCCTGCAGAGCGGGCGCGAGCGCGCGCCGGAAGGGCGGCCCTGACCGCCCGGCCTACACCGCGATCCCCACGGTCGCGGTGGCGGCGTAGCCCGCGCTGACGCTGCCCGTCATCGCCGGCGTCTGCGCCGCGATCTGCGCGGCGCTGTTGTCGCCGAACACATTGTCGCTGGCGGTCGTGACCGCGGCGAAGTTGGTGATGCTCGCCGAATAGCCCGTCGCGTTGTTGTATACCGTGGTGCAGATGTCGCTCGGCAGCGCGAACTGCGAGGTGAGCTTCGCGTTGCGCCCCGTCGTCGCCGCGGCGAGCGAGGTGTAGACCTCGAAATGGATGTGCGGGTAACGGCCCGAATAGCAGCCGGGAAAGATCGTGGTGAACGTCACCTGCCCGTTCGAATCGGTCACCTGCACGCCGCGCAGATAGCTTTCGGCGGGTGCGCTGTAGAGCGAGTAGTTGCCGCCCCGATCGCAGTGCCAGAAGTAGATCGCATAGCCCGACAGCGGCGCGCACGAAGCGTTCACGTTCACCAGCGTGATCGTGAAGGTCAGCTGCACGCCGGCGGCGACGGTGGTGGAGCTGATGAAGCTCGCGCGGATGTCCGAGCGGACGATGCCGCTGGAAAGCAGCACGTTCGAGGTCGATCCGCTGGCGGTATTGGTGCCGTCGGCGGGGTAGGGGCCGGCGGTCTCGGTCGGATCGGCGATGCACTGGCCGGACGACGAGCCGCTGGTGCTGGTGGTCGTGGTGGTCGTGGTCGAGCCGCTCGAGGTGGAGGTCGACGAGCCGGTGCCGGTGGTCGTCGTGGTCGTGCTGGCAGACGACGTGCTGCCGCCGCCTCCCCCGCATCCCGCCACCAGCGCGGTCGCGCCGGCCGAGGCGAACCATGCCAGCGCCCGCCGCCGCGCGATCAGCTGGGTCGAGATCGTTTCCAGATCGTGCGCCAGGCCGCGATCATGGGCTTCGATTCGGTCGTCGTGCATCATGGTCTCCCCGCGTGGCGACGCCGTGGTGTCCGCTTTCGATCGGGGACATCGGGCCTAGCGTTTACGCGGGGATTTCACGCTTCTTGCAGCGGTGTAACCTTGGCGGGCGTCAGCCGCGCGTCACCGTCGGCACGAACATATAGCCCTCGTTGCGCACGGTGCGGATCAGTTCCGCCTCGCCCGAGCCGTTGGTCAGCTTGCGTCGCAGCCGGCTGATCTGCACGTCGATCGCGCGGTCATAATGCTCGCTATCCTGCCCGCGGGCGAAATCGAGCAGCTGGTCGCGCGTCAGCACGCGGCGGGGATGCTCGACGAACGCGCGCAGCAGGCGAAATTCGCCGTCGGAGAGCGTGATGACATTGTCGGCCGGATCGTACAGCATCCGCGCCTCCACATCGATCCGCCAGCCCGCGAAGCCCAGGCCGCCGGGGGCGGTCGCCGGGGCGGGCGCGGCGGCGGGTTCCGGCACGGCCTTGTCGCGCCGGCGCAGCACGGTGCGGATGCGCGCGAGCAGCTCGCGCGGATTGCACGGCTTGGCGAGATAATCGTCGGCGCCGATCTCCAGCCCGATCACGCGATCGGCCTCGCTGCCCTTGGCGCTGCTGCAGATGATCGGCACCTCGCTCTTGCGCCGGATCTGGCGACACAGATCGATCCCGCTCGTGCCCGGCA
>CAXUMU010000194.1:0-6356 GCA_964252145.1 uncultured Sphingomonadaceae bacterium
CGCCCGCCCCGCGGCGCGCGCTGCGGCGAGGCCGGCGGGGCCGCCGCCCACGACGAGCAGGTCGCAAAAGGCGTGGTCGCGATCGTAGCGGTCGGGGTCGGGATCGCCGGAGAGCCGGCCCAGCCCGGCGGCGCGGCGGATCAGCGGCTCGTACAGTTTCTCCCACAAGGCCGCCGGCCACATGAAGGTCTTGTAGTAGAAGCCGGCGACGAAGATCGGCGCGAGCAGCCCGTTCACCGCCATCGCGTCGAAGCCGAGGGTCGGCCAGCGATTCTGGCTCGTCGCCACCAGCCCCTCGGTCAGCGGCACCACCATGGCGCGCGCATTGGGGTCGGCAGATGCGCCGTGGCCGATCGTGACGAGCGCGTTCGGCTCCTCCGGCCCGGCGGTCAGGATGCCGCGCGGCCGGTGATATTTGAACGAGCGCGCCACCAGCCGCACGTCGTTGGCGACCAGCGCCGACGCCAGCGTGTCGCCGTGAAGGCCCTCGTAGCGCCGGCCGTCGAAGCTGAACGCCAGCGGGCGGTTGCGGTCGATCAGGCCGCCATTGCCGATCCGGCTCACCGCCGCGCCAGCCTTGCGGCCGAGATCGCGTGCGTGCGGGTGTCGCGCGTCACTACGATCCAGTTGCGGCAGCCCTGCGCATGATACCAACGCTCGTCGAGCGCGCCGGCCGGATTGTCGCGCAGATAGACATAGTCGAAGAACGCGGCCTCGTCCGCGCCCTCCCCCGGCCGCACGAGCGACGCGTCGCCGCGATAGACGAACTCGGCCACATCGCGCTCGCCGCAGAAAGGACAGGGGATGCGCATTACCGTTCGCCCGGCCGGATCGAGAAAACCGTACCCAGGCCTGCGCCGGGGCACGGACGCGGTAGCCGCCTTCGGCACGATACGGTGTCGAGCCGCATCAGTGCAGGTTCGCCTGGGCGCCCGCGCCCTTTTCGTCGATCGGGTGGCCGGTGGCGAAGCGATCGAGGCGGAAGCGGGCGGCGGTCTCGTGCGGGCGATCGGTCGCGAGCAGGTGCGCGAAGCACCAGCCGGAGCCGGGCGTCGCCTTGAACCCGCCATAGCACCAGCCGGCGTTCAGATAGAGGCCTGGGATCGGCGACTTGTCGATGATCGGCGATCCGTCCAGCGACATGTCCATGATGCCGCCCCACGAGCGCAGCATCCGCGCGCGGCCGATCATCGGCATCAGCGCCATGCCCTCCTCGCATACGTCCTCGACGATCGGCAGATTTCCCCGCTGCGCATAGCTGTTATAGCCGTCGATATCGCCGCCGAAGACGAGCCCGCCCTTGTCCGACTGGCTGATGTAGAAATGCCCCGCGCCGAACGTGATGACGCCCGGGATGATCGGCTTCAGCCCTTCCGATACGAACGCCTGCAGGACGTGGCTCTCGATCGGCAGCCTGAGCCCCGCCATCGCCGCGACGCGCGACGAATTGCCCGCGACGGCGATGCCCACCTTCTTCGCGCGGATCGTGCCGCGGCTGGTCTCGACGCCGGCGACGCTGCCGTCGGCGGTGCGGACGAAGCCCGTCACCTCGCAATTCTGGACGATGTCGACGCCGCGATCCGAGGCGGCGCGTGCATAGCCCCACACCACCGCGTCGTGCCGCGCGGTGCCGCCGCGCTTCTGCAGCAGCCCGCCCTGGATCGGGAAGCGCGCGCAATCGAAATCGAGGAACGGCGCCATCCGCCGCACACCCTCGCGGTCCAGCAGTTCGGCGGCGATGCCGTTCAGGATCATCGCATTGCCCCGCCTGGCATAGGCGTCGCGCTGCGCGTCGGAGTGGCACAGGTTCAGCACGCCGCGCTGGCTGACCATGGCGTTGTAGTTGAGGTCCTGCTCCAGCCCCTCCCACAGCTTCATCGACCATTCGTAGAATTCGATGTTGCCGGGCAGGCCGTAATTGGAGCGGATGATCGTCGTGTTGCGGCCGGCATTGCCGCCGCCGATCCAGCCCTTCTCGATCACCGCGACGTTGGTGATCCCGTGGACCTTGGCCAGATAATGGGCGGTGGCCAGGCCGTGCCCGCCGCCGCCGACGATGACGATGTCGTAGGCGGCCTGGGGTGCCGCATCGCGCCACGCCGGCTGCCAGCCGCGATGATGGCCGAGCGCCTGGCGTGCGAGCGAGAATAGCGAATAGCGCATGTTCAGGGGTGCTTGTCCGCGATAAGCCGGCAGCGTGCATGGCCAGGAGCGACGCTTCGGTGACGGATAGCGACATTCCCACGCGGATCGGCTTCCTCTTGACCGACGGGTTCGCGCTGATGTCGTACGCGTCGCTGGTCGAGCCGTTCCGCGCCGCCAACATGCTCTCCGGCCGGACGCTCTACGGCTGGCGCAACTTCTCGCCCGACGGCCGCGCCGCGCGCGCCTCCAGCGGGCTTGCGGTCGTGGTGGACGGCGCGCTCCGGCGCACCGAGCCGCTCGACCTGCTGTTCGTCTGCGCCGGCGGCACTCCCGCGGCGTTCGACCATCCGGCGACGTTCGCGCGGCTGCGCGATGCGGCGGTGCGCGGCGTGCGGATCGGCGGGGTCTCCGGCGGCCCGTACCTGCTGGCGCGCGCGGGCCTGCTGGACGGCTATCGCTGCACCATCCACTGGGAGCATGAGGCGGCCTTTCGCGAGGCGTTTCCGGGCGTCCACGTCGAGCGCGGACTGTACGTGATCGACGGGCCGCGGCTCAGCTGCGCCGGCGGCATCGCCGGGCTGGACCTCGCGATCGAGCTGATCGGCGGCACGCACGGCGCCGCACTCGCGGCGCGGGTGGGCGAATGGTATATCCGCACGCAGGCGCGGGGCGGCGGCGGCGACCAGCGGCAGTCGATCGCGGCGCGCTACCGCGTGTCGCATCCCGGCCTGGTCGCGGCGCTGTCGGCGATGCAGGCCAACCTTGCCGAGCCGCTGCCGCGTACCGCGCTGGCGGCGGCGGCGGGCGTGTCGCTGCGCCAGCTCGAGCGGCTGTTCGCCCGGCATGTCGGGCGGACGGTGGGGCAGGAATATCTGCGCCTCAGGCTGGATGCGGCGATGCGGCTGCTGCGCGAGACCGCCCTGCCGCGCGTGGAGGTGGCGGTCGCATGCGGGTTCGAGGATGCGAGCCACTTCTCCCGCGCGTTCCGCACCCGCTTCGGCATGACGCCGCTGCGCGCGCGGCGGGGCGCCGGCCAGGCGGGATCGTAGCATTACGGCGCGTAGGCGGTCATGGTGTCTCGACTGCGCTCGACACAAACGAGTGGGGGCACCGGGCCTGACAGATATTATCTTGCTGGAGCGCTGCGCGATCAGCCTGGATCAAACATTCCTGAACGGAGGGGGCATCACGCCTCGATCCGAGCGTGATCTGCCCTAGGACGCGGGTGGCGTAGCGTCGGCGAGCAGCCGCTCGACCAGGCGCAGCCCCTCGTCGCTCGCGATCGCGATGTCGATCGGGCGTCCGCCGATCGTATCGTCATGCGTGTTGAGGAAGGCGATCACCGCCTCGGGCCTGCGCAGGCGGTCGATCGCCAGCTTGGACGCACGGCCCTGGCGCTCGGCCTGTTCCGGCGTGAGGCGGGGCGAATCGAAGCGCTTGGCGAAGGGCTTCCTCACTCGGCTGCTTCGGACTCTTCGGCATCCGCATGCTCGGCGGCGCCGGCCTTGGCGGCGGCCAGCGTGTCGCGCATCACCTCGCCGCGCTGCAGCCGCTCGGCCATCGAGCGCCACGCGGCCTCCGAGCGGAGCGCGCGTTCGCGCACGTTGGCGAGCGTGGTGCTGGCCGCGTCGCGGGCGCTCTCTTCAGCGCGGGCAAGATAGAAGTCGCTGGTGGCCGACATGGCAGCTTCTCCGCTTTGAGGGGGACGGGCGACGCGAGGCCGCCCGTCCGTCTATCAGTCGATCATCTCCGCGACGATCCGCCGGACTTCGCTGCGCGACAGGATCGCTGCGGGCGCCGATCGGCGAGAGGGCCGGGAAAGGGAATGAAGGTTGTTGGAAACGGAAGCAACGATGGGTTGTAAGTACATGATATCCTGTGCGCGGCGCAATGCTCGCGCGATGTATGAAGGAAATGTGCCGCTAACGGCGAAAGCCTCCCCGGCGCGGGCCGCCCGGGCCTGCGCCCGGGGTCCGCTCGCGGAAGATGATGCGACCCTTGTCGAGGTCGTACGGCGTCATCTCCACCTGAACCCGGTCGCCCACGACGGAACGGATGCGGTTTCGCCGCATCCGCCCCGCCGTATAGGCGATGATCTTGTGATCATTTTCCAGCAGGACGCGAAAGCGCCCGTCCGGCAGGATTTCGTCGATCAGGCCATCGAGGGTCATCAGATCCTCTTTAGCCATGTCGATCAGGCCGACTGGAGGTTGACGGCGGAGGGCTTGCCGCGACGATCGATCTCGATCTCGTAGCTGACGCGCTGGTTCTGGGTCAGCGTGCCCATACCCGACCGCTCGACGGCGGTGATGTGGACGAAGCTGTCATTGCCGCCGTCTTCCGGCGCGATGAAGCCATAGCCCTTGTCGGTATTGAAAAACTTGACTGTGCCGATCGGCATGAGGATCTTCCTTCACGAAGATAAGGGTTTCCGCCGGCAAGAGAGCGCCGGAAGAGCCAGAAGCGTGGAGAGGAAGATCTGCCGCGAGGGGCATCAAATTCTGTCGCAGGCGACGTTAGCCACGCCGATATGGTCGAATGGGCCGGAAAAGTCAATGTCGGCGCAGCGGGCGGACCAGCGGGTGGCACGATCCGCGCCGCCGATGCGGCGCTCAGGGCCGGGACGGCGCTGCGGCGAGCGCGCTCTCCAGCCCGCGGATCATCTGGGTCGCCGCGGCGTCCGGGGTGAATTGCGCGATGCACGCCAGGCAGTTCCTCGCGGTCGCGGCGCGATCGACGGAGAGCGACTCCATCTGCACCATCCGGTCGCCGAGCTCGGCTGTATCCAGCGGATCGAACGTCAGGCCGGTGCCGGGCACGACGAGCTCGGGCACGCATCCGCAGCGGTCGCTCGCCAGCACCGGGCAGCCATGCGCCAGCGCCTCGTTGACGACCAACCCCCAGGGTTCGCTCAGGCTGGGCAGTGCCAGGAAGCTGGCGGCGTAATATTCCAGCGCCAGTTGCTCGGGCCCAAGCGTGCCGACGAAGATCACCTTGCGATCGAGGCCACGCGCCGCGACGAGACGCTTCAGATCCGCATCCTCGGGGCCGGAACCGACCAGCCGCAACGTCGCGGCGGGCGATCTGGCCGCATAGGCGGAAAACGCCTCGATCAGGCGGACCAGGTTCTTCTCCAGCGCCAGGCGGCCGACATATAGGATCCGCGGATCCGCCGCCGGCCGCGACGCGCGGCGCTGCTCGACTGCGTCGACCGCATAGGTCGCGGGGAGCGCCGCCGCCTGGCACGGCGTGACGACCCGCTCGGGGTCAACCCCGAACGACAGGACATATTGGCGGCTGCGCTCGCCATAGCAGAAGATCCGGTCGCAGCGCCGGAAGAAGATGCGCTTCAGGACCTTTCGGAACGGAGACTGCGGCCGATCGAGCGCGGTGGAATCGCAGAACACGCCGCGCCGGGTTCCGCTCAGCATCAGCCCGAGCAGATGCGCCCAGTTTTCGGCATAGCTGTAGCTTGCGATGATGACGAAGTCGGCCTTGCTGGTCAGCCCTCGCCAGAAGCACAGCGGCACGATCCGGTATTTGGGCACGTCCTCGATGACGCCGGAGAATAGCAGCTCGAACGGATAGCGGTGGCTGGCCAGATCGATCTGACCCAGGTTCACCCGCAGCCGCTCCGTCTCCGCCATCTGGACGAATCCGGCATCCATGTTCCGGCTGCCGGCGATCCGGTACAGCGACGAGAACACCTCCCCCTTGTAGCGCGACCACAGGATATTGTGCCAGATCTCGACCTTGCGCACGCGGGCCTCGGTGCCGGGTGGCGGAAGGGAGGGCGTGTTGACCGCTGAAGCTTCCGACACGTCGATTCCTTGCGTCTCGTCAGCATCGATCATGATTCTGGCCAGCGAGCACCAGCTATCATGGGTTAGCGTCATCTTCAGATAGCGCGTCGAAAAGAAATAACCAGCCATCAATAATCGAGCGTTCACGATTACTTAAACGTAACCCCGCTGGTGACCTGAGCCGGCGCGCCAAACGGCGCCGATCCGCTGCCCGCCACCCGCATCCACCGATGAACCGGCGCTCGGATGCGCGAATGCTTCTGCCGCTGGTTCGGCAGATCAGCCGGCACGATCGCCGCGAAGCCCGAGACGCGCGGCATCGCGAATGTGGCGTTCGGCTAGATCTGGAGAGCCCAAGAAGGTGGTGGAGACGAGGGGGATCGAACCCCTGACCTACGCAATGCCATC
>CAXUMU010000195.1:0-6317 GCA_964252145.1 uncultured Sphingomonadaceae bacterium
TCTCGATCACCATCTCGGCGACCTGGACGTGGCGCTGCGCCGGCTCGTCGAAGGTGGACGAGATCACTTCGCCCTTCACCGAGCGCTGCATGTCGGTCACTTCCTCGGGCCGCTCGTCGATCAGCAGCACGATCAGGAAGATGTCCGGGTGGTTGTCGGTGATCGCCTTGGCGATATTCTGGAGCAGCACGGTCTTGCCGACGCGCGGCGGCGCCACGATCAGCGCGCGCTGGCCCATGCCCTGGGGGCTGACGATGTCGATGACGCGGGCCGACTTGTCCTTGACCGTCGGGTCGAGCGTGTCGAGCGTCAGCTTGCGTTCGGGATAGAGCGGGGTGAGGTTGTCGAAGTTGACGCGGTGGCGGACGACGTCGGGATCGTCAAAGTTGATCGAGATGAGACGGGTCAGTGCGAAATAGCGCTCGCCGTCCTTCGGCCCGCGGATCTCGCCTTCCACCGTGTCACCGGTACGCAGGCCGTATTTGCGGACCTGGTTGGGCGAGATGTAGATGTCGTCGGGGCCGGCGAGATAATTGGCCTCGGGGCTGCGCAGGAAGCCGAAGCCGTCCTGCAGCACCTCGATCGTGCCGAGCCCCATGATCTGGTCGCCATTCTCGGCCTGGACCTTCAGGATCGCGAAAAGCAGGTCCTGCTTGCGCAGCGTGGACGCGCCCTCGATCCCGAGCTCCTCCGCCATGGTCACCAGCTCGGCCGGTTTCTTAGTCTTCAAGTCTTTGAGATGCATCGGTATTTCCTGGGTGGAACCGGCGATGTGCACGCGCTCGAACGGGCGACACGGAGCGGGAGAAAGCCACGCACGAACGGGTGGCGATGGGCATCGCGGTAAGCGCGGCGCCGGTTCAAGTCAAGCGCACGAACGGCGCCGTGGCGTTGAGATAAGCCTTAGCTTCTCCCCTGCAAGGGGAGGGGGACCAGCCGTAGGCTCGTGGAGGGGGCTCTTAATCTACGCAGTGCTGGCGGACCTCCCCCTCCACCACGCTTCGCGCGGTCCCCTTCCCCGTACCGGGGAGGATTTAGAAGGGCTTTACGATCACCAGGATCACGATGATCGCGGTGGCGATGCCCGGCACCTCGTTCATCAGCCGGAGCGCGGTGTCCTTGGCCGGACGGTGACCGCCGGCCAGCTTCTTGCCGTAGCCGACCGCCCAGCCGTGATAGCCGCTCAGCAGCAACACGCACAGCAGCTTGGCGTGGAACCAGCCCTGGTGGAACGCATCGATGTCCACCGCCAGCATCAGCCCGAACGCCCAGACGAGGATCATCGCCGGATTCAGGATGATCTTGCGCAGCCGCATCTCGCGCTCGATCCACAGCCGGTCGTCGGCCGAGCCCGGCACCACCGGCTGGTGGTAGATGTAGAAGCGCGGCAGCATGAACAGCCCCGCGATCCAGAAGATCACGAAGATCAGGTGCGCCGCCTTAACCCACGGATAGGCCGCGCCCAGGAAGCCGACCGCTCCGTTCATAGCGGCGCCCGCACCATCGCGAGCAGCTGCTCGACATGCGCAATCGGCGTGTCCGGCACGATGCCGTGGCCGAGATTGAAGATATGCGGGCGATCGGCGAACGCGGTGCGGATGCGCGTCACCGCGTCGCGCAAGGCCGGCCCGCCGGCGACCAGAGCGAGCGGATCGAGATTGCCCTGCACCGGCAGCCCGCGGGGCAGCGCGCCGTCCGCCCACAGCGGATCGACCGTCTCGTCCAGCCCGACCGCATCGACCTGCGTCTCGCGCGCATAGGCCGGCAGCTTGGCGCCGGCGCCCTTGGGGAAGCCGATGATCGGCACGCCCGGCGCGCGGGCGCGCACCGCTTGCACGATCGCGGCATTGGGCGCGACCACCCAGCGCTCGAACTCGGCCGGGGCGAGGCTGCCCGACCAGCTGTCGAACAGCTGCACCGCATCCACCCCCGCCGCGATCTGGCCGATCAGATAATCGACCGTCAGATCGACGATCGCCGCGATGATCGCGCCGAACGCGACCGGGTCACGGTAGGCCAGCCGCCGCGTCTCGGCGTGGTCCTTGCTGCCCTGGCCGGCGACCATATAAGTCGCGACCGTCCACGGACTGCCGGCAAAGCCCAGGAAGGTGGTACCAGCGGGCAATCCGGCCGCGACCAGCCGCACGGTGCGGTAGACCGGATCGAGCCGCTCTGGGGCCGCCTGCAGCGCCTCCAGCGCATGATCCACCAGCGGGGGCGAAAGCCTGGGCCCCTCGCCCGCCTCGAACCGCAGGTCCTGGCCCATCGCATGCGGCACGACCAGGATGTCGGAGAACAGGATCGCCCCGTCGAAGCCGAACCGCCGGATCGGCTGCAGCGTCACCTCGGCCGCCGCCGCGCTGTCGTGCACCAGATCGAGGAAACCGCCCTTGTCGGCCCGCAGCGCGCAATACTCGGGCAGATAGCGCCCCGCCTGGCGCATCAGCCAGACCGGCGGGGGATCGCGGCGTTCGCCGTTCAGCACTGCCAGCAACGGCCGGTCGGCCAGCGGCGCCACAGATCGCTTGGGCTCCATTTTCTTACCTTAAGAGGAATCTGAAGAGTCTGTAGAGGCTAGTAGGGGGCAGGCGAACCGGGGTTTATTGATCCCCGGCCGAATTGCCAACAGCTTGACTCGGATGTCCCCACCGGAACCCGCGGAGTCGCATCCGCCCTCCCCATGATCCACAGTCTGGGGACAAGTCGCGCCCCCTGTGGAAGGATCGTCGCGCACGCCGCGGCCAGCGGGGATGAAGCCGCCGCTTGAAAGCGTCCCCGCCGGTCGGCTAGCGCGCCCCTCACCCTTATCCACAGATCGGCCAAGCATGATCCGGCTCCACCTCCATCTGCTCTCCGACTCCACCGGGGAGACGCTGGAGAACATCGCCAAGGCCGGCTTGGCCCAGTTCGACGGGGTCGAGACGATCAAGCATTTCTGGCCGATGGTCCGGTCCGAAGGCCATCTCGACCGCGTGCTGGTGGAGATCGCGCAGCGGCCGGGGCTGGTGATCTACACGCTGGTCAATGCCGAGGTGCGGCGCAAGCTGGAGCTGCGGCTGCATGCGCTGGGCCTCTCGTCGGTCGCGCCGCTCGATCCGGTGACCGAGGCGCTGTCGCGGCTGCTGGGGCAGCAGGCCAAGGCCCGGCCCGGTCGCCAGCACACGCTGGACGAGGCCTATTTCAAGCGGGTCGAGGCGATCCAGTTCACGATCGCGCACGACGACGGCATCGGTGCCGAGGATTGGGAGGAGGCCGACATCCTGCTGGCGGGCGTCTCGCGCTCGTCCAAGACGCCGACCGCGATCTATCTCGCCAACCGCGGCTACAGCGTCGCCAACATCCCGCTGGTGATCGAATCGCCGCCGCCGCTCTCGCTCTACACGCTCAAGCACCCGCTGGTGGTCGGGCTGACGACCAGCCCCGACCGGCTCATCCAGATCCGCCGCAACCGGCTGCTGTCGCTCAACCAGGCGCCCGAGACGCCGTATGTCGACCAGGAATCGGTCGCGGCCGAGCTCGCTTTCGCGCGGCGGATCTTCTCCGATCAGGGCTGGCCGGTGATCGACGTCACCCGCCGCTCGATCGAGGAGACCGCGGCGGCGATCATCAACCTCGTCAACGAACGCCGCACGGCGACCGAAGCGTGAGCCTCATCCTCGCCTCCCAGTCGCCATCCCGCCGCGCGATGCTGACCGCCGCCGGTGTGCCGCACGAAGCGATCGCGCCGGGGGTAGACGAGGAGTCGCTGAAGCAGGGGTTGCGTGCCGAGGGCATCGCCGCGCGCGGGCTGGCCGATGCGCTGGCGGAAATGAAGGCGACCAAAGTGTCGCGGCGCCATCCCACCCGGCTGGTGCTGGGCTGCGACTCGGTCGTGGCGGAAGCGGACGGTGCGCTGCTCGACAAAGCGGCGAGCCGCGAGGAGGCCGCCGAGCAGCTCCGCCGGCTGCGCGGCACCACCCACCGCCTGTTCAGCGCGGCGGTGATCTGCCTGGGCGGCGCGCCGATCTGGCGCCATGTCGACGTCGCCAAGCTGACGATGCGGGCCTTTTCGGACGCGTTCCTCGAATCCTACCTCGCGGCCGAATGGCCGGCGATCGGCGGCTGCGTCGGCGGCTACCGGCTGGAGGGGCCGGGCGCGCAATTGTTCGCGAAGGTCGAGGGCAGCCATTTCACCATCCTGGGCCTGCCGCTGCTGCCGCTGCTCGCTTTTCTGCGCGACCGCGGGGAGATGCCGGCATGAGCGATGCCGGCGTAAGCTATGCCGAGGTGATCGGCGATCCGATCGCGCATTCCAAGTCGCCGCTGATCCACGGCTTCTGGCTGGACCGGCTGGACATCGACGCGAGCTACCGCGCCACCCACGTCCGCCCCGACGCGCTGGGCGATTATCTGGCGGCGCGCCGCAGCGATCTAGGCTGGTGCGGCTGCAACGTCACCATTCCGCACAAGCAGGCGGTGATGGCATTGCTCGATCGGATCGATCCGGTCGCGCAGGCGATCGGCGCGGTCAACATCGTGGTGCGCGAAGGCGACGCTTTGGTCGGCTACAATAGCGATTGCGGCGGCTTCCTCGAGCCGCTGCGGCCGGTGCTGGCGCGGCGGCATCTGTTCAAGCTCGCCCGCATCATCGGCAGCGGCGGCGCCGCGCGGGCGATCGCGCACGCCTTGTGGGGCGAAGGCTTCACGCTGGTGGTGATCGCGCGCGATCCCGCGCAGGCCGCAGCGATCGTCGCCCCGTTCGATCCGGCGCACGTCCATGTCGCCCAGCTCGCCGACTGGGCAGCGCCGACGGATTTCGCGTTCGACGATCGCGCCGGCATCCTCGACCTGGTCGTCAACGCGACGTCGCTCGGCATGGCCGGCCAGCCGCCGCTGCGGATCGACTTCAGCCACGTGCCGCCACGCGCGATCGTGTACGATATCGTCTATGTGCCGCTGGAGACGCCACTGCTGGCCGAGGCGCGCGCGAAGGGCCACCCGACGATCGACGGCCTGGCCATGCTGATCGGCCAGGCCGCCGCCGCGTTCGAGCGCTTCTTCGGCCGGTCCCCGCCGCGCGGGGACGACGGCGCGCTGCGCGCGCTGCTGACGGCATGATCCGGCTCGGCCTGACCGGCTCGATCGGCATGGGCAAGTCGACCGTCGCGGCGATGTTCCGCGCGGAGGGCGTGCCCGTGTTCGATGCCGACGCCGCGGTGCATGCGCTGCAGGGCCCGGCCGGCCGGCTGCTCGGCGCGATCGAGGGGCTGTTCCCCGGCACCATCGGCGCGCGCGGCGTGGACCGGCAGGCGCTCGGCCGGATCGTGCTGCACGACAAGGCCGCGCTCGCCCGGCTGGAGCGGCTGATCCACCCCGCCGTCGCCGCCATGCAGCGCGATTTCCTGCGCCGCCACCGCGCGCACCGGCTGGTCGTGCTCGATATCCCCTTGCTGTTCGAGAAGGGTGGCTGGCGGCGGGTCGATGCGGTCGCCGTGGTGTCCGCGCCCGCCTGGATGCAGCGCCGCCGCGTGCTCGCGCGTGACGGCATGACGCCAGCCCGCCTTGCCCGCATCCGCGCCTTGCAGACCCCCGACGCGGCGAAGCGCGCGCGGGCCGATTTCGTGATCGACACCTGCGCCACCCGCCGCGCCACGCGCGCCGCGGTCCGCCAACTCGCCGCTTGCCTGCGCGCCCGCGCGGTTCGATAATCGCCGCATGCGCGAGATCGTCTTCGATACCGAAACCACCGGATTGAGCCCCAAGGACGGCCACCGGATGGTCGAGATCGGCTGCGTCGAGCTGGTCAACCGGGTCGAGACCGGCCGCCACTACCACGCTTATTACAACCCGCAGCGCGCGATGCCGAGCGAGGCGGAGGCGGTGCACGGGCTGTCGGCGATCTTCCTGTCCGACAAGCCCTGCTTCCACGAGGGCGCGCCCGACCTGCTCGCCTTCATCGCCGACAGTCCGCTCGTCGCGCACAATGCGATGTTCGATTTCGGCTTCCTCAACTGGCACCTCGAGGATTGCGGCTACCCGCCGGTCTGCACCAGCCGGATGGTGGACACGCTGGCGCTGGCGCGCACCCGCCATCCCGGCGCCAAGCACAGCCTGGATGCGCTGTGCACCCGTTACGGCATCGATCGCAGCCACCGCATCAAGCACGGCGCGCTGCTCGACGCGCAGTTGCTGGCCCAGCTCTATGTCGAGCTGACCGGCGGCCGTCAGATCGGCTTCGCGCTGCGCGCCGATGCCGGGCAGGAGGCGTCCGTCGCGATCGCGGCGGGGATCGCGGCGATCCCGGCGCGCGTCCGCCCCGCCCGGCCGCATGCGCCCTC
>CAXUMU010000196.1:0-4605 GCA_964252145.1 uncultured Sphingomonadaceae bacterium
CACCGGCACGGCGGCGGGCCGCCGGAGCACGCGGCCGAGCGCGGCGGCGAAGTCGCGGTTGGTGACCGGGTTCGGCGCGGTGGCGCCCAGCGGCCCGGCGAGGTGCGCCGTCGCGATCGCGTGCACGATCAGGCGGACGAGATCGTCGCGGTGGATCCAGCTCATCCAGTGGCGCCCGTCGCCGAACCGCCCGCCGAGGCCGAACTCGAACGGCGCGAGCATCCGCGCGAGCATGCCGCCCTCCGCTTCGAGCACCAGCCCGGTGCGCAGCAAGACGGTGCGGACGCCGTGGCGCTCCGCTGCCAAAGCCGCCTTCTCCCACGCGACGCACAGGCGGCGGGAGAAGCAGTCGGTGCCGGTGCTCGCCTCGGTCAGCGGTTCGTCGTCGCGCAGGCCATACCAGCCGATCGCCGAGCCGCTGACCAGCACCTCCGGCTTGCGGTCGAGCCGGTCGATGAGCCGAACCACGTCGCAGGTGACGGTGAGCCGCGAGCGCAGGATCCGGCGGCGCTTGCGCAGGGTCCACGGTGCGTCGGAGATCGGCTCGCCCGCGAGATTAACGATCGCGTCGATCCGGTCGCCGCTGGCGATCTGGTCCAGCGCGGTCACGATCCGGAGCGGGGCGGGCAGCACCTGCGCCTTGGCCGTGGTGCGCGTCAGCACGGTGACGTCGTGGCCCGCCGCTGCCAGCGCCGCGACCAGCCGGCGGCTGACGAAGCCGGTGCCGCCGGTGACGAGGATCACCCGGCGCCCCGTCAATGCCCCGGCGAGCGGCGCCGGATCATCCAGGCGGAGCCGCGGCGCCCGGCGCGCGGCGGCAAGGTCGCGCAGTCCGGAGAGTATGACGCCAATGCTCGCGATCAGGCAGAGCCAGCCGAAGACGCCGTGCTCGGCGGCGGCGAGCGCGGTCGGCCGTCCAGCCCATCGCTGCAGCGTCGGCACCAGCATCGCCAGGATCACGCCGTAGTTCAGCGTCAGCAAGGTGTGCGTCACCCGCTCGGTCGCGGGCAGGCGGCGGGTGCGGTCCTCCTCGACGAAATCCCACAGCGTGATGCCCAGTTCCGCGAGCATCAGGGCGATCAGCGCCGTCGCCCACGCGCCGTGCGGCACGGTCCAGCCGAGCGCGCCGAACATCACCGCATAGGCAAGGTTGCGCACGCCGTGGAGGCGCAGTTCCGTCCGCTGCGACGGACGCCACGCCAGCCGTTCGGTGCCTTCATGATGATAGAATGTGTCGAACCCGCCCATCGCCATCTGGATCAGGATCGCGGTCCACAGCCAGCCGGTCATCGTCCCTCTCCCGCCGGCGCCACGCGCTGTTCGCGGAACAGCCCCGTCTGGTGCATCAGGCTCCCAAGCAGCGGATGATCGAGCGCCAGGACGAAGGCGAAGGCGCCGTCGCCGCGATCGAGATGATCGATCGTCAGCCGGCCCGGCTCCAGCCAGCGCGGCAGGCGCACGCGCCACGTTCCCAGCATCCAGAAATAATGATCGTCGGCGAAGCGGATGCCGGCTGCCCCGGCGCTGACGCTGAGCGCGATGCCGAACCCGCCGCCGAGATATTCCTCCAGCCCGGTCGGCCCGGCGAAGCGCTTGGCGCTGTGGATCACCTGCGGGAAGCCGCGATGCCGCGCATACATGCGCGACCAGACCTGGCCGCCGCTGCCGCCGTCCTCGGTCACCGTCACGACCGCCGGCACGCCGATGTCGCGCGAGAGCGGCAGCGGCGCGCCGATCGCACGGCACAGTTGTGCCAGCAGCCATCCGATGCGGCTCATCCGGCATTCGGTGACGATGCCGGCATAGGTGACCGCGACGCCGTCGTTCAGCCGCTTCGAGAAACGGTCCTGCACCGCGCGCGGTAGCTCGCCCCACGCGGCCGCGCCCAGCAGCGCGCGGAATCGCAGGTCGATCGCGCCCGGCCGATCCGCCGCGCGGCGGATTCGCTCGAACCTGACCGCCCCATCCTGTTGCAACAGCATGATATCCCCCTGTTCGGTTGTTTCTGTATAGAAAGAAACTCTGTGGCAAATGGAGGTCAGGGCGGGTCGGCGGTAGGCTTGGCCTTGCGGCCGGTGAAGGCGAGCAGGTTGACGACCTTCGAGCCGAGCTTGATCAGCATCATCAGCTTGGCCGGGGGCACGCCCAGCATCTGCTGATACCAACTGTCCACCGTGGTGACGAAGCCGTGCATCGCATCCAGCCGACCGCGCACGGTCTTGCTGATGCGCGGGTCGCCGTTGGCCGTGGCCATGATGTCGCGCAGCGCGGCGATGGCGGGATCGATCTCGCGCTCTTTGCGGCCTTGCGCCACCCGCGTCGCCATCTGCCACAGGTCGGTCTCGGCCTCGTAATGATCGCGCCGGTCGCCCAGCACCGGCACGCGGCGGATCAGCTTCCAGCCGGTCAGTTCGCGCAGGCTGTTCGATACGTTCGAGCGTGCGATCCCCAGCGTGTCGGCGATCGCCTCGGCGGTGAGCGGCCGTTCGGACAGGAACAGCAGAGCGTGGATCTGCGCGACCGAGCGATTGACTCCCCACTGGCCGCCCATGTCGCCCCAGCGCAGCACGAACTGCTCCACCGCGGCGGGCAGGGCAGGCGAGTCGTTCGATGTTTCTGTCATAACAGAAATATCTGACTCGTCGGTCGGGATGTCAATACGTCTTCGGCCGGCAGGTCATGCGAACGCGGCGAGCAACGCGAGGCCGACGGCGAGCCATGTCACATAATCCGCCACCAGCCCGCTATGCGCTGCCTGAAGCGCCCGAATCGGCCAGGCACGCGCCGTGCGCAGGCGGCGGCGCCACGGCGAGGTCGGGCGCGTGCGGGCCAGCGACAGGCCGAAGATCAGCAGCGTCGCGGCGAAGGTCGCGATCGATGCGCGCGACATGTCCGCCGGCGGCAGCGGCGGCGCCACCGCGCGATCGGGATCGGCCAATCGCGGCGCCATCGCCTCCACCCACGGCTGGACGATGCCGGCTGGGGTCAGCGCGAGGAGCAGCAGCGACAGGCAGGGCGCCAGCATCAGCCATAGCGGGCGATCGGCGCCTTCGTGATCGCGCTCGGTCGGCGCTTCGGCCTCGAGCCCCGGTGTGCCGCTCCATCCGAGAAAGATCCGGCCGGCGGCGCGCAGCACCGCCGCGCCGGTGAGCGCGGTCGACAGGATGATCGCCGCATCCGCCAGCCGGTTGCCGGCCGCCGCATGCACGAGGTGCGTGCCTTCGTGCAGCAACCCCACCGGCAGGCCGCCCAGCAGCAGGCCGCCGAGCGCCATCGCCGCGCCGGCGGGCCAGAGCGCGCGCGCTTGACCGTACAGGTCGATCTCGTCGGCCGATGCGCGCAGCGACAGGAGCATGCCGGCGATCATGAACAGCGCGGCCTTCACCAGCCCGTGGCCCGCGATGTAGCATAGCAGCCCCGCCGTGCCGATCCAACCGAGCGTCGTGACGCCGACGAGCATGATCCCCATGTGCGCGATCGTCGAGAAGGCGAGCAGGCGCTTCAGGTGGCGCTGCGTCCATGCCATCAGCGCGCCCACCGCCGCCGTGGCAAGCCCCAGCCACAGCAGCAGCGAGCGGACCAGCGCGAGGATCGCGGGATCGTGCGCGAAGACCTGCAGGATCAACTTGGCCAGCGCGAACAGGCCCAGGCTCACCATCGCGCCCGAGAAGATCACCGATACCGGGCTGGGCGCCACCGCATGCGCGTCCGCCAGCCACAAATGGAACGGCAGGATCGCCGCCTTGGTCAGCAATGCGGCCGCCAGCAGGCAGAAGCCCCCGGTCAGCACCGCGTCCGAACCGATCCGTGCGACCGCGCGGCCCAGTTCGGTAAAGTCGAGCGTGCCGGTCCGCGCGTAGAGCAGCCCCACGCCGGCCAGCATCAGGAAGCTCGCGAGCGCGTTGACGATCGTGAAGTTGAACGCCCCCTCCAGCGAACTCTTGCCCAGCGGGTAGGCGGTGAGCGCGAAGGCGGCGACGCTCATCAGCTCGAACCAGACGAACAGGTTGAACAGATCGTGCGTCAGGCAGAAGCCGACCATCGCCGCGAGGAACAGCAGCATCAGCACATGGAAATGGGCGTGGACCGCGTCGAAATGGCCCCACGCGAAGGTGAACGAGGCGACGAACAGCAGCCCGCAGAAGGCGGCGACCGCCGCGCTGGCCGGATCGGCCACGAAGCTCACCCCCAGCACGACGCCGGGACGGCCCGAGGCGGCGGGCGTCCAGCCGCCGAACCAGTGGACGATCGGCCCCGCGAGCGCTGCGTGGGAAAGCCAGCCGCATAGCAGCGCGACGCCCAGCGCGGTCAGGATCGCGACGCCGTCGGCCGCGCGCGGCGGCAGCAGGTGCGCCACCGCCAGCAGCGCGGTGGCGATGCCGAGCGGCAGCAGCACCGACAGCGGCAGCAGGCTCTGGGCGAGCGTCATGCGGGCAGCGTCAGCGCGGCGGACGCATCGGCCGCAGCGCCTGCGGATCGAGCGTGCCCCGGCGCTTGTGCACCTGCAGCGCGATCACGAGCAGCAGCGCGGTGACTGCCGCCCCCACGACGATATCGGTCAGCACCAGCGCCTGCATCACCGGATCGACCGCCGGCGTGCCCGGC
>CAXUMU010000196.1:4615-6310 GCA_964252145.1 uncultured Sphingomonadaceae bacterium
GTCGGCGCAGGCGATGTAGGCGGCGGGCCAGAACGACAGGTACATCAGCAGCCGCGTCATCGACAGCCGCCCATCCTCGCCCTCGAAAAACTCGATGCTGCGCCCCTCGAACATCGCGATCACGACTCGCTCCGCAGGCCGATGCCCAGCAGCAGCACGTAGGTGGCGGACTGGCACACCGACAGGCAGCCGATCAGGTGGATGTAGCTGCGCGAGGTGACGATGCCGTAAATGCCTATGCCGAACAGCCACGCCGCCACGATCCACCCAAGCATGCTCATCGATCCTCCTCGTCGGGCACGGGACCGTCCTGCGGTGCGCGCGTCTCCTCCAGGAACTCCACCAGCAGCAGCGCGAAGCTGCCCGTCACCGACAGCGCGACCGCGACGTTGACGATCACCATCAGCCCCCCGGAGAACAGATCCTTCCAGGTTCCGAGCGGCAGCAGGTTCTGGAGCGCGGCATGGCCGCGGATCAGCGGCAGGCCCGCGCACGCGACGAACAGCAGCGCGCCGCCGCCCTCCAGCGCGGCGAAGATCGGGCTGTGCACCGTCCGGCGCCACGCTTCGTAGCCGTCGCCCAGGTAGATCAGGAGCAGCCCCGATGCCGCGATCACCCCGCCCTGGAACCCGCCGCCGGGCGTCACCGTGCCGTGCAGGGTCACGTAGATGCCGAACAGCAGTACCATCGTCGCCATCGTCCGGCAGACGATGACGGTCGCGTCGGCACGGTCGTTGACCGGGCGGCCGGGCACGTGGCCGGCGCGCCCGCTCATGTCTTCGCCGCGGCTGCCGCGCAGCAGCACCACCGCGCCGGTCACGGCGCAGAGCAGCATGCATTCCTCGCCGAGCGTATCGATCCCGCGCACGTCGAAATTCACCGCGGCGACCATGTTGCTCACGTTGCGCGCCGCCGGAGCGAGCGCGTTGACGCTCGGGCCGTAGAGCGAGGTGGCGAATCCGAACGGGGGAAGGGCCGCGGCGACGTGCCAGACGGCGGGCAGCAGCACGACGAGCGCCAGGCAGCACAGCGCCAGCCGCCAGCGCACCGTCATTGCCGCGCCTTGTTCATCGCGACCGCGGCAAGCGTCACCAGGAACAGCAGCGGCGTGAGCGCCGTGCCCACCGCGATCTCCGACAGCGCCACGTCGGGCGCCTGCAGCACGAGGAACAGGATGCCGAGCACCAGCCCGTTGGCCGCGAGCGCGAACACCTGGCGCTTGGGATCGCGCGTCAGCACGACCAGCGAGCCGGTCAACGCCGCCATGGCCAGCGCGATTCCGACCAGCCAGCTCACCGCCGTTCGCCGTCGCGCAGGTGCAGCGCGCGCCCGGTGGTATGGGACAGCAGCGATCCGATCAGCATCGTCGCGATCCAGATCGCGACGCATTTGAGGCTGCGGCCGCTGATCCCGTCGGCGAGCAGCGCGGCCAGCGTCACGCAGCCGCCGGTCGCCACGTTGACGAACGTCACGGCGTGGACGCGCTCGAGCGGCGTGCGCAGCCGGACGAACGCGATCGTCCCCAGCCATGCCGTGGCCAGGCCCAGCGACAGCGCGATCGCCACCAGCCAGATCACAGCCAGCGTTCCTCGAACAGGCAGAACAGCAAGGTGCCCGGCAGCGTCAGCAGCGCGAGCGTCAGCGCCAGGTCGATCGAGGATGCCTGATCGAACAGGAAGCTGAGCGCCACGAGCA
>CAXUMU010000197.1:0-3800 GCA_964252145.1 uncultured Sphingomonadaceae bacterium
GCGGCGGCAACCAGGGCTATGACGTGATCGTGCCGACCAACGATTTCGTCCAGCGGATGGTCGCAGCCGACATGCTGCTGCCGCTGGATCACGCCAAGATCCCGAATATCAAGAACATCGCGCCCGATTTTCAGAACCCGTCGTTCGATCCGGGGCGCAGATATTCGATGCCCTACACCTGGCTGGTGCTGGGCCTCGGCTACCGCAAGTCGAAGGTCGACGACATGCCCGACAGCTGGAAGTGGGTGTTCGATTCGGACCGCTACAAGGGCCGCATCGCGCTCCTCTCGGAATCCGGAGACCTCTGCCGGCTGGTGCTGAAATATCTGGGCAAGCCGATGAATGGCACCGATCCCGCGCCGATCCGGCAGGTGCAGGAACTGCTGATCCGTCAGAAGCCCAACGTCGCGGTGTTCCACGAGGATAACGGCCAGGATCTGCTGCTGGCGGGCGACGTGGATATCGTGATCGAATATAATGGCGACATCGCGCAGGTGATGCGCGAGGACAAGGACCTCGACTTCGTGATCCCGCGCGAGGGGAGCCAGATCTCGTCGGACTGCCTGTGCATCCCCAAAGGCGCGCCCAATCCGGAACTCGCGACGCAGTTCATCAACTATCTGCTGGGTGCGAAGGCCGGCGCGGAAATATCCAGGACCATTCAATATCCGACGCCGAACGCTGCGGCGAAGGCGCTGATGGACCCGGCCTACCGCGGCAGCCCGGTCGTGTTCCCGCCGCCTGCGATACTGGCGAAATGCGACTATGCCGAATATACCGGCGAGGCGATGGCGCGGCTGTACGAGGAAACGATCACGCGCGTGCGCGCCGCCTAGCCGATCGGCGTCGCGCCGAGGCTGCTGGCGATCAGATCGATGCCGTCGGCGATGTCGGCGCGGATCGTTTCGCGCAATCGTTCCGGGTCGCCGCTGGCGATCGCGTCCAGCGCCAGCGCATGCTGGTCGACCAGATTGGCGGTGCCGACGCGGCCATAGACCACGCGCATCAGCGGGCCGAACTGCAGCCACAACGTCTCGATCAAGCGGGTGAGGATGCCGCTGCCGCCGGCCCGGTAGATCAGGAAATGGAAGCGAAAATTGCTTTCCATATAGTCGTTTACGTCGCCGCTCTCCAGCGACCGATTAACCTGCCCGTCCGCCGCCGCCAGCGCGCCGAGCACGCCCGCGTCGATGAACGGCAACGCCCGCGCCGCCGCCTCCGGCTCCAGCAGCAGCCGGCAGCGCATGATCTCGTCCAGCCGCTCCAGCGTCATCGGCGGCACGATGATGCGACGCTTGGAGCGGATTTCGACCGCGCCCTCCGCGGCTAGCCGGCTCAGCGCATCGCGCACCGGCATCTGGCTGACCCCCAACTGCTGCGCCAGGCCGCGGGTGGAGATGGCGACGCCCGGCGCGATCTTGCCGGTGATCATCCGCCGGCGCAGCTCCTCATAGACGCTGGCGTGGAGCGGGGAGACCTCCTGCTCCGCGCGAGCGGCCTTCACAGCCGCACCTCGGGCGCTGCGAGCAGCTCGTGGACGGCGCGGTAGGCCTGGTCGATCGCGGCGTCGGTATAGGCGGCGGCACCCGCATCCGAATTGGCGATGGCGATCGGGCCGAAGCGGCGGCGGCCGATCACGTGCGGGCGGGTCTCCTCGGGCACATCCCACTGATCGTAGAGCGGGTTATATTCATAGGCATAGCCGTGCGGCCAGCGGTTGACGGCGATCCCGGCGATGTCGCGCGCGGGATCGAATCCGCCGCCGCCCAATGCGCGGCCCAGCTGGTCGCGGATGTGACGCTCGAACGTCTCGAACGACGTCGCGAGCAACTCTGCCCGGCCGGCGCGGTGCTGGTCGCGCTCGGTCGCGGCGCCGGGGGCGCAGGGCGTGCGCGTCATATGGACCAGTACGGGATCGTCGGGCGAGCGCGGGCCGGCCACGCCGCCCATTTCCAGCACGGGCGCCAGCCCGAACGACGAGAAATAGCCGCCGGGGCAGGTGACGCTCGCGATACCCAGCCTGGCGAACGCGCGCCAGTTGGTCAGCGCGACCGAGACATAGACCAGCGGCACCTTCACCAGCTGGTGGAGCGCTGCCTTCTGCGCATCTGGCAATTCGGGCACGAGATAGGGGATCATCATATTGTAGCAGGCGAGCACCGCCGCCCGGCCCGACACGCGGCGCAGGCGGCCGCCGGACATATAGGTGACCTCCACCCCCTCCCCGGCCCGACCGACATGCACGACCGTGCTGTTGAGCCGGATGCGCACCGGCTGGCCGGCGCGGTCGAGCACCGCATAGTCGAATCGTGCGCCCACCAGCGCCTCGATCGGCCCCGCCGGCGCCGCCGCGGGCACGAGCGAGCGGACGAGCGCACGGGCGATCGTGGCGTTCCCGTCGGGGAAGTGGAACGAGGGCGAGCCGCCGGTGGAGCTGTAGCCCGCGCCGGTATTGCCCATCCGCACGGTGCGGCTACGGTCCAGCTTGAGGCCGCGGAAGCCCGGCAGCCCGATGCCCCAGCAATCCAGCGCCGGCTCGGCGTCGATGCCGATACCCCATTCGCCATGCGTGCGGGTCTGGTAGTAGGCCAGCACCTGATCATCGACTTGAACGATATCAGACAGATAAGCGCGGTAGCTGATACGCGACAGGCGGTCCATCTTCGCCGCTACGTCCATTCCGGCAAGATAGTCTTCCTCGCCGGTCTCGACGCGTACGATATCGGCGATCGCCCGCGGCGACAGCGGCGCGCCGGCCAGGCTGGCAGCGAGCGTCGCCGCATCGGGCTCCTCGCGGCGGCTCGGCAGGGGAACCAGCGCGTCGCGGCCGAACGTCTCCGCGTCGAAGAATACCGCACTTCCCAGCTTGCGCGCGCGATAGGCGGCATCGGCGGGAAATCTAGCCGCCAGCGCGACCGGGTCGATCCCCAGCCCCGCCAGCAGGCCGGTGGCGACCGCGCTGTATGGGCGCGGACTGTCGATCAGCATCGTGCCGCCGTTCAGCAGCAAGGTGCGGCCGGCGACGTGGAACTCGTTGCGCTTGGCATGGCCACCGAAATCGTCGTGATTGTCGAGGATCAGGATGCGCGCGTCCGGCCGTTCGGCGCGCAGGAAGCGCGCGGCGGCAAGCCCGCTGATGCCACCGCCCACGACGATCAGATCGTAGCGCTCGCGCATATCCTCTGCATCGCCGAGGTTCAGCGTGCCGTCGCGCAGCGCATGCGCGCCTTCGAACGATCCGGGATGGCTGCCGCGCATGCCGAGCCGGGTGGGCGGATAATAGGGCTCGGCGGCCGGTGCGGCCGCGCCGGTTCCCGGCAGCAGCGCCGCGCCGATGCCGGCGGCGAGCCCGTGCAGAACGTCGCGCCGTTCGATCGGGGCGCCCAGCCCAAGAAGATCGTCGCTGGCCGCCCTATCCTCCCGCGTTGATCGGTGGAATATGTGCGATCACAGACGCGCGGGCAAGCGCGCCGGCCAAACGGGGAACGGGGAAGCGCGACCATGATCGCGGCGGCCTACGGGGGTCGAATTCGGCGCCAAGGTGCGCGCGCGGACGGTGACGGCGGGCGGCGAGAGCGGCGGTCCGAGGTCGCCGCACTTCGCCGACCAGGCGGGGGCGCTACGCGACGGGCAACCTGCGCGACGTGTATTTCTACCCCGAGGACCTGCCGGGCCATATCGAGCGGAGCTACCGCCCGGGCGAGTGATCGGGGCTTGTCGCAGCCCAGTGCTCCCGCGCCGGCGGGAGCCCAGTTTTTTGGGTGGCTCTGGGCGCCCGCCGGCGCGGGGGCACTACCGGG
>CAXUMU010000197.1:3810-5981 GCA_964252145.1 uncultured Sphingomonadaceae bacterium
ACATCTCCGAGCGCACGCACCTGCTGGCGCTCAACGCCGCCATCGAGGCGGCGGCGGCGGGCGAGAGCGGCCGGGGGTGGCGGGGCGGGGCGGCGGGGTGGAGGGGCCTGGCCGAGCCGGCCACGGGGGCCCCCGGCCCGGGGGGCCCCCCGCGCCGGCGTCCCCCGCGCGCCCCCCGCGGGCGCGGGAGCACTACCGGTCGAACGATCGCCCTACAGCGCCCCTGCCGGCGCCTGCGGGCAGGCCTCGTCCTCGTCCCGTTCCACCTGGATCGTCACGTGGGCGATGCCGAAGCGATCGTGGAGCATGTCGCGTGCGTCGTGGAGGAAGGGGTCGCCGGGGCAGCCGGCCGGCATCACCAGGTGGCAGGTGAGCGCGGCCTGCGTCGTGCTCATCGGCCAGATGTGGAGATCGTGCACGCGGGTGACGCCCGGCAGCGCGGCCAGCGCATCCCCCACCCTCGCCGGCACGATCCCGGCCGGCACGCGGTCCAGCGCCATCGTCACCGCATCGCGCAGCAGCCGCCACGTGCCGATCACGATCACCGCGACGATCACCAGGCTGGTCAGCGGATCGAGCCACAGCCAGCCGGTGCGCATCACGACCAGCCCGGCCACCACCACCGCCGCCGACAGCGCCGCATCCGCCACCATGTGGAGGAACGCGCCGCGGATGTTGATATCGTCATGCCGCCCGCGCGCGAACAGCAAGGCGGTCGCGCCGTTGACGAGGATGCCCATGCCGGCGACGATCATCACCGTGTAGCCGGCGATCGGCTCGGGGCTCGCCAGCCGCCGGATCGCCTCGATCCCGATCGCACCGACCGCGACCAGCAGGAACACCGCGTTGAACAACGCCGCCAGGATCGACGATCGGCCCAGGCCGTAGGTATAATATTCGCTGGGCCGCCGCTTCGACATCGACGCCGCGCCCCATGCCACCAGCAGCCCCAGCACGTCGGACAGGTTGTGGCCGGCATCCGCCACCAGCGCCATCGAGTTGGCGGCGATGCCATAGCCCGCCTCGATCGCGACGAAGCCGACGTTGAGGATGGTGCCGATCAGGAAGGCGCGGCCGAAATCCGCCGGCGCGTGCGAGTGGCCGTGCGCGTGATCATGGCCCGGATGCGCGTGATCGTGATGCGAGTGGGCGCCCATCGCGTTCCTCTGCCCCGCATGCTGCGCTGCACGCAAGTGAAGCTTGCGACACGCCGCCGACCGTACCGCCGCTAATGCTTGGAAAGACCGCGATACTTGACAAAAGGCCTGCAGTTGATCAAGCGCGGCCCTCTGCGGGAGATGCGCTAGGCCCCCCCGCTTTTTCCCGGACCGCTCATGCTATTCGCCGATCTCGGCCTATCCGACGAAACCCTGCGGGCGGTGACCGAATCCGGCTATACCGAGCCGACCCCGATCCAGGCGCAGGCGATCGCGCCGATCCTGATGAACCGCGACCTGATCGGCATCGCGCAGACCGGCACCGGCAAGACCGCGAGCTTCGTGCTGCCGATGATCGACATCCTGGCCCACGGCCGCAGCCGCGCGCGCATGCCGCGCTCGCTGATCCTGGAGCCGACGCGCGAGCTCGCCGCGCAGGTCGCCGAGAATTTCGAGAAGTACGGCAAGTATCACAAGCTCTCGATGGCGCTGCTGATCGGCGGCGTCTCGATGGGCGACCAGACCGCCGCGCTGGAAAAGGGCGTCGACGTCCTGATCGCCACGCCCGGCCGGCTGATGGACCTGTTCGGCCGCGGCAAGATCCTGCTGACCGGTTGCTCGATCCTGGTGATCGACGAGGCCGACCGGATGCTCGACATGGGCTTCATCCCCGACATCGAGGAGATCTGCACCAGGCTGCCCGCGACGCGGCAGACCCTGCTGTTCTCGGCGACGATGCCCGCGCCGATCAAGAAGCTGGCCGACAAGTTCCTGTCGAACCCCAAGCAGGTCGAGGTCTCGCGCCCGGCCAGCCAGAACCTGCAGATCGAACAGTCGCTGGTCGAGACTTCGTCGCGCGAGAAGAAGTCGACGCTGCGCACGCTGCTGCGCGCCGACGACGTGCGCACCGCGATCATCTTCTCCAACCGCAAGACGACGGTGCGCGAGCTCGCCGAGAGCCTGCGCCGCGACGGCCTGGCCGCCAGCCAGATCCACGGCGACATGGAGCAGGCC
>CAXUMU010000197.1:5991-6263 GCA_964252145.1 uncultured Sphingomonadaceae bacterium
CAGGCCGAGCGCATCCGCGAGCTGGACCGGTTCAAGGCGGGCGAGATCAACATCCTCGTCGCGTCCGACGTCGCCGCGCGCGGACTGGACATCAAGGGCGTGAGCCACGTGTTCAACTATGACGTGCCGTGGCACCCGGACGATTATGTCCACCGCATCGGCCGCACCGGCCGCGCCGGCGCCACCGGCAAGGCGATCACGCTGGCGACCCCCGACGATGCCGAGGCGGTCGGCGCGATCGAGAAGCTGACCGGTTTCGCGATTCCCCGCGC
>CAXUMU010000198.1:0-6262 GCA_964252145.1 uncultured Sphingomonadaceae bacterium
CAATCAGTGCGGCCGCGCCGGGATGCTCGGCCAAGCGCAGGCCCGTCCGCCGCGCCACCCCGCGCCGCATCGCACGCAGGATATCGCGCCGGGTGAGCCGGCCGAACACCGGCGCGGCGAAGCTGAACACCGTCGCCGGCCGCAGCCAGCGCAGCCGCAGGATCGCCAGATCGATGCCGGCCGACGGGAAATAGCCGCGCATCAGGATCGCCGGAGTCGCCGACACCGCCACCACCTGACCCATGTCGATATCACCGACGAAGCGGCCGTAGCGCGCGATCTGGCTCTGCGTCAGCCCGGTCAGGGCGAAGCTGTAGTCGGGCTGGCCGGTATGCAGGGCGACTGCCGCGAAGAACTCCTCCACCGCCTCGTGGAAGCCTGCCCAGCGATAGACCAGCTTGCACAGGCGGACGCTGGCGCCCACCACCAGCCCGTCGATCAGCTTGTCGATCAGGTGCGTCTTCTGCACCCAGAGCGCGACGCCCGGCGGCACGAACTCGACCAGCGGGAGCGCGGAGCGCCCCTGCCCGATCGAGACGCCCGCGCTCCAGAAGGCGTTGCGCAGCGTGATGTCGTCGATGCTGTGGCGGCTCTGGTCGAACGCTTCCAGCCCCCGCCGCGGCGCGACGTTCAGCGCGCGTGCCCGCGCGATCACGGTGCGCGCGTCGGCGAGCATCTTCTCGCCCGTGCGCGACAGCGAATTGGGCGTGGACCAGTAGATCGCCAGCTGCCGCCGGACGAGCGCGAAGCGGGCGCCGCCGGTCGCCACGCGCAGCCACAGGTCCCAATCCTCGTTGGTCGTCAGCGCCTCGTCGAAGCCGTCGGCGGCGACGACGCAGGCGCGGCGCACGAGGAAGCTGTGGATCGCGCCGGGTGGCCCCGACGCGCACACCTGCGGCGCGTCGCGGTCCAGCGGCAGCGGCGGCACGCGCGCGCTGACCTCGCCCGCTTCGTTCACCCGGTCATAGCCGCAGGCGATCACCTCGACCCCCCGGCCCGCACGCTCCTCCTGCCCGGCCCGGGCGAGCATATGCTTCAGGAACGACGGCAGGACGGTGTCATCCGCATCCAGGAACACCAGCCACGTGCCGGTGCTTGCGCCGATCCCGGCATTGCGCGCGCGCGACGCGCCGCCGTGCGGCAGATCGAGGAAGCGGATCCGCGGATCCCGCTCCGCCCAGTCGCGCGCGATCGCGGCGGTGCGGTCGTCCGAGCCGTCGTTGGCGACGATCGCCTCCCAATCGGAAACGCTCTGCGCGACCACGCTGGAAAGTGTTCGGCCCAGCGTCTGGGCGCTCTGATAGGCCGGGATGACGAAAGAGACGGACGCTCTCACTAATCCCCCGATAAGACGCGGCCTGCATGAACTGTTCATGCCGGAGGATCGATCAAAGATCGACTATATTATGCGCGATAATCCATTGTGGATATTGCTCTTGTCCATTCTGGATATATCGGGTTCCGGCCGCTTCCATCGCGCATTACTGGTTGATAGGGAATCATCACTCGACCGTGCCAGAGGCTTAAGATGCGACAGACGATATGGTTGGCACCTGCCGCGCTCGCGATCATCACGGCGACGCTCACCGGATGCGCCGGCGACACCGTGCCGATGGCCGCCGCCGCCCCCGCCGCGCCGGCACCCTACACGCTGGGCCCGGGCGACAAGATCCGCGTCACGGTGTTCGGCGAACAGGGCGTCAACGGCGAATATTCGGTCGGGCCCGACGGCGCGGTGGCGATGCCGCTGATCGGCAACGTGCCCGCGCGCGGCAAGACGGTGGGCGAGCTGCAGGCGGCGATCACCACGAAGCTGGGCGCCGGCTACATGCTCGACCCGCGGGTGAGCATCGACGTGCTCAACTACCGGCCGTTCTACATCCTCGGCGAGGTCAACCGACCGGGCCAATATCCCTATTCGGACGCGCTGTCGGTCGCGCAGGCGGTCGCGACCGCGGGCGGCTACACCTACCGCGCCGGCACGTCGCGCGTCTTCATCCGCCGCGCCGACAAGCTGAGCGAGGAGGCCTATTCGCTGAAAGGCGTGAACCAGGTGTGGGTGATGCCGGGCGATACCGTGCGGGTGGGCGAGCGGCATTTCTGATCGGGTCGCTCGGGCACGGCGGCAGCGACCGGCCGATCCGATGCCCGCGCCCGGCCGACCGGCTGCCCGTCCGGCGGGGCGGACCCGCAGCGCGGATTGGATCGATCTCGATTTCTGCTTCGTGCTCGTCACGTTCACGGTGGCGCTGTTCGGGCTGCAGCTGCCGCTGGTCGCCCCGGCGGTCTTCATCTGCTTCCCGTTGCTCTACGGCGCGCTGCGCAAGGCGCGGCTGGCGACGGCGCTCGCGCGGTGCGGGCCGATCCTGATCCTCCCCCTGTTCTGCCTGCTTTCGACGACCTGGTCGCTCGTTCCCGGAAAGACCGCTTATTACGCCGTCGAATATCTGCTGACCGTGGTCTGCGCGCTCCTGATCGGGTGCGGCATGGCCGGATCGTCGATCCTGAACGGGCTGTTCGTTGCCTTCTTCCTGTACGCCGGCAGCAATGTCCTGCTCGGCATCCGGGCCGGCGCCTTCCATCCGGGCGCCTTCGGCCGCGATCCGTTCATCGGCATGGCCGCCAGCAAGAACGTGCAGGGCGATCTCAGCGCGCTCGCGGTGATGATCGGGCTGACCATGCTCATCGGATCGGTCCGGTCGCGGCGGCCCGCGGCGGCGCTGGTCGCGGCGATGCTGGTCGTGTCGGGTACCGCGCTGGGCATCGCGGCGCTCTCCACCGGGGCGCTCGCATCGCTGGTGGTGGGCGCGATCGTCATCGCCGGGCTGTCGCTGGTCGCCGCGCTCCCGCTGGCCGCGCGGTCAGCGGCCTTCATTGCCGGGGCGGCGGCGGCGTGCGTCGCTGCGCTCACCCGCGGCATCTGGCTGGAGCCGCTGCTCGCGACCGTCATGCGCGCCGGCGGCAAGGACACCACGCTGACCGGGCGGACCTATATCTGGAGCCGGGCGGAGGTGATGATCCAGAGCCGGCCGATCCTGGGGCTGGGCTTCAACGCCTTCTGGAACAGGGGGAGCCTGGAGGCGGAAGCGATCTGGCGGCGGCTGAACATCGCCAACCGAGCCGGGTTCAACTTCCACAACAGCCGCTTGGACCTGCTGGTCCACCTCGGCTATGTCGGGCTGATCCTGTTCGCCGCGATATTCGCGGTCTACGGCGCGGTGCTGTTCATCCGGAACCTGCGATCGCCGACGTCGATCGGCATCCTGCTCGTCGCCATCCTGTTCTACGAAGCGAGCCGCATGGGGTTCGAGACCGTGATATTCGGCATCTTCAGCCATACCAGCTTCCTGCTGTACATGGCGCTGGGATGGGGGTGCCGAGAGCGGCTGAGCATCGCGGGCCGGGTCGCCTCGAGCTCGCGCGTCCGAAGCGCCAACATCCACCGCGCGCGATAGCCTTGCGCCGCCAGGTCAAAAGGCGATCCGCACCCCTAGCGTCACCTGGTTGCTCTGGAACGCGATCGTGTTGTCGCTGGAACTGCGCGCGGCATGCGTGACGTTGGCCTCGAGGCGGATGCTGCGCCCGGCATAATAGCGGCCGCCGAAACCGATCTCGAACTCGCGGCTGCTGGCGCTGAGGCCCGCCGGCTTGATCCCGGCATAGCGCACATGGCTCGTCAGGATCAGCTGGCGGAGCAGTTCGTGATCCGCCTGCAGCTGGATCTCGTCGCGCAGGTTGCCGGCGGTGACCGGAGAGGTCGTCTCGTCCAGCCGGCGCTGCGCCGTGCCGCTGATCGTGGTGAGCGCCGTGACGTTCCAGCGCAGATTGGCGAAATAGGAAAAACCGCGGACGTCGCGCAGCCGCGGATCGGCATAGTCGTAGCTTAGATAGCCGAGCCGCACGGTGGCCAGGATCAGCGCGGTCACCTCGCGCGTGGCGCCCGCCTCGATCCGGTAGCCGTCGGCGCTGCGGTCGGTGAGCGTGACCGGATCGAAGCCGACGTCGCCGGGGCGCAGATCGTAGCGGCGGCGCTCCAGCTGCGCCTGCACGAACAGCTGGGTCAGCTCGCGCACGGTGAAGCCGGCCTGCGCGGTGCCGCTGTAGATCGTGAGGTTGCGATACGTCTGGTCGATCGGCACGCCGCCCACGACCGCGTCCGAATAGCTCAGGCGGCGGATGCGGCCGGTGCCGGACAGGCCGAGGTCGCCGAATTTCTGCGTGAGCGTCAAATCACCCTGCAGGCTGGTGAACAAGGCCGGGCTGGAGGTCTGGCGGAAGCTGCCCAGGCTGGTGCGGCTCTCGGCGGCCCGATTGAGCGCCATCGTCGCGCTGACCGTGGTATCGGCCGCCAGGTCGTAGCGGCCGTCCGCCGCCAGGCCATATTGCGAGACGTTCTCGCTGCCGTAGCGGGCGTGGAAATCATGCTCGTAGAAGGCGCGCGCGTTGAGGCTGGCGCGGTTCGAGTCGGACCGGATCGCGACCTCGGGATGCAGCGTCAGGTAGAAATCGCTCCTGCGGTCGGTATCGGTGCCGAAGATGTTGTCGTCGAACGTCGCATCGGCGGTGACCGCCGGCACGATCGTGAACGCGCCCAGCCGGACTCCCAGCGTGAGCTCGTTCTGCTGCTCGCGGTCGGTGACGGTCGCGCCGCGCTCATCCTCTTCGGATGCCTGCGCCAGCGCGGGCGATGCGATCGCCGCCGCCGCGAGCCCCAGTAGCGCGCCCGCCCGCCTGATTGCCGTCCGCATGGTCCGCGCCCCGCCCCCCGGTCCCATCAATTGCTGTAATAGCCCTTGAATTTCTTCTGGTAGCCGTAGGTGTCGGTGTGCCCGGTGCTGGCGTAGCGGGTGATGTCCACCTGCGTCAGCGCGATGCCGCTCACCTTCGCGCCGCTGTCCAGCAGGATGTCGAGCGCCGCCTCCGCCGCGCGGATCGAGGTGCGGCGCCAGCGCGTGATCAGCAGCACCCGGTCGACGCTGGCGGCGACGGTGCGCGCATCGGCGACGCCCAGCACCGGCGCGGTATCGACGATGATCACCTCGAACCGGGCGCGGAGCTCCGCGATCAGCCGCGCCATGTTCTCGGAGGTGAGCGGATCGTGCGCGCTCGGCTGCGGCGCGGCGGTGCCGAGCAAAAACAGGCCGGTCGTCTCGTCCAGCACCAGCGCCTCGTCCAGCGACGCGCGCCCGGCCATGTAATCGTACAGGCCGTCGGACGGGGCGAGGCCGAGCAGTTCGCTGGAGCCGCGGCGACGCAGATCGGCGTCCACCAGCACGGTCGGCGTGCCGCCCATCGCCGAGGCGCGCGCCAGGCACACCGCCGTGGTGGTTTTGCCCTCCTGCGGCAGCGGCGAGACGATCGCCACCGCGCGCGCGGTGCCCGCCACCGCGCCGCTGCCCAGCAGCAGGAAAGCGCGCAAGCCGCGGAACGCCTCGGCAAAGGTGGAGAAGGGGTGCGAGACGATATAGTCGTGCGGCGGCTGGGTGGCGCGCAGCTTGCCCAGCGCCGAGGCGAGCGTCGGCACCGCGCCGGCGTAACGCACGCGCAGCCGCCGCTCGACATCGTCCTTGGTGCGCACGCCGCCCTGGAGATATTCGGCGATGCCGATCGCGATCAGCCCGCCGACCAGCCCGCCCAGCACGCCGAACAATGCGGCGAGCCGCCGGTTCGGGAAGTCCGGCCGCTCGGGCACGGCGGCGAGCTGCGCGACGCGCGTATCGGCCTGCTGCAGCCCCTGCTGCGCGCTCGTCTCGCGCGCGCGGCGCAGGAACGTCTCGTAGATCGCCTTGGCCGCATCGGAGCGGCGCTGGAGCTCGGCCAGCCCGACCGCGGCCGAATTGTTCGACTGCAGCACGCCGGTCGAGCGCCCGCGGCTGGCCTGGAGCGAGCCCAGCCGCGACGACGAGACGCGCACCTCGGCATCCAGGTTGGACAGGATGCGGTTGATCTCGAGCTGGATCTGCGCGCGCACGTCGGCGAGGTCGCTCTTGGCCTTGCGCAGGTCCGGATAGAGCGGGCCGTAGCGCGATTCGAGCTGCGCCACCTGCGAGCTCGCCTCCGCCTCGCGCGAGCGCAGCGTGCCGATCGTGCCCGATCCCAGCGCCGCGCCGACGTCCGCGCCGCCGCTGCCGTGCGCCAGCTGCTCGCGCGCCGCGTTCAGCCGGCCCTGCTTCTCGGCGAGATCGGCCTGCGCCTGCGCGATCTCCTGGTTGATCGAGGAAAGCTCCTGCTCGGCCATCGTCGAGCCGGTGGTGCTGATCAG
>CAXUMU010000199.1:0-6247 GCA_964252145.1 uncultured Sphingomonadaceae bacterium
GGCGGGCACGGCGGCGCCAGGAACGGATGATACACGCCGTCGGGCGTGTAATAGCCGTCGGCGATGCCGTCGCCGTCGCGGTCGGCGGCGACCGTTCCCGCCCAGGCTCCGGGGCCGATGGGCGGCGCGGCGGCGATGGGCTCCGGCTTCGGCGCGCAGGCCGCCAGCACGAGCGTGCCCGCGATCACGACCGCAACACGTGTTTTCCGCATAGATATCTCCCTGAACGAACGGCCGTTTCCCGGACGGGCGGACGGCCGGCCCGAGCCTGTATCGCCGGCCCCATCCTGGGAACCGCGATACGACGAGCCGCCGCTTCGGTGCGGCGCGCAGCATGAATCGCAGGTTAACCGGGCCGGTTCCGCGCGGCGGGCTACAGCACGTCGCCGAACATGAACCACAGCAAGGCGAACCAGGCGGCCAGCGCGACCAGCCCGATCGCCCGGGCGCGCCAGAGGTTCGGCTCGCGATCGGGGGGCGTGTCATCGGTCATCGCGCTGCTATACAGCAGCGCCGCGAGCAGGCGAGGAGCAGCCGCATGACGATCGAGGAGCTGCGCCGCCGGATGGAAGCCGCCGCCGCCGCGATGGATTTCGAGGAGGCCGGGCGGCTGCGCGACCAGCTCAGCCTGCTGCGCGGCGAGGCCTCGCCCGATGGCGTGGAGCCGCCCGACACGGCCGGCCTCACCCGCCAGCAGCCCGGCCGCATGGGGCTCGGCACGAGCCAGCAGCGCGTCTCGCCCCCGCCCGGCTGGCGGCCGCCGGCCAAGCCCGATCCGATGACGCGCGGACGCGGCAACCGGCAGCGCAAGCCGCGCGACTGATCGACAGCCGCGCCGCCGCCGCCTACCGTGCGGCGGAGAATGAAGAGGAGGGAAAGCGCATGCTCGTGATGCTCACCAGCGTCGACCGGGTCGAGACGGCGATCAACGCCGCGCAGGTATCGTTCATCACGCCCGTGACCGACGGCACGCGCATCCGCTTCGGCGAGGGCCGCAGCGTGACGGTGATCGAGCCCGTCGCCGAGGTGGTCGAACTGCTCAACCGCACCTTCGCCCAATCGCGCGAGTGACGTCCGCCACCGTGCCGCTGGCGGAGGCGACGCGCGGGGGTGCGATCGAGAGCGTGCATCGCGGCGCCGCGGTGATCGCCGACCGGGGCGGCATCCGCTGGTCCGCCGGCGACCCCGCGCAGCGCATCTTCACCCGATCCTCGACCAAGCCGATCCAGGCGCTGCCGCTGATCGAAAGCGGCGCGGCGCACCGCTTCGCCGTGTCGGACGCGGAGCTGGCGCTGGCCTGCGCCAGCCACAATGGCGAGCCGGTCCACGCCGCCTGCGCGGGCGCGTGGCTGGAGCGCATGGGGCTGGGCGAGTCGGCGCTGGAATGCGGCAGCCACTGGCCGATGCGCGAGGCGGCCGGCCGCGCGCTCGCCGCCCTGGGTGCCGCGCCGAGCCAGCTGCACAACAACTGCTCCGGCAAGCATGCCGGCTTCCTCGCGACCGCGCGTCATCTAGGCGAGCCGGTGGAGGGCTATATCGCCGCCGACCATCCGGGGCAGCGGCGCTGGCTGACGCTGGTGGAGGAGCTGTCCGGCGCGTCGCTCGCCGACGGGCCGATCGGGTTGGACGGGTGCCGCATTCCCTCCCCCACGCTGCCGCTGGCCGCGCTGGCACGCGCCTATGCCCGCTTCGCCGATCCGGCCGGGCTGGGCGCGGTGCGCGGCAGCGCGGTCGAGCGCATCCGCGGCGCGATCGCGGCGCACCCCTATTTGATCGCCGGCGAAGGCCGCGCCTGCACCCGCATCGCGGCGCTGACCGACGGACGCGTGATCGCCAAGATCGGCGCGGAAGGCGTCTACGCCGGCTGGATCGCCGAAGAGGGCGTCGGCTTCGCGCTGAAGATCGCCGACGGCGCGATGCGCGCGGCCGAAGTGGCGGTGATCGGGGTGATCCGCACCGCGCTCGGCCCCGCGCACGAATTGTCCGCGCGGCTGGCTCCGCTGGCGACGGTTGCGCTGGCGACCTGCGGCGGCGAACATGCCGGAGAGATTCGCGCCACCTTCCCGGCAGGCGCGCGTTAGGCCGATATCCCCCGATCGGAGTATTCGATGACGCAGCTCTTTCGCATCCTCGCGACCGCCGCCACGCTCTCGCTGGCCGCACCCGCCGTCGCCGCGGCACCGGCGCCGAACCCGGCGTTCACCCGCTTCGTCGCGCAGTTCCTCGAGGATGACTTCAAGGACGATCCATCGAACGCGATCTACCAGGGCCGCCACGATTTCGACGGCAAGCTGCCGGATTGGAGCGAGGCGGGGCTGAAGCGGTCGGCGGCCTTCTTCAAGGCATCGCTCGCCAAGGCGCGCGGCTTCGACGACGCCGCGCTCACCGCCGACCAGCGGTTCGAGCGCGACTATCTGATCAAGGTGGTCGAGGGGAAATTATTCTGGCTGGAGGATGCCGATCGGCCGCACCGCAACCCGGCTTATTATATCGACGGCGGGCTCGATCCGAACGTCTACATCGCGCGCAACTATGCCGACAAGCCGACCCGGATGCGCGCGTTCATCGCCTTCGCGCAGAAGATCCCGACGGCGGCGGCGCAGATCCGCGCCAACCTGCGCATGCCGATGCCGCTGAGCTTCATCGAGCATGGCAAGGCCGGCTTCAACGGCTTCGCGGATTATTATGGCGGCGACGCCAAGGCCGCCTTTGCCGACGTGAAGGACCCGGCGTTGCAGGCGCAGCTCGATGCGGCGGCGGCGGCGGCGTCCAAGGCGATGCGTGAGCTCGCCAAGTGGCTGGAGAGCGGACGCGCCAGTGCGACGCAGGATTTCGCGCTGGGACCCGAGCGCTTCTCGCGCATGCTGCTGGCGACCGAGGGCGTCGATACGCCGCTGGCGACGCTGAAGCAGGTCGGCCAGGCCGACCTCAAGCGCAACCAGGACGCGCTGGCGGCCGCCTGCGCGCAATATGCCCCCGGCCTGACCATCCCGGCGTGCATGGACAAGATGAACGACGTCAAGGGCGCCGGCGGCCCGGTCGCGACCGCACGCCGCCAGATCCCGGAATTGCGCGCATTCGTGCTCGCCCAGGATCTGGTGACGATCCCGGGGACCGAGCAGGCGATGGTCGAGGAATCGCCGCCCTACAACCGCCAGAACAGCGCCTATATCGATCCGCCGGGGCCGTACGAGCACGGCATCCCCTCGGTCTACTACATCTCGCCGCCCGACCCGGCGTGGACCCCCGCGGTGCAGCAGTCCTACATCCCGGGCGAGCCCGACCTGCTGTTCACCTCGGTGCACGAGGTGATGCCGGGGCACTTCCTGCAGTTCCTGCACGCCAACCGGTCGCCCTCGCTCTTCGGGCGCGTGTTCGTCGGCTACGCCTTCGCCGAGGGCTGGGCGCATTATACCGAGGAGATGATGTGGGAGGCGGGTCTGCGCAACGGCGATCCCGCGACGCATATCGGCCAGCTCTCCAACGCGCTGCTGCGCGACTGCCGGTTCCTCTCCGCGATCGGGATGCACACCGGCGGCATGACGCAGGCGCAGAGCCAGGCGATGTTCCGCGAGCAATGCTATCAGGACGAGGGCAATGCCAGGCAGCAGGCGGCGCGCGGCACCTACGATCCGGCCTATCTCAACTACACGCTGGGCAAGCTGATGATCCGCAAGCTGCGCGCGGACTGGACCGCATCGCGCGGCGGGCGTGCCGCGTGGAAGGCGTTCCACGATGCGTTCCTGAATTATGGCGGGCCGCCGATCCCGCTGGTGCGCCAGCAGATGATGGGCGGCGTGGCGGTCGCCGCATTCTGAGGACCGGGCAGTGGGGTTGCGGATCCTGGTCGATGCCGACGCCTGCCCGGTGAAGGACGAGATCTACCGCGTGGCGTGGCGCCATGCGGTGGCGGTGACGGTGGTCAGCAACGCGCGCATCCGCATCCCCGATCATCCGCTGATCGAACGCGTCGTGGTGAGCGATGCGTTCGACGCGGCGGACGACGAGATCGCGGCGAGGGCCGACGCGGCCAGCGTGGTGGTGACCGGCGACATCCTGCTCGCCGAGCGCTGCCTGAAGGCCGGCGCGGCGGTGATCGGCCCGAACGGCCGCCCGTTCACGCCGGACTCGATCGGCGCCGCCATCGCCACCCGCGCGATCATGGCCGACCTGCGCGCGGGTGCCGGTGCAGGCATCGGCGGGCCCGCGCCGTTCGCGAAGGCGGATCGTTCGCGCTTCCTGTCCGCGCTGGACGATGCGCTGGTGCGGGCGAAGCGGAAGTGCGGTTGATCTCGTACCTGTGCTCCCGCGCAGGCGGGAGCCCAGTGCGACGGTTGCAGCTGGCCTCCCGCCTGCGCGGGAGCACTGGGGTGCTAATTACGCCGCGGCGCGCGCCTCGCCTCGCTCCTCGCGCGCCATCCGCTCCACCATCCGGTTGAACAGGGTCACGCCCTTGTCGGCGCTGGTAGGCATGATGCGGGGGTCTGGGGTCGTGTCGATCACGCGCTGCTGCGCCTCGATCATCGCCTTGTCCTCGCCGAACGCCATCGCCGCGACGCCCATCAGCATGTCGCGCAACGCCTCGTCGCCGCAATCGCGCCGCGGGCCCCACGAGAAGAAGTAGCGCGACGTCTTCGCCGTCATCGGCGTGACCGCCTGGCTGGTGAAGGTGACGCCGGTCGCGGGGATCGACGCGTCGGGCTTCTCGAACCCGCATCGCTGGGCGGTGCCGGCGGGATAGTTCGCGCTGGGCATCAGCAGGATGCCGGGCAGCACGAAGTCGTAGGTCGACCAGGCGTCGACCGGCGGCCCGCCGCGCGAGCGGAAGCCGCTCTGCGCCGGCACCCACCGCTCGAAGCGGATGCCGCGCGGCAGCACGGTCACCTTCGGCCGGTCCGTCGCCCAATCCTCGCTCGCGCCGAAGCTGTCGGCGTGGACGTAGGACAGGTGGCTGAAATCGAGCAGGTTGTCGTTGATCAGCCGCGCCTCGGCGGCGTAGTCGAGCTGGCCGTGGCCCAGGATGTAATCGGGATGGTCCAGCCCCACCGCATCCGGGATCAGGCTCTCGTCGGCGGCATCCGCCTCGCCCAGCCACAGCCAGATCCAGCTATGCTTCTCGGCCACCGCATAGCGCTTCACCCGCGCCTGCGCCGGAATCGTCTCCTGCCCGGGGATCTCGACCACCCGCCCGTCCGGATCGAACAACAGTCCGTGATACATGCAGCGCAGCCGCTCGCCCTCGCAGCGGCCCAGCGACAGCGGCGCGAGCCTATGGACGCAGCGATCCTCCAGCGCGACCAGCCGGTCGCTCGCGGTGCGGTAGACGACGACCGGCTCGTCCAGCACACGGACTGCGAAGGGCTTTTGCGGCGCCAGATCGTGCGACCAGGCGACGACGTACCAGGCATTGCGGACATAATTCATGGGCAGGACCTCTCCCCGCGCAAGATCGCGAAGCATCCGCCATCGGTCAATCCCGTCCGACGTGGCGAACGCCGGAACGACTCGGGCGCTCGCGGATTGAATCGGCTTCGCAACGAGAAGGGATGAGGCCGATGGCCGCGCGCGCCTATTGGAAGGGCCAGATCCGTCTGGCGCTCGTCTCGATCCCGGTCGAAATCTATTCCGCCACCAAGAGCGGTGCCACGATCGCGTTCCACCAGATCCACGAGCCGTCGGGCAAGCGGGTGAAATATGAGAAGGTCGTGCCCGGCATCGGCCCGGTCGATGTCGACGAGATCATCAAGGGCTTCGAATATGAGAAGGGCGAATATGTCCTGCTCGACGAGAAGGAGATCGAGGGCGTCAAGCTGGAGAGCAAGAAGACGCTGGAGCTGACCCAGTTCGTCGATGCCCATGACATCGACCCGATCTATTACGACAAGCCCTATTACGTCGTCCCCGCCGACGATCTGGCCGAGGAGGCGTTCATCGTGCTGCGCGAGGCGCTGCGCAAGGCGCGCAAGATCGGGCTGGGGCAGCTTGCACTGCGGGGGCGGGAATATGTCGTCAGCCTCAAGCCCTGCGGCCGCGGGCTGGTGCTGGAGACGCTGCGCTACGCCGACGAGGTCAACAAGGCGGCGAGCTATTTCCGCTCGATCGGCGACGACAAGCCCGACAGCGAACTGCTCGATCTGGCGACGACCTTGATCGACAAGAAGACCGGCACGTTCGACGCGAGCGACTTCCACGACCGCTACGTCGATGCGCTGAAGGACCTGGTCGAGCGCAAGAAGAAGGGCAAGAC
>CAXUMU010000200.1:0-6246 GCA_964252145.1 uncultured Sphingomonadaceae bacterium
AGGATCCCGCTCGTCGCGCTCGCCACGGCGATCGCGGCCAGCCCGCAGCGGGGGCTCGCCGCCGGCGCATGCCGCCCGGACGAGCCGGGGCCGGCGATCGTCGCGACGATCGACGGGCTGATCGACCGCAAGGGCCTGCTGCGGCTCGAACTGTACCCCGCCGTGCAGGGCGAGTTCCTGGCCGACGACAATGTGCTGGTCGCCGCCGGCAAGGCGTTCGCGCGCGTCACCGAACCGGTGCCGCAGGGGACGCCCGTCACCTTGTGCATCCGCGCGCCGCGGCCCGGGCGCTATTCGCTCGCTTTGCTGCACGATCGCGACGGCGATCACCGCTTCGGCTACCGCACCGACGGCATCGGCTTCCCCGGCAACCCGGCGATCGGCTGGTCGCAGCCCGCCGCGGCGGCCGCCAGCCTGGCGGTGGGCGAGGGCATCACGCGCACGCGGATCACGGTCAACTATCTGCGCGGGCTGCGGATGCGTCCGCTGGCCGCCCGATGAGGGTCGCCGACGTCAGCGCCTTCTATGCCCCGCGCGGCGGCGGCGTGCGCACCTATGTCGAACGCAAGCTGGGCTACGCCGAGGCGAACGGGATCGAGCTGTCGGTGATCGTTCCCGGCGGCGAGGATCGGATCGAGCGGCGGGGCGCGCGCACCCGGCTGATCCAGGTCGCCTCGCCGTTCATGCCGCTCGACAGGCGCTACCGCTATTTCGCCGATGCGGCGCCGGTCCACGCGCTGCTGGACGGGCTGGCGCCCGATTTCGTCGAGGCCTCGTCGCCGTGGCGCACCGCCTCGATCGTCGCCGACTGGCGGGGGCCCGCCCCCCGCGCGCTGGTGATGCATGCCGATCCGCTCGCCGCCTATGCCTATCGCTGGCTGGGCAGCGTGATGCGACGCGACGCGATCGATCGCGGGTTCGATTGGTTCTGGGCGCATCTGCGCCGCGTCGGCCGCTCCTTTTCGCTGGTCGTCTCGGCCAACGCGCAGCTCAGCCGGCGGCTGGCCGAGGGCGGCGTGCCGCGCACCGCCACGATCCCGCTGGGCGTGGAAGCGGGCATCTTCTCGCCCAGGCACCGCGACGAAGCGCTGCGCCGCGCGCTGCTGGAACGGTGCGACCTTGGAGCGGAGGCGCTGCTGCTGGTGGGTGCGGGCCGCCACGCGCCGGAGAAGCGCTGGACCACGATGATCGACGCCGCCGCGATCGCCGGCGTGCGCGCGCCGGTCGCGCTGGTGCTGGTGGGCGAGGGACGCGAGCGCGCGAAGCTGGAGCGGCGGATCGGCGGCAATCCGCATATCCGCCTGATGCCGCCGGTCACCGACCGGGCGGAGATGGCGCGGCTGCTGGCGAGCGCGGACGCGCTGCTGCACGGCTGCGAGGCGGAGACGTTCGGGCTGGTCGCGGCCGAGGCGCGCGCCTCCGGCCTGCCGCTGATCGTGCCGCGCGACGGCGCCGCGGCCGATCTCGCCGCGCCGGGCTGCGCCGAAACCTACCGCGCGGCCGACGGCGGCGATGCCGCCGATGCGATCCTGCGGCTGGCGGCGCGGGATCGCGCGGACCTGCGCGCGGCGGGGGTGCGTGAAGCCGCCGGCGCGCGCACGATCGACGCCCACTTCGCGGACCTGTTCGGCCGCTATGCGACGCTCATCGAGCGGCGCGCGGCTGCCTGAAACGTTTCGTTGCGTTCAACGCCCCTCGGCCTGAGCCTGTCGAAGGCCCAGCGCAGGCGCTTCGACAGGCTCGGTGCAAACGGCGTTGCGCTATGCCGTAGCTCACACGTCCAGATTGGCGACGGACAGCGCATTCTCCTGGATGAACTCGCGCCGCGGCTCGACCACGTCGCCCATCAGGCGGGTGAAGATCTCGTCCGCGACGTCGGCCTGCGCGATCTCCACGCGCAGCATCGCGCGGTTGGCGGGATCGAGCGTGGTTTCCCACAGCTGCTCGGCGTTCATCTCGCCCAGTCCCTTGTAGCGCTGCAGCGCCAGCCCCTTGCGCCCGGCAGCGAGGATCGCGTCCAGCAGCTCGGTCGGCCGGTTGATCGGCGTACCGCGCGCCGGCGCCGCGTCTTCGTCCTCGCCGTCCTGCGCCTGCTGCTTGATCGCGACGATGCGCGACGCGGTGGTGTAGGCGTCGGCCTGCTCGGCGGCGAGCGCGTGCAGCTTGCGCGCCTCGGCCGAGACGACGAATGTGCCGTCCACCACATGATGGTCGGTCACCCCGCGCCACAGCCGGCGCAGGTGGTAGCCGCCCTCGGCGCCGGGCTCGCCGGTCCAGTTGGCTTCCCTGTCGATCCGGTCGAGCCAGCCGACCACCGCCGCCGCTGCGGCGCGGCGGCCGTCGGCGGTCAGTTCCGGGTCCAGCGCGCCGGTCAGCGCCAGCGCTTCGATGACGCTCGCGTCGTAGCGGCGCGGCGCGTGGCGCATCAGCGTGCGCACGCGGCGGGCATGATCGACCAGCGTCTTCAGGTCCTCGCCGCTGCGCGGCCCCCCGCTGGTCTCCAGCACGACCAGGCCGAGCCCGGCGGCGACCAGATATTCCTCCAGTGCCGCATCGTCCTTGACGTACACCTCGGAGCGGCCCTTCGCGAGTTTGTAGAGCGGCGGCTGCGCGATGTAGAGGTGCCCGCCGCTGATCAGCTCGGGCATCTGGCGGTAGAAGAAGGTCAGCAGCAGCGTGCGGATGTGCGCGCCGTCGACGTCGGCGTCGGTCATGATCACGATCTTGTGGTAGCGCAGTTTGTCGATCCTGAAGTCGTCGCGGCCGATGCCGGTGCCCAGCGCCTGGATCATCGTGCCGATCTCGCGTGATCCCAGCATCCGGTCGAACCGCGCGCGTTCCACGTTCAGGATCTTGCCGCGCAGGGGCAGGATTGCCTGGAAGTTGCGGTCGCGGCCCTGCTTGGCCGACCCGCCGGCCGAATCGCCCTCGACCAGGAATAGTTCGCACTTGGAAGGATCGCGCTCCTGGCAGTCGGCGAGCTTGCCGGGGAGCGAGGCGATGTCCATCACGCCCTTGCGCCGCGTCAGCTCGCGCGCCTTGCGGGCGGCCTCGCGCGCGGCGGCGGCGTCGATGATCTTGGCCACGATCGCGCGGGCGTGCGCCGGGTTCTCCTCCAGCCATTCGGCGAGCTTGTCGGCCATCAGCGCCTCCAGCGGCTGGCGCACCTCCGACGAGACGAGCTTGTCCTTGGTCTGCGACGAGAACTTCGGATCGGGCAGCTTGACCGAGACGATCGCGGTCAGCCCCTCGCGCATGTCGTCGCCGGTCAGGCTGATCTTTTCCTTCTTCAGGAGGCCGGATTTCTCGGCATAGGCGTTCAGCGTGCGCGTCAGTGCCGCGCGGAACGCGGCCATGTGCGTGCCGCCGTCGCGCTGCGGGATGTTGTTGGTGAAGGCCAGGACGTTCTCATAATAGCTGTCGTTCCACTCCAGCGCGACGTCGATGCCGACATCATCGCGCGCCCCATGGATCGCGATCGGATCGGGCATCAGCGGCGTCTTGGCACGGTCGAGATATTTCACGAACGCGGCGATCCCGCCCTCGTAGAACAGTTCCACCTCGCGCCGCTCGGCATGGCGCGCGTCGATCAGGAACAGGCGCACGCCCGAGTTGAGGAACGCCAGCTCGCGAAAGCGGTGCTCCAATTTGTCGAAGTCGAACTCGGTGATCTTAAACGTCTCGGCCGACGGCATGAAGGTGACGCGCGTGCCCTTCTTGCTCCCCGCCGGGCCGACCACCTTCAGCGGAGCCACCGCATCGCCGCGGCGAAAGCGCATATAATGCTCCTCGCCGTCGCGCCAGATGGTCAGGTCGAGGAAGTCGCTGAGCGCGTTGACCACGCTCACGCCCACGCCGTGCAGCCCGCCCGATACCTTGTAGGCGTTTGAATCCGACGCGTTGTCGAACTTCCCGCCCGCATGCAGCTGGGTCATGATCACCTCGGCGGCGGAGACGCCTTCCTCGGTGTGGATCCCGGTCGGGATGCCGCGGCCATTATCCTCGACAGAGACCGATCCGTCGGGCAGCAGCATGATCTCGATCCGGTCGCAATGCCCGGCCAGCGCCTCGTCGATCGCGTTGTCCGACACCTCGAACACCATGTGGTGCAGGCCCGAGCCGTCGTCGGTATCGCCGATATACATGCCGGGGCGTTTGCGTACCGCATCCAGCCCTTTGAGGACCTTGATCGAATCCGCGCCATAATCGTTCGGTTGGGGTTCTGTCGCCATGCCGAGGATATAGGGATTCGGGCGCGAATCCCCAAGCGAAATGGCCCGGATCAGGCGTCGGCGCGGCCATCGCGCACGTGGAACCAGCTGGCGCCGGCGAGATCGCCGAACAGGCTGCGTTCCGTGCCGGTCATCCACGCCTGTCCGCCGGCCGCGGCGAGCCGCTCGAACAGCGCGTCGCGGCGCAGCGGATCGAGGTGCGCGGCGATCTCGTCCAGCAGCAGGATCGGGCGAAGCCCACGATCCTCGGCGACGAGGTCGGCGTGGCCGAGCACCAGCCCCAGCAGCAGCGCCTTCTGCTCGCCGGTCGAGCAGCGTTCGGCGGGCTGGCGCTTGCCGAGGTGGGTGACGGCCAGGTCGCTGCGGTGCGGCCCGGCGAGCGTGCGGCCGGCGGCGGCATCGCGCCCGCGCCCGCTGCGCAGTTCGGCGGCCAGCGCACGCTCCGGATCGTCGGTCGCGGGCGCCCAGCCCGACAGCGCTACGCCGGCGCGCGCGAACGGCCCCTCCGCCATGTCCGCCAGCCGCGCGGCGAGCGCGGTCACGGTGCGCAGCCGCGCCTTGGCAAGCGCGGTGCCGTGCTCGGCCATCCCGGCTTCCAGCGCGGCCAGCCAGGCGGGATCGGCGCCGCCCTCCTCCGCCAGCAGCCGGTTGCGCGCGCGCATCGCCGCCTCGTAGCGCGCGGCGTGGGTGGCGTGGCCGGGCTCGCGCGCCAGTACCAGCCGGTCGAGGAAGCGCCGGCGGGCGCTCGCCCCTTCCAGAAACAGCCGGTCCATCGCCGGGGTCAGCCACAGCACCGACAGCCACTCGCCCAATGCCGCGGCCGCCGCGCCCGCGCCGTTGATCCGCACCTGCCGCCGCTCGGGTGCGGTGGCGAGCGTGCCGGTGCCGATACCGACCGCCGATCCGCCGGGCAGGTCGCGCCGCGCCGCGACCGCGAACCCGCCCGGGCCGGCCTCGCGCGCCATCTCGCCCAGCGTCGCCTGGCGCAGGCCGCGGCCGGCGGCGAGCAGCGACACCGCCTCCAGGATGTTGGTCTTGCCCGCGCCATTCTCGCCGGTCAGCACGACGAAGCCACCCCCCGGCGCCAGCGCGAGCGCGGCGTAGGAGCGGAAATCGGTGAGGAGAAGGCGGGAGAGCGCCATGGCGTCTCTCTAGTCTGCCCCGGCCTTTTGTGTAGGGTGTTCGGCATGCCCAGCCTGCGCCTTGCCGTCCTCGCCTTGCTGATCGGAGCGGCGCCCGCGCTCGCCGGCCAGCGCGCGACCTATCTCCAGCCCGACGGCAGGCAGCTCGTGATCGACGTCGGCGACGATGGCGACGCGCGCGTCGGCGAGCCGGGGCAGGAGGAATATGGCCTGCTCCGCCGCGACGGCTTCTACATCGTCAGTAAGGAAAGCGGCGACTGGCAGGTCGCGCGCATCGCCGACGTCGCGGCGGCGATCGACCAGGTGGTGCCGCCGATCTTCAAGGACATCTTCACTGCCGGATCGAAGCGCAGGCCGCCGGGCGCGTTCCGGGTCGAGGCGGCGGGCGAGCGCACGGTCGCCGGGCGCAAGGGCAGGATCTACCGCGTCTACGGCATGAACGAGGCCAAGCCCGCCGAGGCCGAGACGTTCGTGATGAGCGACGATCCCGCATTGAAGCCCGTCGGCCGCGCGATGGAGCAGTTCATGAATGGTGCGATGGTGCCGGCGGCGGTGTTCATCGGCCCCGCGGCGGCCGACATCATCGCCGAAACGCGCGCGATCTTCGCGCTGGGCACGCCGCTGGACGCGGGCGGACGTTTCCAGCTGACCGGCGTGGAGACGATCGCGGTGCCGGCCAGCGCAACCGCACTGCCGGCCAAGCCGCAGACGGTGGCGGAACTGGTCGCGGCGATGAAGGCGGCGCAGAAGAAACCGGAGTGACGGAAAAGCCCTCTCCCATGTGGGATAGGGTGGGGTGAGGGTTACCGAACTCTCAGGTGGGACGCTCGGCTTTGCCTCGCTCCCCCTCACCCCACCCTATCCCACATGGG
>CAXUMU010000201.1:0-6234 GCA_964252145.1 uncultured Sphingomonadaceae bacterium
GCGCGGCCTGACCGTCGCCCTGCGATCGATCCCCCGATGAGCGGCGCGGCCGAGGCGGTGCAGGCGGCGCTGATCGCGGCGCTCGCCGCCGATCCGGTGCTGGCGGCGGAGGTGACCGGCGTGTTCGACGGGCCGCCGGCGCGCGCGGCCTATCCCTACGTCGCGATGGGGGCGGGCGCGACCGGCGACTGGAGCCACAAGAGCGGCCGCGGCCGCGAGCACCGCGTCGCGGTGACGATCTGGGACGACGGCGACAGCCCGGCCCGGCTGCACCGGCTGATCGCGGCGAGCGAGGACGCGATCGAGCGGATCGCGCCCGGTCTGGACGGCCACCGCATCGCCAGCCTGGTGTTCCTGCGATCGCGCGTGCTGCGCGACGCCGACGGGCCGTGGGCAGGGATCATCGAATATCGCGTGCGAACGCTGGAGCTTTGAGAAGGAGACGAACATGGCTGCCGAGAAGGGAAGCGCCTTCCTGCTGAAGGTGGGCAACGGCGCGGCGCCGCCGGTCTATTCCACGGTCGCGGGGCTCAGGACCACGCAGCTGTCGATCAACGGCGAAGCGGTGGTGATCACCTCGAAGGATTCGGGCGGCTGGCGCGAACTGCTGTCCGGCGCGGGCGTGCGATCGGTGTCGGTGGCGGGCGCGGGCGTGTTCACCGGCTCCGCGGCGGAGACGCGGCTGAAGGGCAATGCGCTCGCCGGGATCATCGACGATTACCAGCTGAGCTTCGAAAGCGGCGAGAAGCTGCAGGGCCGCTTCCTGCTGACGCGGCTGGACTATGCCGGCGATTTCAACGGCGAGCGCAGCTATGCGGTGACGCTGGAGAGTTCCGGCGCGGTCGCCAGCCTGTGAACCCGGCGCGCGGGGAGGCGGCGATCGATCTGGCCGGGACGACGATCACGCTCAGGCCGAGCTTCCAGGCGCTGGTCGCGGCCGAGCAGGAGCTCGGGCCGCTGTTCGCGCTCGTCGAACGCGCGGCCGCCGGGGCGTTGGGCCTGGGCGAGATGGTCGGCTTGCTCTGGCACTGCGCGGCAGAACCGCGTGGCATGTCACGGGAAGATTTCGCCGAAGCGGTCGCCGCCGGCGGGCTGGCCAACGCCACTCCGGCGCTGCGCGTGCTGATCGGCCAGATCCTGCAGGGGCGATGAGCGGGCGCTTCGCCGATTCCGCCGGGCGCCTGGCCGGGATCGCCGGGGCCATCGCCGGGTGGCGGCCGGACGAGTTCTGGCGTGCCACGCCGGCGGAGCTGGCGACGGTGATCCGCGCGCTCGGCGGCGATCCGGAAGCGAACGTCGCGGCGATCGATCTCAAGCGGTTACAGGAGATGTTTCCCGATGGATGAGGAGATCGAGCGGCTGGTGGTGCGCGTGCGCGCCGATACCGGTGCGTTCGCCGCGGACGTAGCGGAAATGCGCGGCCAGCTGGAAGGGCCGCTGGGCAGCGGCGCCGAGCGGGCGGGGCGGGCGATCGATACCGCGCTTGCCCGCGCGGTCCGCAGCGGCAAGTTCGGCTTCGACGATCTGCGCAAGGTTGCGCTGTCGGCGTTGGGCGAGATCGCCGCCGCCGCGGTGAGCAGCGGCATCGGCGCCTTGTTCGGCGGCGGCAACGGGACGGGCGGCCTGCTCGCGACCGGCACGAAACTGCTCACCGCGGCGCTGGGGCTGCCGGGACGGGCCACCGGCGGGCCGGTATCGCCCGGCAGCGCCTATCTGGTAGGCGAGCGCGGGCCCGAGCTGTTCGTGCCGACGTCGAGCGGCCGGATCGATACGGGCGGGGCGCGCCAGGCCCGCGACGTGCGCGTCGCGATCACGCTGAACGCACCGGCGGGCAGCGCCCCCGAGGCGCTGGGCCGATCGGGCCGGCAAGTGGCGCGGGCGGTGCGGGCTGCGCTCGTAGCGGCGGAGCTCTGAGCTTTGGGCTGGCGGCTGGCGGGACCAGCGGACGCGGCGTTCGCGCAGGAGCAGGGCAGCTTCATCAAGCGCTTCGATCCGCGCTTCTGGACGGTCGATTTCCCGCGGCCGATGATGGCGGCGGTGACGACGACGGCGGCGGACGCGCTGCGGGTCGACGCGATATTCTACAAGAGCAACGATCTGGCGGGGCTGATCTGGGCGGCGGAAGATCGCTATGATCATCCGTTGCTTGCCTACGAAACCTCGCGCGATTTTCGAGCTTGCGTGCTGCGCTTGCGCTGGCGTTCGAACGGCTTGAAGCCGCTCGATGCGGTGAACGGGCCGACGCTGACGATCGAGGGGCGGGACGCCGGGGGCAGTGCGCGCAGCTGGTACGTACGGCTGTGGAACTATGCGGTCGGCGATCCCGAGGATGCGGAGATCGCGATCGATTTCAACGCGCTGGACGGCGGCTTCCTATTGCCGGCCGAGGCCGATCCGGTGTGGGCGGGCGATATCGACCGGATGTTCCTGTCGCTCGTGCCGCCAGGCTACACCGGCGCGGATGCGGTGCTGACGACGCCCGTGGAGGGCTGGGCGGAGCTGAGCGCGCTCGTGTGCGACGGCGCGGGATCGATGCTCGCGATCGGCGACGGTCTGATCCCGGCGCACGGCCTGCGCATCGCGACGGGATATGACGATTGCTACAACCAGACGCCGGCGCGGCTGCTGCGGAGCGCGCTGCAACTCGGCTATCGCGGCGTCGTCAATCATTATGTCGGGATGAGCCACTATTTCCGGCTCGGCTGGAACGGCGGCGCGGCGGCTTTCCTCGTCGACACGACCGTAGCGCTCAATGTGGCGAGCGCCGCTTGGCATGCGAACTTCGCTCTGCGCGCCAAGTCGCTGGGATACGACATAATCCTGTCGCTGTCGTACGAGTTGTTCGACGCTCACGCGCCAGCGGCGTGGAAGCAGCGCGCGGAGGATGGCGACCCCGCGCTCACCGGCTGGGTCCCGCCCTCGACGCTGCTGTCGCCCGCGAACGGCACGGCGATGGCGTATCTGCGGGCGGTGGCGGTGGCTTTCGCGGGGATCGCCGCGGCGGCGGGCCAGCCGGTCCGGTTCCAGATCGGCGAGCCGTGGTGGTGGGTGATGGCCGACGGACGGCCGTGCCTCTACGACGCGGCGGCGCGCGCGGCGTTCGGCGGATCGCCGCCGTCGATCGCGAGCGTCCGGGCGACGCTGGATGCGCCGCAAACGGCGTTGCTGGACGCGGCCGGCGCGCTGCTGGCTTCCTCGACCGCGGCGCTGTGCGCGGCGGTGCGCGCCGCGGTGCCGGGTGCCGAACTGTTGCTGCTCGTCTACCTGCCGAGCGTGCTGGACGCAGCGGCCCCCGAGATCGCCCGGGCGAACCTGCCGACCGGGTGGGCGAGCCCCGCCTTCGATCGGCTCCAGCTGGAAGATTATGACTGGGTGACGAGTGGCAACGTCGGCGCGACCGCGCGCGGCATTGCGAGCGCGACGCAGCGGCTGGGCTATCCGATCGACGGGCAGCATTATTTCGCAGGTTTCGTCCTCAGTCCGTCGGACAGCGCCGACTGGTCGGCGATCGATGCCGCGGCCGTCGCCGCCCGCGCACGGGGGACGGCCGAGACGTTCATCTGGGCATTGCCGCAGGTTGCGCGCGACGGCTTCGTGCATTTCGAGATCGGCGAGGAGGACGGCGTGCAGGCGTTCGACGATGTGAGCTTCCCGATCGCGCTGGGACGGGAGGCGAGCGTCTCGCCGGCCTTCTCGACCGCGATCGTCACCACCGCCTCGGGTCGTGAGCAGCGCAATGCCGATTGGGCGGACGCGCGGCTGCGCTTCGACGCCGGGCCGGGGGTTCGCTCCGAGGCGGATATCCAGACGCTGATCGCCTTCTTCCGCGCCCGGCGCGGGGCGGCGCGCGCGTTCCGCTTCCGCGATCCGTTCGACGACAGTTCCAGCGGAATGACCGGCACGCCCGGCGTCGCCGATCAGACGCTGGGGATCGGTGACGGCGTGCGAACGCGCTTTGCCCTGGTCAAGCGCTACGGCGAAGGGGCCGAGGCGCAGCAACGCGGCATCACCCGGCCCGTCGCCGGCAGCGTGATCGTGGGGCTGGACGGCATTATGCAAGCGAGCGGATGGAGCCTGGACGACGGCGGCACCCTATCGTTCGCCAGCGCGCCCGGCGCTGCGACGCTGGTCACCGCCGGCTTCCGCTTCGACGTGCCGGTGCGCTTCGCCGAGGACAGCCTGGAGGTGAGCCGCGCGAGCTTCGCCGCAGGCGAGGCGGTATCCGTGCCGCTGATCGAGATCCGGGAAGGCTGACGGATGAGCGGATGGCTCGACCCCGAACTCACCAGCCTCGCCTTTTGCTGGCGGCTCGATCGCCGCGACGGCGTGGCGCTGGGGTTCACGACGCACGACCGCGATCTTGCGATTGGCGGCCTGGTCTACCGCGCATCGCCCGGCATGCTGCCGTCGGCGATCAGCATCTCGGACGGTTTCGATGTCGACACGCTGGATGTATCCGGCGCGCTGACGAGCGACGCGGTGACCGATGCCGACCTGTCGGACGGGCGTTGGGACGGCGCGCGCGTGCGCCTGTTCGCGACGAGCTGGGAGGCGCCGGGCGCGGACGTGCTGGCGCTGGCGCGGGGCGAGTTGGGCGACGTCGGGCTGAAGGACGGCGCCTTCACGGTCGAGCTGCGCGGGCCGACCGCGCTGCTGGAACGGCCGGTGGTGGAACAGACCTCGCCCGAGTGCCGGGCCGAGCTGGGCGATCGGCGCTGCCGGATCGACATGGCAGGGCGGCGGCGGATCGCGGCGGTCACCGGTGCGATCGCTGCCGCCACCTTCGCGTTCGATGCCGTCGAGCCGGCCGCCAATGCCTATGGCTATGGCTGGCTGCGCTGGCTGGACGGCACCAATGGCGGCCTTACCGTATCGATCCTCGCATCGGACGGGGCCACCGTCACGCTGCGCGAGCCGCCGCCGCATCCGGTGTCGCCCGGCATCCGCGCCGAGCTGATCGAGGGATGCGACAAGGCCTTCGCGACCTGCCGCGACCGCTTCGCCAACAGCGTGAACTTTCGCGGCGAGCCCTATCTGCCGGGCAACGATCTGCTGACCCGTTATCCGGGAGCCTGAGCGAACATGAACGATCTGGACGAAGCGGTCGCAGATGCGGCGCGCGCGCTGGTGGGCGTGCGGTTCCGGCCGCAGGGGCGGGATCCCTGGTTCGGGCTGGATTGCGTGGGCCTCGTGGTTGCCGCGCTGGCCGGAGTCGGCATCCGCATCGATGCGCCGCGGGATTATCCGCAACGGGGCGGCGATGCGGCCGCGATCGCCGCTTCGGCGGACGGCGCGGGCCTGCGCCGCATCGCTGCTTCGGCGGCGGGGGTGGGCGCGATCCTGCTCGTCGAATCCGGCCCCGCGCAGCTCCATCTCGTCGTGTTGACGGCGGGCGGCTATGTTCATGCCGATGCCGGACTGCGCCGGGTGGTCGAGGTGCCGGGGCGGCCGGGCTGGCGCGTGATCGGGGCGTGGCGCGCCGTTTCGGGAGCGCGCTGATGGCGACGCTGGTACTCACCACGATCGGCAGCATCGTCGGCGGGCCGATCGGCGGCGCGATCGGCGCGGTGATCGGCAACGGCATCGACCAGCGGCTGCTGGCCCCCAAGGGGCGGCAAGGTCCGCGGCTGGGCGACCTCACCGTCCAGACCTCCAGCTACGGATCGCAGATCCCCAAGCTGTTCGGGTCGCTGCGGGTCGCCGGCACGGTGATCTGGGCAACGGATCTGAAGGAGACGCGCGACAGCTCGGGTGGCGGCAAGGGCCGGCCCAAGATGATCAGCTACAGCTATTCGGCGTCGTTCGCCGTCGCGCTATCGGGCCGGACGGTCGCGGCGGTGCACCGCATCTGGGCGGACGGCAAGCTGCTGCGCGGCGCGGCGAACGACTGGAAGTCCGAGATCGGCGCGTTCCGCCTGCACCCTGGCAGCGAGGGGCAGCCGGTCGATCCGCTGATCGCGGCCGCGGAGGGCGCCGGGGAGACGCCAGCCCATCGCGGCACCGCCTATGTGGTGTTCGAGGATTTGCAGCTCGCCGACTTCGGCAATCGCATCCCCTCGCTGACGTTCGAGGTGGAGGCGGATGCGGGGACGGTCGCGCTCGGAACGATTGCGGACGCGCTGAGCGGCGGGGCGGTGGTGGGCGATGTCGGGGCAGGGGTGTCCGGCTATGCCGCCGGCGGCGACAGCGCGCGCGGTGCGATAGAAGCGCTGGCCGCACTCGCACCGCTATCGC
>CAXUMU010000202.1:0-537 GCA_964252145.1 uncultured Sphingomonadaceae bacterium
TACGGATGCGACAGTCCTTGGGTAAGGGGTGATTGCCGAGCAAGTCCGGGGGACGGTCGCGCCTAATCCTCCAGCGATCCCGCCAGCCGTTCCAGCACCCCCGCCGCATCCTCCGCGATCACGTCGCCGTGCGACACGATCACGCGGCGGAGCGCCGGATCGGCCGCCCACGCGCGAAACCGGCCGGCCAGCGCGGCCGGCTCCTCGATCAGCTTGTGCTGCACGATGCGCGGGATCTGCGGTTCGCTGACGCCGAAGCCCATCAGCCGGCCCATCACATAGGCGCCGATGCCGTGCGGGTGCGCGACGTTGCCGATCAGGTCGTTGCAGACCACCGTCAGACCGTCGCCGCGCCGCACCTCCAGCGCAGCTTCGCGCTCGGCGGTGCCCGGCACGGTGACGAACCCCACCGCGGGATCGTCGAGGATGTCGGTGGTCGCATCGACCGGTACGACCTCGGCGACATCAGTCTGCGCCCCCGCCGGCGTCAGCACGCGGAGCGCCGGATAGCGCTGCTTCCAGATCTTCGCGTCCAGC
>CAXUMU010000202.1:547-6203 GCA_964252145.1 uncultured Sphingomonadaceae bacterium
GCTCGGCACGATCAGGATCGACGGCGCGCCCAATTTCTCGATCCGCGCCATCTCTGGCTCGCGCAAAGCGATCGCGCTGTAGATCGCGGTCCGGTCGCCGCGCAGCCGCACCACCGTCATCCGCCGCGGGAAATTGCCCAGCGGCATGCGGATCTCACCGGCGACGGTGAGGATCCCGTCCGCCACCTCGACCAGCGCGTCGTGCGGCTGGACGGTCCATTCTTCCAGAACCTTGGGCATGGCCACCTCCGTTCACGCGCATCAATCGCGCGACGGAGGGATTGGTTCAGTGCCGTCAGGCGCGCGCGCCGACCACGCCCACGCTGTTGCGGCGCAGTGCCGAGAGCACGCTCGCGACGATCGCGTCGGCATCCAGCCCGGCCTCGGCATATTGCAGGTCGGGCTTGTCGTGATCCTGGAATCGATCGGGCAGGCGGAGCGTGCGCAGCTTCAGCCCGCCGTCGATCAGACCCGCGTCGCTGGCGAAGGTGAGCACGTGCGCGCCGAGGCCCCCGACCGCGCCCTCCTCCACCGTCACCGCGACCTCGTGGCTGACGAGCAGGCGGCGGATCAAAGCCTCGTCGAGCGGCTTGGCGAAGCGCAGGTCGGCGACGGTGGCGGAGAGCCCCATCGCATCGAGCTGGTCGGCCGCCTTCAGCGCCTCCTCCAGCCGCGTGCCGAGCGACAGGATCGCGACCTGCCGGCCCTCGCGCACGATCCGGCCGCGGCCGATCTCCAGCCGCTCGGGCACCTCGGGGATCGCGACCCCGGTGCCGTTGCCGCGCGGATAGCGCACCGCGATGGGCCCGTCGTCGTGCAGGATCATGGTGTGAACCATGTGCGTCAGCTCGGCCTCGTCGGCCGGCGCCATCACGACGAAGTTGGGCAGCGTGGACAAATAGGTCACGTCGAAGCTGCCGGCGTGCGTCGCCCCGTCGGCGCCGACCAGCCCTGCCCGGTCCAGCGCGAAGCGCACCGGCAGGTTCTGGATCGCGACGTCGTGGACGACCTGGTCGTAGGCGCGCTGCAGGAAGGTGGAATAGATCGCGCAGAACGGACGCATCCCTTGCGCGGCCAGGCCGGCGGCGAAGGTGACGGCGTGCTGCTCGGCGATGCCGACGTCGAAGAAGCGGTCGGGATGCGCCTTGGCGAACTGGTCGAGCCCGGTGCCCGACGGCATCGCCGCGGTGATCGCGCAGATGCGCGGATCGGTCTCGGCCGCCTTGGTCAGCGCCGCGCCGAACACGTTCTGGTAGGCCGGCGGCCCCGGCGGCGCCTTGGCCTGCACGCCGGTGATCACGTCGAACTTCTGCACGCCGTGATATTTGTCGGCCGATTGCTCGGCGGGGCCGTAGCCCTTGCCCTTCTTGGTGACGACGTGGACCAGGATCGGCCCCTGATCGGCATCGCGCACATTCTCCAGCACCGGGATCAGGTGGTCGAGATTGTGGCCGTCGATCGGGCCGACATAATAGAAGCCCAACTCCTCGAACAGCGTACCGCCCATCGCCATGCCGCGTGCGAACTCGTCGGTCTTCTTGGCGGCCTGGTGCAGCGGGGTGGGCAGCCGGCGCGCGAACTTCTTCGCGATCTCGCGCATGCCCAGGAACGGGCGCGACGAGACGATCTGGGCCAGATAGGCGGACAAGCCCCCCACCGGCGGCGCAATCGACATGTCGTTGTCGTTGAGGACCACGATCAGCCGGTTGCCGGCGGCGGCGGCATTGTTCATCGCCTCATAAGCCATGCCGGCTGACATCGCGCCGTCGCCGATCACCGCGACCGCCTTGCCCGGCCTGTCGCCCAGCTTGTTGGCGATGGCGAAGCCCAAAGCCGCCGAGATCGAGGTCGAGCTGTGCGCCGCGCCGAACGGATCATACTGGCTCTCGGTCCGCTTGGTGAAGCCGGAGAGGCCGCCGCCCTGGCGGAGCGTGCGGATACGGTTCCGCCGGCCGGTCAGGATCTTGTGCGGATAGGCCTGGTGGCCGACGTCCCAGATCAGTACGTCGCGCGGGGTGTCGAACACATAATGGATCGCGACGGTCAGCTCGACCACGCCGAGTCCCGATCCGAGATGGCCGCCCGTGACGCCCACCGCGGAGATCATCTCGGCACGCAGTTCGTCGGCGAGCTGGCGGAGCTGGTCGGGAGCGAGTCGGCGCAGGTCCTCGGGCGTGTCGGCGCGGTCGAGGAGCGGGGAAGCGGACTGATCTGACATGCGGCGAACTATCCTTTTCCCGTCCGCTCTATTCCATCGGCGGCGCAAGGTGAACCGCCACTGGACTGTATCTGTTCGTGATCTCTTTGTAAGCCCGAGACGGCGCCGGTCAGGCCGAACCGCATCCGGCGCAGCGCCCGCGCACCTCGATGATCGGGCGGACGGCGGCGAAGCCGGCCTTTTCCGCGGCGCTGCGGATGCCGCCGGTGAGGCGGTCGTCGTCGATGTGGGTGGCGAGGCCGCACTTCTCGCACACCAGGAAGATGCAGTCGTGGCGGCAATCGGGGTGCGCGTTGGCGACATAGCCGTTCACGCTCTCCACCCGCCGCGCGAGGTTCGCGGCGACGAACAGGTCGAGGATGCGGTAGATGCTGTTGGCGGCGACGCGCCGCCCCTCGGCCTTCGAGACGGCCTCGGCGATGTCGTAGGCCGAGGCCGGCTTCTCGAAGCGGGTGAGCGCATCGAACACGGCGGCGCGCATCGAGGTCCACTGCTCGCCGGCACGCTCCAGCGCGGCCTGCGCGGCATCGAACAATGCCGGTCCTTCATGCAATCTGTGGACATGCCCCATGCGTGCCAACCTACGCGCCCCGGCCGGGGCGGGCAAGGCGGCGGTCAGGCGAGCGCCCGCTGGTTGAGCACATGGCCGATCGCGACCAGCGTCACGCCCGCCATCGTGCACAGCGCCTCGTACACGCCGTGCGGCATCAGCAAGGCGGTCGCCATCGTCGCGAGGCCCAGGCCGCCGATCGCCAGCGGCAGCGGCCGGCGGTGCGCCAGCATGCCGCGGCCCAGCGCGACCGCGCCGACCGTCACGGCCAGCGCGAGGCCGACCTCGTGGAACAGGGGATTCGCCAGGAACCCGCCCGAGGCGAGCGTCGCGACCAGCAGCAGCGTGCCGACGCAGTGCACCAGGCACAGCCCCGACAGGCCGATCGCCAGCCGGTCGAGCCCCAATCTGCGCGCCGCCCGCTCCACCTGCCGCATCCTCCTCGCCCGCGCCACCGGCCGGTTCGTCGGCGCGGGCGATGCCACGCGCGACCGGAAGATACAACATATCATTTGCGATATGGTTGCGGCACCCGTGGCGCAGGCGTAGGCGGCGGGCGATGTTCTCCCGTCCCGCTTCCCCCGCCCCGGCCCCGCGCGCGCTGGCGCGCTGGCTGTTCGTGATCGCGGCACTCGTGCTGATGATCGTCGTCGTCGGCGGGATCACCCGGCTGACCAAATCGGGCCTGTCGATCGTCGAATGGAAGCCGATCCGCGGCATCGTCCCGCCGCTCAACCTAGCCGAATGGCAGGCGGAGTTCGACGCTTACAAAGCCATCCCGCAATATCGCGAGGTGAACGCGGGGATGACGCTCGCGGGGTTCCAGCAGATCTATTTCTGGGAATATCTCCACCGGCTGCTGGCGCGCTCGATCGGCACCGTGCTGGGCGTGGTGCTGGTCGTCGCCTGGTGGATGCGGGCGATCCCGCGCGGCTATGGCAGCCGGATGATCGCGATCCTGGGCTTGGGCGGGCTGCAGGGCGTCATCGGCTGGTGGATGGTCGCCTCCGGCCTGCAATATCGCACCGAGGTCAGCCACATCCGGCTGGCGGTGCACCTGTCGGCCGCCTTGCTGATCTTCTCCTATCTCGTCTGGACCGCGCTCGACCTGCTGGCCCTGGCGCGCGATCCGACCGGGCGGCCGGCGCGGCTGCGCGGGCTGCCGGCGTTCGCGCTGGGGGCACTGGCGGTGCAGATCGTGCTGGGCGCGTTCACCGCGGGGCTCCGCGCGGGCTACGCCTTCGCCAGCTGGCCGAAGATGGGCGACGAGTGGTTCCCGGCGGGCGGCTGGCACGACGGCTGGGGGCTGGCCGCCAACCTCGCCGACAATCCGATCGTGGTGCAGTTCGTCCACCGCTGGTGGGCGTGGGTGGTCGCCGCGGCGGTGCTGACGCTCGCGGTGCGCTCGCAGCGCGCGGGCATCAAGGGTGCGAGCCATGCGATCGCGACCGCGGTGATCGTGCAGATCGCACTGGGCATCACCACCCTCCTGAGCGGCGTCGCGCTGTACGTCGCGGTCGCGCATCAGGCGGTGGCGGTGCTGCTGCTGGGCAGCGTGATCTGGGCCGCGCACGGGCTGGGCCAGCTCGATCCGGTCCGAGCCCGACCATCCGGTAACATGATACCTGTCAGCTGACGCGCGGATTTGCTTGACTTTTCGGGGCTGAATCGCGATTAGCCCCGCATCGGCGCCGCCCCTGTCAACGGGCGGCGCCTTCCGTTTACGGTCAGAAGAGGTTCCGCCCAATGAAGGCGCTCATGAAGACCACCAAGTCGGCGACGCCGTCGACGGTGGAGAAGAAGTGGCATCTGATCGATGCCGACGGGCTCGTCGTCGGGCGGCTCGCCTCGATCGTCGCCAACATCCTGCGCGGCAAGCACAAGCCGAGCTTCACCCCGCACATCGACTGCGGCGACAATGTCGTCATCGTCAATGCGGACAAGGTGCGCTTCACCGGCCGCAAGACGCAGCAGAAGATCTATTACAAGCACACCGGCTATGCCGGCGGCATCAAGGGCGTCACCGCCGCGAAGGTGCTGGACGGCCGCTTCCCCGAGCGCGTGCTGGAAAAGGCCGTCGAGCGGATGATCCCGCGCGGGCCGCTGGGCCGCCAGCAGATGCGTAACCTGCGCATCTTCGCCGGCACCGAGCATCCGCATGCCGCGCAGGACCCGCAGATCCTCGACGTCGGTGCGATGAACCGCAAGAACAAGGTGGGCGCATAATGTCCGACAACCGCCAGTCCCTCGCCGATCTCGCCGCGCTGACCAGCGCGCCGCCGCCGCCGCCCCGCAGCGAGACTTCGGGCGACGATCATCAGGCGCCCGCGCCGGTCGACACCTCGCCGATGGCGCCGCTGCGCGAGCAGATCCTGGACGCGCAGGGCCGCGCTTATGCCACCGGCCGCCGCAAGGATGCGGTCGCCCGCGTCTGGCTGAAGCCCGGCTCCGGCAAGATCACGATCAACGGCCGCGACCAGGAGGTCTATTTTGCCCGGCCGACGCTGCGCCTCGTGATCAACCAGCCGTTCGGCGTGGCCGAGCGCGACGGCCAGTATGATGTCGTCTGCACGGTGAAGGGCGGCGGGCTTTCGGGCCAGGCCGGCGCGGTCAAGCACGGCATCAGCCAGGCGCTGACCCGCTTCGAGCCGGCGCTGCGCGCGCCCGTCAAGGCGGCCGGCTTCCTCACCCGCGATCCCCGCGCGGTCGAGCGCAAGAAGTACGGCCGCGCGAAGGCCCGCCGCAGCTTTCAGTTCTCGAAGCGCTAGGTTCCTAAATCCTCCCCGGCACGGGGAGGGGGACCAGCCGCAGGCTGGTGGAGGGGGCTCACAACGCACGCTGTGCCTGTTGCAGCCCCCCTCCACCACGCTTCGCGCGGTCCCCCTCCC
>CAXUMU010000203.1:0-6202 GCA_964252145.1 uncultured Sphingomonadaceae bacterium
CCGCAGCGCGACCGCGGCCGACAGCCCGGCCAGCCCCGCCCCGGCAATCGTCACGCGCGCGAAGCTCAACGCGTCAGGCTCAGCCGCGCGACCGTCCAGAGCAGGGCCAGCTTGGACACGCGCACCCGCTCGCGCGGCGGCGCCCAGCCGGCCGTCTCCATCCGCGCCAGCACCTTGCTGTAGGCCGCCGCCATCAGCCGCGGTGCGATCAGGTGGCCGGGGGGGCGGCGCGCCAGGATCGCCTGCGCCTGGGCGTAATGATCGTGCGCCTGCGCCGCCAGCATGCGCGCCGCGCCGTCGATGCGCGGATCGGCGACCACCTGCAACGGCACGGTGATCGGGATGCCGGCGCCGGCGATCCCCTCCATCGGCAGATAGACGCGGCCGATCGCGGCATCCTCGTCGATGTCGCGCAGGATGTTGGTCAGCTGCAGCGCGCGGCCGAGATGGTGCGCCAGCGCACGGCCGGGATCGTCCGCCATGCCGAAGATCCGCACCGACAGCCGGCCGACGGCGGAGGCGACGCGGTCGCAATAGAGGTCCAGCGTCGCGGCATACGGCCAGCGTATATCTTCGGCGACGTCCATCGCCATCCCGTCGATCACCGCGTGGAAGTCGGCCTTTTCCAGCGCGAAGCGGCGCACCGCCTCCGCCACCAGCTCGGCCTGGCCCGGATCGCGCCCGGCGTAGAGCGAATCGACATCGGCGCGCCACAGATCGAGCGCGGCGGCGCGGGAGGCGCGGTCGCCCTCCTCATCGTCGGCGATGTCGTCCACCGCGCGGCAGAAGGCATAGACCGAATACATCGCCTCGCGCTCGGCCTTGGGCAGCACGCGCATGCCGGCATAGAAGGAGGAACCCGCGACCTGCGCGCGCAGCGCCGCCGGCGTCGCCTTGGGGTTCATGCGCGCGCCTTCGCGAACAGGTTGGCGAGCACCGCGCCGGCCGCCAGCCACGCCGCCCGCGGCTTGGAGTGGTGGACCGCCTGCGACAGCGGATCGCGCACCAGCAGCGTGGCCGACAAATCCTCCGCCAGCCGCTGGATGATCGCCACTTCCGCCGAGAGCCGGCGGTCGCGGATCATGCCGGCGAAACCGGCGCTCTCGGCCAGCAGCGCGCGCGCTCGATCGGTCAGCGCGACGATCGCGGCGCGCAGCGCGGGGGATGCGGCCGGCGCGGCGAGTTCCTCCACCTGCGCTCCCGCGGCGGCGAGCGTCTCGGCGGGCAGGTACACCCGGTCGAGTTCGCGATAATCGTCGCCGCAATCCTGCAGGTGGTTGATGATCTGCAGCGCGGCGCACAGCGCGTCGGAGGCCGGCCAGCAGGCGCGATTCTCGCCGTGCACGTCCAGCACGTAGCGGCCGACCGGCATCGCCGATCTGGCGCAATAGTCCATCAGCTCCGCGACGCTGGCATAGCGGCGGACGGTGACGTCCTGCTCGAACGCCGCGAGCAGATCGTGCGCGTGCGCCGCGTCGATCCCCCGTGCCGCCATGGCGTCAGCCAGCGCGCTCGCCTCGGGGCTGCCGCTCGCCCCCTCCAGCCCGCGCCGCATCGCGCGCAGGCGGCGCAATTTCTCGTCCGGAGAAGCGGTCGGGTGATCGGCGATGTCGTCGGCGGTGCGCGCGAAGCGGTAGAAGGTCATGATCGGCGCGCGGTACGCGGGCTTCAGCAGCACGCTGGCGACCGGAAAATTCTCGGTCCTGTGGTCCTTGCCGGATGCGAGGTTGGCGGCGGTCGTCATCGACCGTCCAGCGCCGCCTGCGCCCGTCCCTTCCACATCCCGCCGCGACCTCGCTTATAGGCCCAAGCGGATAGCAAGGTGCAGCCCGCGTAGAAAGCGGCGATCAGCGGCAGGCCCACGCCCCACAGCGGCGAGCGGCGATAGAAGCGCAGCATCGGCTGGAACGCGATGGCCATCAGCGCCCAGCTCGCGATTCCAGCAACTTGTGCCCAGCCGCTGCCCGCCAGAGCGAGCAGCGGCGGCGCGGCGTAGAGCAGCGCCAGCCCGGCCAGCGTGCCCGCCAGCAGCAGCGGCGCGTAACGCAGCTGGGCATAGGCCGATCGCGCTACCATCGCCGCGATCGCGCCGAACCCCTCATAAGGCCGGATGCTGGCCGAACGATCCGTCAGCCCCAGCCAGATCGGCCCCTGCCGTTTGATCAGCGCGCCGAACGCGCAATCGTCGATCAGCGCGCCGCGGATCGCGCCGATGCCGCCGGCGCGGGCCAGCGCATCGGACCGCACCAGCATGCAGCCCCCGGCCGCCGCGCCGATCCCGCCGGGGCGGTTCACGCGCGCGAACGGATAGAGCATCTGGAAGAAGAACACGAAGGCGGGAACCAGCGCCTTCTCGGCGAAAGTGTCGCAGCGCAGCTTCGCCATCAGCGAGACGAGCAGCAGCCGCTTGTCCTCGGCGCGCGCCGCCAGCGAGCGCAGCGTATCGGGCGCGTGGGCGATGTCGGCGTCGGTGAGCCACAGATAGCGTGGGCTCCCGGCCGCGGCGATGCCCTGGTGGACCGCCCACAGCTTGCCGGTCCAGCCGGCGGGCAGCGGGGTGCCGGGCAGCACGGTCAGCCGATCGGGCGAAGCGGCGGCACGGGCGAGCGCGGCGGTGCCGTCGCTGCTGCCGTCGTCCACCAGCACGATGCGGAAGCGTCCCGGATAGTCCTGTGCGGCCAGGCTGGCGATCGAACGGGCGATCACGTCCGCCTCATCGCGCGCCGGGACGACAGCGACGACCTCGGGCCAGGCGGGCGGCGCGGGCACCGGGTCGGTGTCACGCTCGCCTGCCAGCCAGAAGCCGTCATGCGCGATCAGCAGCCCGCTCCAGATCGCCAGCGCCAGTGCGCCGATGCCGAGCGCGATCACCGGATCATGCCCTCGGCGCGAAACCAGTCGATCGCGTCGCGCAGCGCCTGCGGGTAGGGGCGGGCGCGGTAGCCCAGGTCCCGCTCCGCCTTCGCCGAGGTGTAGAACATCGCATGCTTCGCCATGCGCAGCGCATCCCGCGTCAGGAACGGCTCCTTGCCCGTCACGCGCGCGACCTGCTCGTTCGCCCAGGCAAGCGGGAACAGCGGGGCGCGCGGGATGCGGACGGTCGGCGGGCGGCGGCCGACCAGTCCGGCGATCACGCGCAGCATCTCCGCCAGGCTCACATCCTGGCCGCCCAGGATGTAGCGCTCGCCGGGGCAGCCGCGCTCCATCGCCAGCAGATGGCCCTCCGCCACATCGTCGACATGGATGAGGTTCAACCCGCTGTCCACGAACGCCGGCATCCGTCCGCTGGCGGCCTCGACGATGATCCGCCCGGTCGGCGTCGGCCGCACGTCGCGCGGGCCGATCGGGGTGGAGGGATTGACGATCACTGCGTGCAGGCCCTGCGCACGGACCATCTCCTCCACCAGCCGTTCGGCCACGACCTTGCTGCGCTTGTACGCGCCAACCACCTGGTCTTCGCGCGCGGCGCGGGTCTCGTCGGCAGGGGCGGAGTCGTCGGGAACAAGGGTGGCCACGCTGCTGGTATAGACGACGCGGGCCACGCCGGCCCGCAGTGCCGCTTCCATCACGTTGCGGGTGGTGGCGCGATTGTTGGCGACGATGGTCTCGGGGTCGGGCGCCCACAGCCGGTAGTCGGCCGCGACGTGGTACAGGCTCTCGACGCCTGCCATCGCGCGCTCCACCGCGGCGGCGTCGCGCAGATCGCCTTCGACCAGCTCGCCCGGAAAGTCGGCCAGGTTGCCGCGCGGGCTGGAGGCGCGCACCATCCCCCGCACGCGCCGGCCTGCCCGGCCCAGCGCGCGCGCGACCGCCGAGCCGACGAAGCCCGACACGCCCGTCACCAGCACCACGTCCGACCCTTGCGCCACCCTGCCTCCGCTTGGCGTTTCGGCCCGCGCTATACCGCTCAGGCGAGCGACGCTACAGCGCGGCGATGCAAGCCGCGTTGGCCGTCCCGATTGTAATGCTGGGCCGGCTCGCGCTGCTGCTCGCCGCCTTGGGCAGCCTCTACATGGTCGCCGCCGCGCTGCTGTTCCGCCGCTTCTTCGACCGCGCCCGGCCGACCGAGCCGCGCGGCGATGCGGTGACGTTGCTCAAGCCGCTCTATGGTGCCGAGCCCCGACTGGCGGAAAACCTGGCGACCTTCCTGCGCCAGGATCATCGCGGGCCGATCCAGCTGCTCTGCGGGGTCGCCCACGCCGAGGATCCGGCGGTGCTTGCCGCCTGCCACGTGGGTGCCGAGCTCGTGATCGACCCCACCCGCCACGGGGCGAGCGGCAAGATCGGCAACCTGATCAACCAGATGCCCCATGCCGCGCACGACATCCTGATCCTCAGCGACAGCGATATCGTCGTCACGCCAGACTATCTCGGCCGGGTGCTGACCGCGCTGGAGGGGGCAGGCGTGGGCGCGGTGACGTGCCTCTACCGCGGGCGCGGCGATGCGGGCTTCTGGTCGCGGCTGGGCGCGGCGGGCCTCAGCTACCAGTTCCTGCCCGGCGCGCTGTTCGGCGTGGCGATGGGGATCGCGCACCCCTGCATGGGATCGACGATCGCGCTGCGGCGCGAGACGCTGGAGCGGATCGGCGGCTTCGCCCGCTTCGCCGATACGCTTGCCGACGATCACGCGATCGGCGCCGCGGTCGAGTCGCTGGGCGTGCGCGTCGTCGTCCCGCCGATGCTGGTGACGCACGCCTCGGCCGAGACGAGCTTCGCCGCGCTCTGGCGGCACGAGCTGCGCTGGGGGGCGACCGTCCGCCGCGTCGCGCCCGTCAGTTATGCCGCCGCGATCATCGCGCTGCCGCTGCCGCTGGCGCTGATCGGCGCAGGGCTGTCGCCGGGCCTTCCCGCCGCCATCATCCTTGCCGCGGCGTTCGCCGCGCGACTCGCCGTGGTGGCGACGATCGACAGGCAGGTGGGCGAGCGCACCGCCTCGCCCTTCCTGCTGCCGTTGCGGGATTGTCTCTCGTTTGCCGTCTTCGTAGCGAGCTTCTGCGTGCGGTCGGTTGATTGGCGCGGGAGCAGGCTTAGAATGGAACATGACGGCCGCATCGCGGCCGAACCGGAGACTCCGTGATGATGCGCGCGCTGTTCCTGCAGGCCCCCTCGTTCGACGGCTATGACGGCGGCGCCGGCGCGCGCTACCAGATGAAGCGCGAGGTGAAGTCCTTCTGGTATCCGACGTGGCTGGCGCAGCCCGCCGCGCTGGTGGAGGGATCGAAGCTGATTGACGCGCCCGCGCACGACCTGTCGTGGGACGACATCAAGCATGAGGCGGACGACCGCGACCTGGTCGTGCTGCACACCTCGACGCCGTCGTTCCGCCAGGACGTCCACACCGCCGAGCTGCTGAAGGCGCGCAACCCCAGGCTGCTGATCGGGATGATCGGCGCGAAGGTGGCGGTGGAGGCGCAGAAGTCGCTCGAAGCATCCGCCGCGATCGATTTCGTCGCGCGCAACGAGTTCGACTTCACCATCCTGGATGTCGCGAACGGCCTGCCGCTGGGGGCGATCAAGGGCATCAGCTACCGCAACGAATCGGGCGTGATCGTCCACAATCCCGATCGCGCGGTGATCGAGGACATGGATTCGCTGCCGTTCGTCTCGCCGGTCTACAAGCGCGACTTGAAGATCGAGAAATATTTCGGCGGCTATCTGAAGCATCCCTATGTCAGCTTCTACACCGGTCGCGGCTGCAAGAGCCGCTGCACCTTCTGCCTTTGGCCCCAGACGGTTGGCGGCCATAATTACCGCACCCGCTCAATCCCGCACGTGATCGCCGAAGTCGAATACGTGCTGCGCGAGATGCCGCAGGTGAAGGAGATCTTCTTCGACGACGACACGCTGACCGACAATGGCCCGCGCGTCGAGGAGCTGGCGGTGGCGCTGGGCGGGCTGGGCTTCGGCAAGCCGGGCTTCGGCGTGGCGTGGAGCTGCAACGCGAAAGCCAACGTGCCGCGCAAGACGCTGGAAATATTGCGCGCGAACGGGCTGCGGCTGCTGCTCGTCGGCTATGAGAGCGGCAACCAGCAGATCCTTCACAACATCAAGAAGGGCCTGCGCGTCGACGTGGCGCGGCAGTTCACCAGAGACTGCCACGAGTTGGGCATCGTCATCCACGGCACCTTCATCCTGGGGCTTCCCGGCGAGACCGAGGAGACGATCGAGGAGACCATTCGCTACGCGATGGAGATCAACCCGC
>CAXUMU010000204.1:0-6198 GCA_964252145.1 uncultured Sphingomonadaceae bacterium
GCGGGCGCGGCGTTGCGCGCCACGGGCTTCAGCCAGTCGCGCGGGCGTTCGTCGACGATCATGTCGACGCCCGCCTCCTGCCCCCAGCCGAGCGCGCTCAGCGCCTCGCTCCGCACCTCCATTGCGAACCCCCGGACCCAAGTGGCGGATTACCCGCGCGATCCACGCTCCGGTCCACGCTGCGCGCCGCTCTATCTGACGGAGCGTGGCGCGCCTGCGACGACCGGCGCATTCCGGCGGACGGCGTCGGAAATTAAATCCCGGCAGGGCGCGCCGGGCGGGGTTGCCGCCGGCGCGTGCACAGGCGACAACGGCGGCGGGGGCGACGGAGCCAACGATGCGCATATCTGCCTTGCTTGCCGCAGCCGCCACGCTGATCGCCGCACCCCCGATCGCGGCGGCGGTGCGCGGCTCCACCGGCGATGCCGCCGCCTTCTACGTTCGCGCGCGCGCCGCCGATGCCGCCGGCATGCTGGACGTCGCCGCCAAGGGTTATGCCGCCGCGCTCGATGTCGCGCCCGGCGACGAGGTGCTGGCGCTGCGCGCCTACCGCCAGGCGATGCAGTCGGGCGATCAGGCGCTGGCGTTGCGCGCGGTCAGGATCCTGGCCGCGAAGGGATCGCTCCCGCCCGACGCGCGGCTGCTGCTCGTCGCGCAGGCGGTACAGGCGAAGGACTGGCCCGCCGCCAAGGCCGCCGTCGACGGGGTGGACAAGGATGACGTCTTCACCTTCCTCATCCCCGTGCTGCGCGGCTGGATCGCATTCGGCGCGGGCGACAAGGATGCGCTCGTCCGCCTTGCCAATCCGGGCAAAGGCGGCACGCTCGCGATCGCCTATACCGGCGAGCACCGCGCGCTGATGCTGCTGGCGCTGGGCCAGAAGAAGGACGGGATCGCCGCGATCCAGGCGATCAGCGCCACCAGCGGATCGCGCGCGGGCCGGCTGCGCCTGGCGGCGGCCGCGATCCTCGCGAGGCAGGGCGACCGCGAGGCGGCGCTGGCGATGCTGGCGAGCAAGGACGACGTGTTCGTTGCGGCGCGCGCGACGATCCAGGCCGGCGATGCGCTGCCCGGCGCGGTCGACAGCGCACCCGCCGGGATCGCCGAACTGCTGGTACGCGTGGCGATCGACATCAACCGCGAGCGCGCGACGCCGCTCGGCCTGTCGCTCACCCGCCTGTCGACGTTCCTTGCGCCCGACAATTCCGAGACGTGGCTGGCGACGGCGGGGATGCTGGCGACCAACGATCACCCCGATGCCGCGCTCGCCGCGCTGGCGCATATCCCGGCGAGCGACCCCGCCGCCGAGCCGGCGCGGCTCGCGCGGCTGCAGCTGCTGGTGCGTAAGGGCGAGCAGCAGGAGGCGCTGACCGAAGCGCGCGCCGCCGCCGCCCGCCCGAGCGCGACGCTGGCCGACCTGACCCGCGTCGGCGACCTGCTCAACGATCTCGAGCGCCCGAAGGAGGCCGCAGCTGCATACACCCGCGCGCTCGACTTCGCCGCCAACAAGCCCGAGCTGGCCGATCAGCGCTGGACGATCCTGATGCTGCGCGGCGGCGCGCTGGACGCCGCCAAGGACTGGACCGCGGCGCGTGCCGACCTGCAGCAGGCGGTGAAGCTCGCGCCCGATCAGGCGGTGGCGCTCAACTATCTGGGCTATGCGCAGCTGGAGCGGCGCGAGAACCTGGCCGAGGCGGAGAAGCTGATCGAGCGTGCCAGCGTGCTCCAGCCCGACGACGCCGCGATCACCGATTCGCTCGGCTGGACCTATTATCTGCGCGGCGACGTGCCGAGGGCGATCACGACGCTGGAGCGCGCGGTCGCCGGCCAGCCCGCCGAGCCGACGATCAACGAGCATCTGGGCGACGCCTACTGGACCGCCGGCCGGCGTTACGAGGCGCGCTACGCCTGGCGCGCGGCGCTGGTCTATGCCGAGGCCAAGGATGCGATGCGCATCCGCGCCAAGCTGGATAGCGGGCTGTCGGCGGAGAGCGCCGCGCCCTGATGCCGCGTGCCCAGACCGCTTATGCCAAGATCAATCTCGCGCTCCACGTCCGCCGCCGGCGGCCGGACGGCTATCACGAGATCGAGACGATCTTCGCCTTCGCCGCCGACGGCGACCGGCTGACGCTGGACGAGCGCGCGCCGCCGGGGCTGACCATCACCGGCCCGTTCGGGTACGGCCTGACCGCCGGGCCGGACAATCTCGTGCTGCGCGCCGCCGCCGCTTTGGGCGAGAATGTGGCGCTGACGCTCGACAAGCGCCTGCCGGTCGCGGCCGGGATCGGCGGCGGATCGGCCGATGCGGCGGCGGCGATGCGGCTATTGCGGCCGGATACGGCGCCCGACGATCCCACGCTGCAGGCGATCGCGGCGCGGCTGGGCGCCGACGTACCCGCCTGCCTGAGCGCCACGACGGGCTGGGCGGACGGGCTCGGCTATCCGGTCCGGCCGATCGCCGCATCCGGGCTGGCGGGGATGCCGCTGCTGATGGTTAATCCCGGCGTCGCCTGCCCCACCGGGCCGGTATTCGCCGGCTGGGACGGGATCGATCGCGGGCCGCTGGCCGGGGGCGATCCGCTCGCCGCGGCGATCGCCGGCCGCAACGACCTGGAAGCTCCCGCGCTGCGGCTGGTGCCCGAAATTGGCGCGGTGCTGGCGCTGCTGCGCGCCGTGCCGGGCGCGCGGCTGGTGCGAATGTCGGGATCGGGCGCGACCTGCTTCGCGCTATTCGATCGCCCATTGGACCGCGACGCAGCCGCGCAGGCTGCCCGCGCGGCTGGCTGGTGGAGTCTCGCGACGGGACTGCGCTGACCCGCGCATCCCGACGCGGGACGGGTCGCCCGGCCGCTTCGCCCGTCGGATGGAGACGGCGGTTCGCATGGCATGCGCCTTGCTCCGCCGCCAGCAACGGGTCGGAGCGCCACCCCCAGCGGCGACGACATCCGAGAACGGCCTGCCGGCGACCTCACGTCCCGGCCGCCGTTTGCCCCATCTGACGGCGGCATCCCTCGTGGTGCCGCCGCCTTTTTGGTTCTGTTGTCGAACACCCATCCCGTTTGGGCCGAGCCTGCCCAAGCCCTGATGGTGACATTGCCCGCGCGCACGGGCAACAGACGCCGATGCGCAGCAGCATCGACGAGGTCCTGACCGAATTGCCGGGCGATCCGGCCGGCGGCATGCTGCTGCTGGCCGATCACGCGTCCAACCGGGTGCCGGCGGATATCGCGCTGGGCATGCCGCCCGCGCTGATGCGCGAGCATGTCGCGATCGATATCGGCGTCGATCCGCTCGCGCGGGCGCTCTGCGCGCGGCTCGGCTGCCCCGGCGTGCTGGCGGCGGCGTCGCGACTGGTGATCGACCTCAACCGCGAGGAGGATGCGCCCGGCCTGATCCCGGCGGCGAGCGACGGCCATGCCGTGCCCGGCAACCGCGGGATCGATGCCGCCGCGCGGGCGGCGCGAATCGCGCGGTTCTGGCGCCCTTATCACGATCATGTCTCCGCCAGAATTGCAGGGACGAGACCGAGATTGCTGATCTCGCTGCATAGTTTCACGCCCCGTCTGGCGACCGCGCCGGTCGAGCCGCGGCCCTGGCAGATCGGCGTGCTCTACAACACCGATGACCGCGCCGCGCGGATCGCGATCCCGCGGCTGGTGGCGGCGGGGATCGTCACGGGCGACAATCTGCCCTATTCGGGCCGCGTGCTGAATGCCTCGATGAACCGCCACGCCGAGGCGAACGGGATCGCCTATCTGGGGCTGGAGGTGCGGCAGGATCTGATCGGCGATCCCGCCGGAGTCGCGCGCTGGTGTGACGTGCTGGCGCCGATCGTCGCGGCTACCGCGGCCGGACTCGGCGCGGCTTGATCCGGCCCGTGCTGTGCGCCTAGACGCTGGCGCACCATGACCCAGACCTTCGACAAGTCCCGCCTGCCCAGCCGCCACGTGTCGGTCGGGCCCGAGCGCGCGCCGCACCGCAGCTATTATTATGCGATGGGGCTGACCGAGGAGGAGATCGCGCGCCCGTTCGTGAGCATCGCCAGCGCAGGCAACGACAGCGCGCCGTGCAACACCACGCTGAACGCGCAGGCGGATATCGCGCGCGAGGGCGTGATCGCAGGCGGCGGCATGCCGCGCCGGTTCAACACGATCACCGTAACCGACGGCATCGCGATGGGCCACCAGGGGATGAAATCCTCGCTGGTCAGCCGCGAGGTGATCGCCGATTCGGTCGAACTGTCGGTGCGCGGCCATTGCTATGACGCGCTGGTCGCCTTCGCGGGGTGCGACAAGTCGCTGCCCGGCATGATGATGGCGATGCTGCGGCTGAACGTGCCGGCGATCTTCGTCTATGGCGGGTCGATCCTCCCCGGCAGCTTCCACGACCGCGACGTGACGGTGGTCGACGTGTTCGAGGCGGTGGGCCAGCACGCCGCCGGCAACTGTCCGCTGTCCGAGCTGATCGCGCTGGAGAAGGTCGCCTGCCCCGGCCACGGCGCGTGCGGCGGCCAGTTCACCGCCAATACGATGGCCTGCGTGGCGGAGGCGATGGGATTGTCGTTGCCGAATAGCAACATGATGCCCGCTCCTTACAAGGCACGCGATGAGATCGCGCGCGCCGCCGGGCGCCAGGTGATGACGCTGCTGGAAAAGAATATCCGCCCGCGCAACCTGTGCACGCGCGACGCGTTCGAGAATGCCGCGCGCGTCGTCGCGGCGACCGGCGGCTCGACCAATGCGGGGCTGCATCTGCCGGCGATGGCCAACGAGGCGGGGATCGATTTCGACCTGTTCGACGTCGCCGAAATCTTCAAGACCACGCCCTACATCGCCGATCTGAAGCCCGGCGGCCGCTATGTCGCGAAGGACATGCATGCGGCCGGCGGAGTCTACATGCTGATGAAGACATTGCTGGCGGGCGGCTTTCTCCACGGCGATTGCCTGACGGTCACCGGCAGGACGCTGGCCGAGAATATCGACGAGGTCACCTGGAACCCCGACCAGAAGGTGATCCACGACGTGCGGACGCCGCTCAGCCCCACCGGCGGCGTCGTCGGCCTGCGCGGATCGCTCGCGCCCGACGGCGCGATCGTGAAGGTCGCGGGCATGCACCGGCTGCAGTTCACCGGCCCGGCGCAGGTGTTCGACTGCGAGGAGGATTGCTTCGCCGCGGTCGAGGCGCGCCGGATCGCGGACGGCGCGGTGATCGTGATCCGCTACGAGGGGCCTAAAGGTGGGCCGGGGATGCGCGAGATGCTATCCACCACCGCCGCGCTGTACGGCCAGGGGCTGGGCGAGAAGGTCGCGCTCATCACCGACGGCCGCTTCTCCGGTGCCACGCGCGGCTTCTGCATCGGCCATGTCGGGCCGGAGGCGGCGGACGGCGGCCCGATCGCGCTGGTCGAGGATGGCGACCTGATCGCGATCGACGCCGAGACGGGGACGATCGACCTGCTGGTGGACCAGGCGGTGCTGGCGGAGCGCCGCGTGCGCTGGACGCCGCGGCAGAACGATTATCAGGCGGGCGCGCTGTGGCGCTATGCCAAGAATGTCGGCCCGGCCTGGCAGGGGGCGGTGACGCACCCCGGCGCGCGGGCGGAAACGCATGTCTATGCAGACATTTGAGCGCCGTCTCCTACTCGGCATAGCACTAGCACTGGCCGGCTGCCGGCAGGCCGCGACCGATCCGTTCGCCGAAAGCGGCAAGGATACCGACCGGATAGACTGCGCCGTCGCGGGATCGGGCGACTTCGCGCCGGTCTGCGCGATCGAGCGGATCGAGGGGCCGGACGGGCTGACGCTGACCATCCGCCACCCCGACGGCGGCTTCCGCCGGCTGAAGGTGACGACCGACGGGCGCGGCGTGATCGCCGCCGACGGGTCGGAGGCGGCGGCGGTCGGCATCGCCGGCGACAAGCAGATTGAGGTGACGGTCGGCAAGGATCGCTACCGGCTGCCGGCGACGGTCAAGCGCTCCGGCGCGTGAGCCCGCGCCCGATCCTGACCGCGGCAGCGATGCGGGCCGCAGAGGACGTGGCGATCACGGGCGGCACCAGCGTCGAGACGCTGATGGAGCGCGCCGGCCACGGCATCGCCGAAGCGGCGCAGCGCTACGCGGGCGGGATGCCCGTACTGATCCTGTGCGGGCCTGGCAATAATGGCGGCGATGGCTTTGTCGCAGCACGATATTTGCGCG
>CAXUMU010000205.1:0-6195 GCA_964252145.1 uncultured Sphingomonadaceae bacterium
CAGAGAGCGCGCGCCGCGTTGGGACGGCGTGGCCCGCCGGCGCTTCTAGGGGCGGTGCCGGAGATGTCAATCGACCCCGCGCATACAAAAAAAGGGGCGGCAGGCCATCGCCCGCCGCCCCGGATCAAGCCATCCTGATTCGAATTAGAACGTCGCGGAAACGCCCGCGAAGAAGGAGCGTCCGATCACGTCGTAGGTGTTCGGGAAGGTGCTGCCGGCGATCACGTCGCTGACCAACTTATAGCCCACGATCGGCGACTACTTGTCGAACAGGTTCTGCACGCCGACGCGGAAGGTGAATTTGTCGTTCACGTCCACATTGAGGGTCTGGTCGATATAGGTGAAGCCCGGAATCTTGGACTTCAGGATGTCCGTGCCGATATCTTCCTTCACCTTGCCGAAATAGCGCCAGCGGGTCAGCAGGTTGACCGGCCCGAAGCCCAGGTTGAGATCGGCGACATGCTTCCACTTGGCGATCGGCTCGAGCGGGTTGCAGGCCGAGCCGAAGCGCCCGGCGCACTGCGTCGCCGGAGCAGTTGGATCGGACTGTTTCTTGTACGAGCGGGTGTAGGTGCCGTTGACCGACAACGCATAGCTGAAGCCGGCTCGGTCGCCGCCGCGATAGCCCGCCGCGACGTCGATGCCGTCGGTCTTGATCACCGCGATGTTGCCCAGCTGCGCCGGCACGCCGACGTTGGTCGGCCCGCTGAGTGAGCCGTCCAGCTGGTTGCGCACGATGCCCGAGCATGCCGGGCTCGTCGCGTTCTGATCGATATTGTAGCACTGGTTCGCGGTGTTGAACGGCGAGGTCGTATCGATCGCGTTGGCGATGCGGATATTATAGTAATCTACCGAGAAGCTGAAGTTGCGCATCGACGGCGGATTTACGACCACGCCGACGGTGTACGTGTCGGACTTCTCCGCAGCCAGATTGACGTTGCCGCCGGTAAAGATGTTGATCTGACCCGAGATCGGCTGCGGGATGATCCCGCGGCTCGATGCGGGCGCCCCCTGTGCCTGGCAGATCGCGAAGATCGTGGCCGATACGCCCGCGCCGGCGCACGGATCGACCTGCAGGCTGCCGGTGCCGGCGACGACGGGGGAGAACAGCTCGTAGATGCTCGGCGCGCGCACCGCGCGCTGATAAATGCCGCGGACCCGCACGCCCTCAACCGGTGACCAATCACCACCGCCCTTGTACGTGTAGACTACGCCCGACGTCGAATAATCCGAATAACGGAAGCCGCCTTCCAGGTTGATCGCCTGCATGAACGGCTTGTCCTGCACCAGCGGCATTTTTATCTCAACATAGCCTTCTTTGACGTTGTATTTGCCGGCGATGTTCTGACCCTGGCCATAATAGATCAGGTCGCCCGATGCATAGAGATCGTCGACGCTGGTCTTGGCTGTCTCGCGACGATACTCGCCGCCCACCACGATCGCGGCCGGCTTCTCGGCGAACGGGCTTTGCAGGAAGCCGAGATCGCCGCCGATGCTGCCGCCGGTGACGAGCTGGGTCGTCTTGGTGTTCTGGGTCGCGTTGCGCAGGACGAAGGCAAGCTGATTCTGCGGGATGGCGGCGGTGGTGAACAGGTTGAGCGGCACGCAGCCGCCGGCCGGATTGAAGCAGACCGGACCGTTAGGCCCGGCCACCACGTCTAGCGCCTGCTGCAGGGCGGTATAGGACAGATCGTTCTTCAGGATCTCGTTGCGCTTGGTGTTCGCATATTGCCCGAAAACGTCCCAGTTGAACCCGCCGAGCGTGCCGCGCAGTCCGCCGACGAACTGGTAATTCTTGGTCGTGTGGTCCTCGACGCGGCCGCCGGTCTCGATGATGCGGCGGCGGATGCCGATCTGCGACGTGCCTGCGCGGGCCGTGGGATCGTCGCCGACGCCGGTGCCGTCGTTGATGACCGCGGTGGGCCCGAAGAAGGCGGTGCGCTCGGCCGGAGTGAGGAATGGGTTGGTGGGATCGATGTTGAAGAAGAAGCCCGCGGTCGCGGTCGGCGCAAGCGTGGTCACCACCTTACTGTGGACGTAGCTGGCACGGCCATAATATTCGATATCGTCGGTAAGTTCGTAGCGCAGCAGCGCCATCGCATTGTACCGCTCCAGCGGGATCTGCGCGTAGTTGACCGGAGTGAAGTTATAGAGCTGCACGTTGCTCGTCAGACCGCCATTGTCGGTGACCTGCAGCCGGCCTTGTCCGGGAACGTCGAAGGCGGTCGGCACGGTGTTGCTCGACCCGCCACTGCTGACGAGATCGCTCGAATCTAGAGCGGTGCTGTTGCGCTTGAGCTGGCCGAACTTGATGCCCTGGCGCTTCGAATAACCGCCCGAGACGACGATGTTGCCGCGGTCGCCAAGCTTGACGCCCGCCGTCAACGCACCGTCATAGGTGCCGCCGTCGCCGCGCTGGGAAATCTGCGAGCTGCCGTCGGCTCGAACGCCCTCAAACCGGTCGTCGAGGATGAAGTTCACGACACCGGAGATCGCGTCCGATCCGTACACCGCCGACGCGCCGCCGGTGAGGATGTCGATCCGCTTGATCAGCGCGGTCGGGATGGTGTTGACGTCCACCGAGCCGGTCGAGTCGTAGATCGGCGCGCGCTTGCCGTCGATCAGGACGAGCGTCCTGTTGGAACCCAGGCCGCGCAGGTCGATGGTGGCCGCGCCGTCGCCGGGATTGTTGCTGGCGCCGGTCTGCGCCGAAACGAACTGCGGGTTGGCAGTGAGCAGCTTCTCCACCGTCACCGAATTGGTCGCCTTGAGCGCTTGGCCGCTCAGCGTCGCGACCGGGCTGCTGGAAACTAGGTCGGGCCGGGCGATACGCGATCCCGTGACGATGATCTCGCCGGGGCCGCCGGTGGCCGCATCGGCCACCGTGCTCTCGGTCTGCGGGGTCGGGGCGGTCTGCGGACCGGCGGCATCCTGCGCAAAGGCCGGCGCGGCGAGCGCGGCGATGCCGAACACGAAGGGAGCCAGCCGTCCCGCGAGGGCCGTGCTGCAACGGTTGAGGGTGACATGGTTCACGCGGAAACATCCTTCCATCCGGCGAGCCGCGGGGGACGGCCCGGCAATAAAGATGCCGCGAGCGATCAGCCGAGCGCGGCATGATGGACAGGAAGTAGAGGGAAATCGGTGCGGCGGCACCACCTGCTCCATTTGCGGCGCACAAAAGCTGCCGCTGTAGCGTTATAGCAACAGCATTGGGCCGCCATACCGGCACCACCTTCTGACATTTCGCCGCGGTAATCCCTCCGCAATCCAAGATTCGCTCTTGCCGATGCGGCGGCAGACGATACCCCTAGGTCCATGTGGCTGCTGGACAAGATGCTTCGCCGACTCGTCGCCAAGGGCGAGCTGCTCGTGACCGACCATGACGGTCGCCAATATCGCTACGGCGCGCCCGATCCCGGGCGCGAGCCGGTCGCGATCCGCTTCACCGATCGGGGCGTATCGGGCGACATCGCGCGCGATCCGGCGACGGGCGCGGGCGAGGCCTATATGGACGGGCGGATGATCGTGGAGCGCGGCGACATCCGCGACCTGCTGTATCTGGCGCGCGCCAACGCCACGTTCGAGGCGGGGCAGGATTTCGGGCCGAAGACGATCCTGAAGCGCGCCGCGGAGGAGATCATCTGCCGGATCGACCGGTTCAACTGGAAGAGCCGCGCCAGGCGCAATGCCGAGCACACCTACAACCTCACCTCGCGGCTGTACGAACTGTTCCTGGACGAGGACCGCCAATATACCTGCGCCTACTGGACCGATCAGGCCAACAGCCTGGAGACCGCGCAGCGCGAAAAGAAGGCGCACATCGCCGCCAAGCTCAATCTCCGGCCCGGCCTGCGCATCCTGGACATCGGCTGCGGCTGGGGCGGTCTCGGGCTCTACTTTCACGAACAGTTCGGCGCGGAGGTGTTGGGCGTGGCGCTCGCGCCCGAGCAGATCCGCATCGCCAAGGAGCGCGCCGAGGCGGCCGGCGTCGCCGACAAGGTGAAGTTCGAGCTGACCGACTACCGCGACGTGACCGGCAGGTTCGATCGGATCACCAGCGTCGGCCTGCTGGAGCACGTCTCGCCACCGCAATATGAAGGCTTCTTCGCCAAGACGCGCGAGCTGCTGACGCCCGACGGGGTGATGGTCTCGCATTGCTGCGGGCGGATGGGCAAGCCCGGCGTCACCGATCGCTGGACCGCCAAATATATCTTCCCCGGCGGCTACGCCCCCGCACTGTCCGAGATCGTCTCGGTCAGCGAGCGCTACGGCTTCATGACCACCGACGTCGAGATGCTGCGCCGCCATTACGGCTATACGCTGGAGGAATGGTACCGCCGCGCCAACGCGGCCAAGGCCGAGATCGTCGCGATGTACGACGAGCGGTTCTTCCGCATGTGGCAATTCTACCTTGCCGGATCGGAAGTCTCGTTCCAGCACGGCGGCATGTGCAACTACCAGATCCAATATGTGCGCGACCGCGACGCGGTGCCGATCACGCGCGACTATATGTTCGAGGCCGAAGCCCAGCTGCGCGCCGCCTGATGGGCGAAACGCATCCCGGTCGCCGCGCGGCCGCACGCTGGGCGATCGCCTTGCTCTATACGATCGCCGGCATCGCCCACCTCCACAGCCCGGGCAGCTTCCTGCCGGTGATGCCGGACTGGGTGCCGTACCCGACGCCGACCATAGTCATCACCGGCATGTGCGAATTGGCCGGTGCGGCGGGACTGCTGTGGCCGCGCACGCGCCGGCTCGCCGCGATCGCGCTCGCGCTCTATGCGATCTGCGTCTTCCCGGTGAACATCAAGCATGCCTGGCTGGATCTTACCGGCCAGCGCGCGCATCCGCTGGGGCTGTGGTATCACGTTCCCCGGCTGATCGCGCAGCCGCTGCTGGTGTGGCTCACCTTGTTCGCCGGCAACGTGCAGCTGCGGCGGCGCTGATCGGCACGCCGGAGCGGTCCGCTTCCAACCCCGACGCCCGTTCGTTTTTCCGCCGCTGCGGTGACCGCCGGCACAGGGCTGTGCGGGCGAGCACAGGCCCGAACGCGGCCGCCGCCTATCCGGGTCCTGCGACCCAAGGTGCTGCCTCTTTCAGCGGCGGCACCCACCTGAGGCCCGGACGGTCAACGCCGTACGGGCCTCGTTTTTTTGCCGGTCGCGGCCGAACGGCGGCCCCGCCCGCGATCCTTGCCGCTAATTCATCATGCATGACGATGCGCGGTGATAGGCAGGCGCTCTCAATCAGAGGAGAGTTCGCATGCGCCACGTTCCGATCGCCGCCGCCGCCCTGATCGCAATCGCCGGTGCATCGCCCGCTTTCGCCAAGGGCTGCATCCGCGGGGCCGTCGCGGGTGGCGTCGCCGGCCACCATGTCGGCAAGGGCCATGCGCTGCTGGGCGCGGCCGGCGGATGCGCGGCGATGCATCATCATTATGCCAGGCAGGCGGCGCAGCAGCGCGCCGCTGCGCGCGCTGCGGCTAGCCATACCGCCGCACGTTAGTCGCTGGCTGGTGACCCCTACGAGTGTACAACTTCAGTCCCAGGCAAGTCCAGGGCGTCCATAACTACACTGTAAAATCAGCACTTTTGCTCGTATCATGTTCGTGGTTGGCCGCCCTAGTTTGCCTAAAATCGCGTCGAACGTGGGAACGATCGTGGGAGCATTTTCTATGAATGGCCCTTGTAGAAACGCCGGGCTGGGATTTTAACCGTGAGCTTGACAGCGCTCAAGATCAAGAACGCTAAACCCGGCCGTCATGTCGACGGCCGGGGTCTTTGCCTCGTCGTGAAGCAAAGCGGCGCGCGGACATGGGTGTTGCGGATGCAGCGGCATGGCCGGCGTCGGGACTACGGCTTGGGGTCGGCGGTTGACGTAACCTTGGCGGAAGCCCGCGAAGCGGCGACTGCGCTACGGCGGCAGGTCCGCGCCGGCGCAGATCCCGTCGCCGAGCGGCGTAAGGCGCGCAAGGTAGCGCCGACCTTCGAGGCAGCCGCGCGCGATTGCTACGAGGCGTTGAAAGAAGGTTGGAAGAACCGGCGTCACGCCAACTGGATTTCCAGCTTCGAGAACCACGTCTTCCCGGTGATGGGGAGCAAGCCGGTGGACATCGTGGACAGTGCCTCGGTAGGTGCTTTTGAACCGCCCCGGGTTTGCCGGAGGCTCCAACTCCTGAGAAGGTGGAGCCTGTAT
>CAXUMU010000206.1:0-6171 GCA_964252145.1 uncultured Sphingomonadaceae bacterium
CTTCCGCCCCGCAGGGCTCTCTTCAGAATTGGACCAGTTTTTCCAGGGCAGACCAAGATCACAAGTCGCTCTAGGCTCATCGGATCGTCGATCCTGCTTCTGTGTCCGCGGCGCGTACAACTCCTTAACATGCGCAACTTGAAGTTCCCGGCCACCCCCCTCTCCCTTGGGAGAGGGAGGGAGCCGCGCAGCGGCGGAAGGGTGAGGTTCTTCTTTTGTCGGTGAGGCAGAACCTCCCTCTCCCACCCGGCTCGCGCCGGGCGGGCCCCTCCCTCTCCCAAACGGGAGAGGAAACTATCGTGGTTGGACCGGCAGCGCCCTCTTCGGACAGGTTCGCATATCGCCCCTCCCTCAGTCCAATCTAACCCGCAGCCGCCCCTCGACTGCGCGAAGGAGAGGAACGGGGCGGTCGGACGCCCTGGAGTGCTGGCTTCACCCCCGCTTGAGGCGCGCGACTTCGGCCTCGAGTTCCGCGATGCGGCGCAGATAGCGGTGGTGCACATAGTCGTCGGTCGGGTTGACCAGCGGCAGCATCCGTTCCGGATGCTCCTTCGCGACGTACCAGCGGTTGAGCCCGTCGAAGAGCGCGAACCAATATCCCGCGCCGGTGACGAGATGATCCCAGGCGTCGTGAGTCAGCACCGACGGGCGCATCGGTTCGGTCGCCTCGATGCAGAGTATCCAGGGGCGGAACCGGGTGAAGTCCATGCCCCGGATCGCCTGCTCCTCATGGCCCTCGACGTCGATCTTGAGGAAGTGGATGTCCGCCGGCGCATGCTGCTCGCACAGGCTGGCGAGCGTTACCGCCGGAACCTCCACCGCTCGCTTGGGGATGGCGAAATCGCCGACGTGCCGGTCGGCGAACTCCTCCACCGCGGTGCCGAGGCCGCCTTCGGGATGATCGTAGAGCGTCAGCGACCCCGGCCTGTCGGACGCGGCCGCGTTGATGTTGATGTCGCGCGGCCGGCTGCCGGCATATTTGCCGAACCAATAAGGCGACGGCTCGATGTTCATTCCCCGCCAATTATGTTCGTAGAACAGGCGGGTGACCGAATCGTTGTCGGGATCGTTCGCCCCCACGTCGATGTAGAACCCGTCCTGGTGGGGCACGCCCTGCAACGCCCGCGCCAGCAGGATGTCCTCGCGTAAGATCGAGTAGCTCGTGAATGTCATTGGGCCCTCAAAACCGTTCCAGTACCGCGTCCGCTCCGAGCGTGGCGCTCGTCCCGGGTGCGGGCCGCCTGAACGCCACGGCGCAGCCGAGCCCGCCCCCTGCTCCGGTACGCCATAGGCCGGTGCAGGGAATTTCCGCAATCGGAACCGGTGGGCGGTGCTACGGCGGATGGCGGTCCGGGTCCGGCCGCTGCCTTGCCCCAGGCGGGGCGGGTAAGGCGATCAGATGCCCTGCGAGCGCTTGAAGTCCGCCGCCCACTGCGCGGTCTTGGCCAGGCCGCCGAAGGGGTAGAAATGCAGCAGCACCTCGCCGTGCACCGCGGGGTTCAGCCCGGCGGCCATCTCCTTGATGATCGGGTCCGGCCCGGCGGTGTTGAGCAGGTTCAGGATCGAGGTGCCGTACTTGCTCATCACCTTGGCCGACGCGCCGACGCCGCAGCGCGCGGCGAAGCGCAGCAGCGTCTTCACGCTCGCCGGCCCGGCGACGCCGATCCGCGCGGGCGCGTGCACGCCGGCGGCGCGGATCTTCTCCAGCCAGGCGAACACCGGCACCGCATCGAAGCCGAACTGCGTCATGATCGCGAAGTCGATCCCCTGCTCCTGGAGGGACGCCTGCTTGTCGAGCAGCGCCTTGTCCAGCTTCTCGCGGGTGATGTCGGGATGGCCCTCGGGATAGCCCGAGATGCCCACGTTGCGGATGCCGGCCTGCTTGAGCAACCCCGACTTGATGATCGCCAGCGCATCCTCATACGGCCCCTCGGGGCGCGGCGGATCGCCGGCGACGACGAACACATGATCGGTCTGGATCTCGTTCGCCACCGCATCCAGGATCTGCGCGAGCTCGGCTTCCGACTTGATCCGGCGGGCGGAGAGGTGCGGCACCGGCAGGAAGCGCAGCCGCTTGACCGCCTTGGCCGCGCGCACCCGCGCCGCGAAATCCTCGCCCGGCAGGAAAGTGACCGAAACGTGCGTGCCCTTGGGGACGACGTTCGCCGCCTCCTCCAGCTTCTCGACGTCCTTGGCGGTCATTTCGAGCGAATAGTCGCCCAGCAGCTGCGCCATCGCATCGCGCTGGCCGGTCGGGGTGGTGGTCGTGCTGGTCGCCATGGCCGGAATCCTCGATCCTTTTGCGGCACCATAGGACCTCCGGGTTGTCATCGCAACTCGCCGCTTCGTCGCACGCGCGGCCATCTTCGTCCCGCCCGCGTTCCGCGATCGCCCGCACAGCGACAAACGGGGCGGATGCTTGCGACGCCGCGTGACCAACTCGCTCGAATCGGGCACATATCCCCCACGATCGGGAGGGGAGCCCGCTGTTTCATGCCTTGCGCGAAAGCCGATGCGAGATGGTCGGACGCGGTGCCGCTGACGATCGCGCTGTGGCTGTTCATCCTCCTGATCTTCCTGCCGGCGATCCTGGCGCGCCACCACGGCGAGAATATAAGCGGCGTCGCGCTGGATTGCGCGACGGCGCTGATCTCGATCGGGCTGGCGCTCGCGCTGTTCGCCTTGTTCAAGGCGAGCGCGGCATTGCCGCCGGCGCTGCGGCTCGTGCTGATCGGCGCGACGACATTGGCTGTGTCGGTCGCGCAGACGCTCTTCGACCTGCTGTTCACCGCCTGGGTGGCGCATAACCTGCGCGCCTCGTGGGCCGCGGTGCCGATCGATCTCGCCCGCGCGTCGGGCGCGATGCTGAACTATGTCTGCGTGTTCACGGTGAACGTGGCGCTGTTCCAGCTGTCCTTCTCGCGCCGCCGCTCGCTGACGCGCGAGCGCCAGCTCGTCGCCGCGCAGCACGCCGCGCAGCAGGCGCAGCTGGAGGCGCTGCGGCTGCAGCTCAACCCGCACTTCCTGTTCAACACGCTGAACGCGATCAGCTCGATGATCATCACCCGGCGCAACGACGATGCCGAGCAGATGACCGACAAGCTCTCCAGCTTCCTGCGCGCCAGCCTCGCCTGCGACCCGTCCGAGCTGGTGCCGGTGGAGGAGGAACTGGGGCTGACCGGCGACTATCTGGAGATCGAGGCGGTCCGCTTCGGCGACCGGCTGCTCGTCGACATACGCTGCGAGGCCGAAGCGCGCGACGTGCGCGTGCCGGGCATGCTGATCCAGCCGCTGGTCGAGAATGCGGTGAAGTACGGCGTCGCGATGTCGCGCGATCCGGTGACGATCGCGATCGGCGCGTCGATCGAGGACGACATGCTGTGCCTGACGGTGTGCAACGACGCCCCCGGCGACCTGGTGCCGGCCAAGACCAGCGGCGCGGGCGTCGGGCTGAACAATATCCGCCGCCGCCTGGCCGCGCTCTACGGCAGCCGGGCGAGCCTGCAGGCGGGGCGGATCGCGGGCGGATTCGAGGCGAAGATCTGCATTCCCGCGCGCCTGCGCGCAGGGGACGACGCGCTCGACCGCCCTCTTGCCTAAGCCCCGGCCGGCATGGGAGAAAACCGGCGCGGAGTCGGTGCCGGGGGGCCTTGTCGGATGCGCGTGCTGCTGGTGGACGACGAAGCGCTCGCGCTCGACCGGCTGACCGCCTTGGTGGCCGACATCGACGGCGCCGAGGTGGTCGGCGCCGCGTCCAACGGCGACGAGGCGCTGGCGCAGATCGTCGCGCTCAAGCCCGATCTCGTCGTCCTCGACATCCAGATGCCGGGCCGCAACGGCCTGCGCACCGCCGCCGACATCGCGCTCGACCCGCGGCCCGAGATCGTGTTCGTGACCGCGCACGAGCATTACGCGCCCGACGCGTTCGACGTCGATGCCGCCGATTACCTGCTGAAGCCGGTCCGGTTCGATCGCCTGCGCCAGGCGGTGGAGCGGGCGCGGCGGCGCAAGGCGTTGCGCGAGCAGGCGGCGCGGGCCGGCGTGCTGGAGGAGCAGGTGCAGTCGCTCAAGGCCGGCGCGGCCGACGCCCGCGACGAGGCGGCGTTCTGGGTGCCCGAGCGGCACGGCCAGCGGCGCGTGCCGTTCGACAGCATCAGCTGGATCGAGGCGGCACGCGACTATGTGCTGCTGCATACCGACCTGCGCAGCCACATGCTGCGGATCACGATGGCGGCGCTGGAGGAGAAGTTGGCAGGAAGCGCGCTGCGGCGTGTCCATCGCTCGGCCTTCGTGCGGCCGGACCGGGTGACCGAGATCCGCCGCGAGCACCGTTCGGTCACGCTCGTGCTGGCGGACGGGGCGCAGGTGCCGGTGGGGCCGAGCTACCTGGCGACGATCGAGACGATCCTGGGTCTACATTGAGAAACGCTGGCCGATCGACCGCCCGCCGCGGGCGATCGATCAACTCCGGTGCGGCACGGGCTCAGATGCCGTGCGCGAACGACGTCGAGGCGGCGATGAACATCGCGGTGGTGAAGCCGGCGGCGACCCAGACGGCGAAGCTGCGGATGGCGTCGGAGGTCATGTGCTGTTCCTTTTCTGCATGTGCGCCGTGATTGGCGTGCCGGCGCTCTACGCGGGAGCGGCGGCAGCCTCATCGCTGCCGCGACGGCGCCCGCCCCCGCCGCGATGAAGCGGCATGCACGCGATGGAAACGTCCCCATGCGCGACGAAGCCGCATCGGACCGGGGGGCCGGCCCGAACGTTCGGGTCGAGCGCAGTCGAGACACCTGCGGTTCGTTGCGATCGCGTCTCGACTGCGCTCGACACAAACGGGGTAGGTCAGTCTGAAGTCATCCCGGTCTAGCGCACCGGTGCCAACGCGCAGCTGTCGCCGGTGCCGCGGTCGAGGTCGCGGCATGTGCCGTCCAGCGGCGGCGTCTTCACCCCCAGGATCGCCGCGAGCGTCGGCGCGATGTCCACCGTCTCGATCGCCACCGGCTGCTCGAACGGCTCGGCGCCGCGCCACCAGAACAGGATCGGCACGCGCCGGTCGTAATTCCATGGCGTGCCGTGTCCCGCGATCGCATCGCCGAACGCCTTGGGGATGCCGATGCTGGCATAGGGACGGACGGCGATCGCCAAATCGCCGCTGCGCAGCGCGTCGGTGCTTTCGGCGAAGCGCTCGGCCAGCGTCAGTTCGTCGGCCGGCTTGCCGGGCGGCACGCGCAGCGTGAGCAGCTCGTCACGCGTGAACACCGCCGCCACCTCGGGCCGCAGACGCAGCTGCGATCGCGCGGCGGCGAGGATCTTGGCCTTCATCGCCGCGTCGGTGGCCAGGATGGTGACCTGCTCTTCGCCCTGCAGCGGATCGAAGCTCAGCCCCATCTTGTCGCGGATGGCGGTGCCCACCTCCTTCACCGCCTTCGCCAGATCGATCCGCTCGGCGGGCACGCCGCGCTCGGCGACGCGCTCGGCGGCGTCGAGCGAGCCGTGGTCGGCGCTCAGCACCACCAGCACCGGCACGCCCAGCTTATCGAGTCGATCGAGGAAGCCGCCCAGCAGCCGATCAAGATGCGCCATCTGGTCGCACATCTCGGGGCCGTCATTGCCGTAGCGGTGGCCGACATAGTCGGTCGCGCTGAGGCTGACCGCCAGCAGGTCGGGCGCCGGGCCGCGGCCCAGCTTATAGTGGTCGATCAGTCGGTTCGCGCCCTCGACCACCACCTCGTCGAACAGCGGCGTCGCGCGGAACCAGCGCTTGAAGTCGGCCTGATCCCGGAAATCGCTGCCGGCCTTCGGCGCGAACCCGTCGGGTGGGACGGCACTGGTCAGCTGCAGCTGGCCGTAGCGCCGCGTGCCGCCCGCCACCGCGCACGACCGGTCGGCCACGTCCCACCGCGGCGGCGCCTTGCGCCAGCGTGCATCCAACGCGGCATTCAGCGCCGCGACCGGGGCGAGCCGATCCCTGGCACTGGTGCCGGCGGGCACGGACGTGGTGAAGTCGCGCTCCTCGTCCCACCAGAACACGCCGGTCGGGTTGTGGCCGGACATCGTGATCGCGGCGCGGTCCTTGCCGGAGATGGCGACGTTGCGCGAGGCGGGGTTGGCCGCGCGCATCCATTCGCCGAGCGTCGACACCTTCAGGTTGCCCGGACCCCGGCCCTGCCC
>CAXUMU010000207.1:0-2995 GCA_964252145.1 uncultured Sphingomonadaceae bacterium
CGTGGGCGTCGCTGACGTACTCCTGCCCCAGCAGCCCGTCGAGCCGCTCCTTGCGCTCGGCCGCCGCGGCCGCCGACGCGTCGAGGAACGCCACGACGTCGCCGCGGACGGCCACCGGCTCGCCGGCGCGCACGGTGGCGGCCTTCCAGAGATCGATGTCGCGGACGCGCTGGAGCGCGAGCCGCTTGAGCGCGCGGTCGGCGCCCACGAAGTCCTCCACGAACGGCTCGGCCGGGTACATCAGCAGCTCGGCGGGCGGGGCGAACTGCGCCTCACCGCATCGCTGCCGGACGGCCGCACCGCGGAGATATTGCTCGGCCGCGATTTCCTGATCGATGCCGAGCTGGCCCACCGCATCGAGCGGCTGCCCGGGATCGACGCGGTGCGGCTGCGCGCGGCAGACCGGCCGCAGCTGGCGCTCGTCTCCTGATCGGGGCGACGCTATCCAACCGCTCCTGACGGATTTCGGCTCGATCTGAAATGATCGCATGAGGGACTGGAGGTCTCGGCGCGCGGGCGGCGTTCATGTCGGGTGCAACATGATCGGCGCAGAGGCGTTGGGCGACAAACTCCAGGAGATGATGATGCGCCGCTTGATCTACGCCACGATGCTCGCCGCTACCGCGCTGTCCGCGGGCGTGCCCGCCCTCGCCCAGTCGCCGCAGGCCGAGCAGCGTTTCGACGCCGCGCAGGCCCGCTACGACCGCGAGACGCAGATCTATCAGCAGGAACTGCAGCGCTACCGCCAGTCGATGGCGCGCTACGGTCAGCCGGGCCCCGGCTACCGCCAGCCCTATCCGGGGCCGGGCGCTTATAACGACGACCGCGACGAGGGCGGCTACGACCCGTCGCGTTACTACCGCCCCGGCCCGAACTATCGCGAGCGCGAGCTTGCCGCCGACGACCGCGTCTATCGCGGATCGGACGGGCAATATTATTGCAAGCGCAACGACGGCACGACCGGCCTGATCGTGGGCGCGGCCGGCGGCGGCCTGCTGGGCAACGTGATCGACGGCGGCCATTCGCGTACCGTGGGCACGCTGATCGGCGGCGCGATCGGCGCGCTGGCCGGCCGCTCGATCGATCAGAACAGCAGCAGCGTGCGCTGCCGCTGACGATCATGCCCCATCCGCGTCACCCCGGCGAAAGCCGGGATCTCGTCGGGTGGGGCATGCCCGCTTGCCCGAGATCCAGCTTCCACCGGGATGACGTGACGGCCGCCTAGAATAGCCGCATCTGCCCGCCCCGCTCGGGCGGGCGGAACAGATCGGTCCGCAAGTCCAGTCGCATGTTGCCGAGACCATGTTTGCGCAGCGCGATGTGGAAGCGCGTGCGCAGCAGTTCCGCCCACGGCCCCTGGCCCTGCATCCGGGTGAAGAAGTCCGGATCATTGTCGCGGCCGCCACGCAGCGACTGGATGATCGCCATCACCTTGGCGGCGCGATCGGGGAAATGCGCGTCCAGCCAGGCGCGGAACAGCGGTGCCACCTCGAACGGCAGCCGCACGGGCAGGAAGAACGCGCCGAGCGCACCCGCTTCCGCCGCCGCCTCGACGATATGCTCCACCTCGTGGTCGGTGATCCCCGGCACGACCGGCGCGATCGAGACGTAGGCGGGGATGCCGGCCGCGCGAAGCCTGGTCACCGCCGCCAGCCGGCGGCGCGGGTGCGGCGCGCGCGGCTCCAGCGTGCGCGCGATCTCCGGTGTCAGCGAAGTGACCGAGATGCACACCGCCGCCAGCCGGTCCGCCGCCATGCCCCGAAGGATATCGATGTCGCGCGTGACGCGATCCGACTTGGTGGTGATCGTCAGCGGGTGGCGCGTCTCGGCCAGCACCTCCAGGATGTTGCGGGTAATACGCCAATGTTGCTCGATCGGCTGGTAGGGATCGGTGTTGGTGCCCAGCGCGATCGATCGCACGCTGTAGCTCGGCTTGGCCAGTTCGGCGCGGAGCAGGGCGGGCGCATCGGGCTTGGCGAACAGCTTCGATTCGAAATCCACGCCGGGCGACAGATCGTGGAACGCGTGCGTCGGCCGCGCGAAGCAGTAGATGCAGCCATGCTCGCAGCCGCGATACGGGTTGATCGAGCGGTCGAAGCCGATGTCGGGCGATGCGTTGCGGGTGATGATCGACTTGGGCCGCTCGACCGTGACGCTGGTGCGCAGCCGCGGCGCTGCGCCGTCCACCTCCTCGCGCTCGTCCAGCCAGTCGCCGTCCGCCTCGCGCGCGGGCAGGTTGAAGCGGTCGCTCGTCCGGTTGATCGTTGCGCCGCGCGCGGGAGGGGCGGGGACTCGCATCGACGAAACCTATCAATCCAGCAGAACATAGCAAGAACATTGTCGTGCAACCAGCCAGTTGCGTAACTGACCGATATATGCGATTTGATCGTGCAACAGGGAGGTTGCAGATGAGCGACAGGATCGAAAAGCAGGTAGAGCTGAACGCGCCCGTCGCGCGTGTATGGCGGGCGATCAGCGATCATCGCGAGTTCGGCGCCTGGTTCCGCGTCGCGATCGAGGCGCCGTTCGCAGTGGGCGAGGTCTCGCGCGGGCATATGCGCGAGCCGGGCTACGAGCATCTCGCATGGGAGGCGACGGTGGAGGCGATCGAGCCGGAGCGGCGCTTCGCGTTCCGCTGGCACCCCTACGGCATCGATCCCGACATCAACTATTCCGGCGAACCGACCACGCTCGTCGAGTTCCTGCTCGAGCCGACCGCGACCGGCACACTGCTGCGCGTGATCGAGAGCGGCTTCGATGCCATCCCCGAGCATCGCCGCGCCGAGGCGTTCCGCATGAACGACGGCGGCTGGGCCGAGCAGATGCGGCGTATCGCCGCCTATCTCGATGCCGCCTGAGCCGGCCGCACTGTTCGCGGCGCTGGGCGACGGCACGCGGCTCGCGCTCGTCGCCCGACTGGCCGCCGCGTCGCCGCAGTCGATCACCCGGCTGGCGGGCGGTGCGCGGATCAGCCGGCAGGCGATCACGCGCCACC
>CAXUMU010000207.1:3005-5459 GCA_964252145.1 uncultured Sphingomonadaceae bacterium
TGCGCGTGCTGGAGGGGGCGGGGATGGTGGAGGGCGTGCGCGTCGGCCGCGAGATCCGCTTCGCCTACCGCCCGGAGCCGGTGACGGCGGCGCGGTCGTACCTGGAGGCGATGTCGGCGCAGTGGGACGAGCGGCTGGCGCGGCTTGAGGTGTTGCTGGAGGAGTGAGCGTTCAAAATCCGTCATCCCCGCGAAAGCGGGGATCCATGGATGCGGCACCGAAAGAATTGGGAGACCACCGCCGTCCATGATTCCCGCTTTCGCGGGAATGACGATATCAAAGACGGCCTAACTCTCCCGCAGGCGCGGCATCAGCTCGACGAAGTTGCAGGGCATGTGGCGGCTGTCGAGCTGGGCGCCAAGGATGCCGTCCCAGCCGTCCTTCACCGCGCCGGTCGATCCGGGCAGCGCGAACAGATAGGTGCCGCGCGCGACGCCGGCGCAGGCGCGCGACTGGACGGTGGAGGTGCCGATCTTGGCGTAGCTGAGCCAGCGGAACAGCTCGCCGAAGCCGGCGATCTCCTTGTCCCACACGCGCGCGAACGCCTCGGGAGTCACGTCGCGGCCGGTGACGCCGGTGCCGCCGGTGGAGATCACGCAATCGACCTGCGGATCGTCGATCCAGCCGTGCAGCCGCGCGACGATCAGGTCGGCATCGTCGCGCACGATCGCGCGGTCGGCCAATATGTGGCCCGCCTCGCTCAGCCGCGCGACCAGCGTGTCGCCCGATCGGTCGTCGGCGGGGGTGCGCGTGTCGGAGACGGTGAGCACGGCGATGCGGACCGGCAGGAAGGTCCGCGCCTCGTCGATCGCCATTATTGCGCGGCCATCGCCCCGCGCACGCCGCTGTCGAGGCGTATCGCGGCCTTGCCGGGGAGCCCCGGAAACTTCGGCCACATATATTGCGCCATCGCCTGCAGGCTCAGCGATCTGTCGCCCGCTTCGCGCTGATACATCCAGTAATTGCGCAGCACCGTGGTGACGTAGCCGCGCGTCTCGACGAACGGGATCGATTCGATGAACAGCAGCGGATCGCCGCGATCGCGGTTGCGGTCGTTCCACTTGAGCACCGATCCCGGCCCGGCATTATAGGCCGCGATCACCTTGGGCAGCAGCCCGCCGGTGCCGGCGGCGTCGCGCAATTGCTCTAGATAGGCCTGGCCGTAGGCCATGTTGACCGCGGGCTGGTACAGCGCGGAGGCGTCCACCGTCTGGCCCTGCTTGCGCGCGATCAGCTGTGCGGTCGCCGGCATCAGCTGCATCAGCCCGCGCGCGCCGGCGGGGCTGGTCGCATCGGTGCGGAACTGCGATTCCTGCAGCGTGTGCGCATAGACCAGCGACTTGTCGACGCGCCAGCCGCCGTCCGGCGCCCACGCCGGGGCGGGGTAGCGCGCGCTGGCCGAGACGTAGCAGCCGGGCGGGCCGTTCTGCGCGAGCCAGATCTGCGTCGAGGGCAGGCCGAGCCGCGTGGCGAGGCGGAGCAGCGCATCGTGGTCGGTCAGGTCGCCGATTCGCGCCTGGTGGCGCAGCAGGATGTCGGCCAGGTTGGTCTCGCCGATCTCCACCAAAGCGGCGGCGCGGCGGGCATTGGGGCGGCGGACCAGATTGTCCCAATCGCCCGCGACTAGTTCGGGCCGCCGTTCGGGCGCGGGCGCGGCGCCGCCCAGCGCGCCGGTGGCGAGCAGGCCGTAAAAGGTCTCGGACAGGCGCGCGGCGCTGCGCAGCCGCGGCTGCACCTGCTCGGGATGCCCGCTGGCCATGTCGGCGCGCGCCGCCCAGAACAGGCCGGCTGCGCGCATCTCGGCATCGCGCGCGCGCGTCGCGACGGAGGCGAACGCCTGCGAGGCGGTGGCGTAATCGCGCTGGCGCCATGCGGCGAGCCCGGCCACCCAATCCGCCTGCACCGCCCATTCGCCGCCGCCGGACCGCGCCGGATCGGCCAGCCGCCGCGCCGCGGCATCGTCACCGGTGAGGAAGTAGGACCAGGCGATCCGCTGCTGCCACTCGGTGACGGCATCGGCAGAGATCGCATCCTGCGCGGCGACCAGCAATATCTCGGCGTCACTGGGCCGATCGTCCTTGATCAGCGGCACGATCTCCGCGCCCAGCGTCGCCGCCGCATCGTCGCTGGCGGTCGTGCGCGCGCGGACACGCTGCGGCGCGCGGGCCAGGCGGACCATATCGCGCGCGACCGGCAGGTCGGGCAGCGTCTCGGCGCCGCGCGCCTTGGCCAGCCGGGCGAGCTGCGGCGCTTCCGGCAGTTCGGGCGCGGCGGCGATCAGGGTCATCAGCGGATCGAGTTCCGCCTTGGGCGAATCCTTGGCCAGGTAGAGCTCGGCGCGCGCCACCGGGGTCAGCAGCCCCGCCGGCACCGCGTCCAGCTTCGCCGCCGCATCGGCCCACGCGCCGCTGCGGATCGCGGCGAAGATGTCGCGGTAGGCGGCGCGGTCCGCAT
>CAXUMU010000207.1:5469-6169 GCA_964252145.1 uncultured Sphingomonadaceae bacterium
CCGGCACCGCCCCGGCGAGGGGCGCCGGATCGGCCGCCAGCGCCGGTCCGGCCGGAACGAGCGCGATCAGCGCGGCGAGCAGCACGCTCCTGGTCCGGTTCGACTTCACCCGTTCAATCTCCCCAGCAACAGACGCAGGTCCGCCCACGCCCGGGCCTTCAGGCCCTGATTCTGCAGCAGCTGGCGCGGATGGAAGGTCGCGACGGCGCCTAAGGTGGCGCCCTTATGGTCGATCTCGTGCACCACCGCGCGCGATTCGGCGAGCGGCCGGCCCAGGATCGCGCAGGCGGCGGCATCGCCCATCAGCAGCAGCAGGCGCGGCCGGGCCAGCGCGACGTGCTGCAGCGCCAGACGCGACAATTCGGCCAGGTCGGCGGGCGCGAGGCCGAGGCGGCCGAGCGCGCCCGGCATGTCGACCAGCAGCATCAATCCGGAAGCGATATCGCCCGCCGGCGCGAGCGGATGGCCGAGCGCGTTGCCCACCAGCCCCGGCTCGGCGAGCCGAGCGTGCATCGCGGCGATCGTCGCCGGCAGCGTATCGGGCACGGGGGCGGGGGGCGCGGCGGGCGCGGCGTTGCGCGCCACGGGCTTCAGCCAGTCGCGCGGGCGTTCGTCGCCGATCATGTCGACGCCCGCCGCCTGCCCCCAGCCGAGCGCGCTCAGCGCCTCGCTCCGCACATCCATTGCGGACCCCCGGACC
>CAXUMU010000208.1:0-6162 GCA_964252145.1 uncultured Sphingomonadaceae bacterium
CCCCTGCTCCCAATAGAGCTCGACCAGGTCGGCCATCACCGTGATCGTCTTCTCGACGCCGGCCAGTCCGTCCAGCCGCGCCGCCGCCTCGATCAGCATCGCCATCGGCTCGAGATCCTTGCCGGTCTCGATCAGATAGTCGCGCGCCACCTCGGCCAGCACCGGCCAGCTCCAGGTATCCGAATCGCCGGCATCCTCGCCCATCGACACGCGCAGCTCGGCGCGGAAGATCGACTTGCGCTGGAAGCGGAGCTCGCGGAACAGGTCGCCGACCGCCTCCTCGTCGGCGCGTCCGTCCACGCCGACGCCGCCGTCGATCGGCGCCAGGATCGCGGCAGCCGTCTCGTCATCGACAATCACGCGCACGCCCCCACAGGCATATCGTCAGACCCTCAACCCCAACTAAGGGTGACACGATTCTTTTGGTTTTGCCACCACAGAACTTTCGCGGACGTGTGACGGCTGTTACCAGCATTGGCGAAGACTGGCGGAGGGTGAACTATGGGCATGCCGGCGTCTCGACTGACGGACATGCACGTCTGTCCGATGGTGACCGGGGTGGTGCCGCACGTGGGCGGCCCGATCCTCGCGCCGGGCGCGCCGACGGTGCTCATCGGCAAGCTCCCCGCTGCGCGGGTCACCGACATGTGCGTGTGTGTGGGGCCGCCGGACACGATCGTCCTGGGCAGCATGACGGTGCTGACCGAGAAGAAGCCGCAGGCGCGGATCGGCGACCTGACCGCGCACGGCGGCAACATCGTCCTGGGCTGTCCCACCGTGATCGTCGGTGGATGACGGCATTGGCGCACGCAGCCGAACCGTTCCGCTACATCGTCGGCGCGGGCACGCACACCGGGCTCGTCCGCAAGGAGAATGAGGACGGCGTCGCGGTGCGTCCCGATGCGGCATTATGGGCGGTCGCCGACGGCATGGGCGGCCACGCCAACGGCCGCTGGGCGGCGGCGCAGGTGGTCGACGAGATCTCGCGCGCGGCGCTGAACGGCAGCCTGGACGACGATTGCGACTCGATCGCCGATGCGCTGGCGGACGCCAACGCCAAGATCGTCGCCGCCGCGGACTCAGCCGGCGCGACGATGGGCGCGACCGTCGTCGCGCTGCGCATCGCCGGCGGCCGCTATGCCTGCCTGTGGGCGGGCGACAGCCGCATCTACCGGCTGCGCGACGGGCGCCTGAGCCAGCTGACGCGCGACCACAGCCACGTCGAGCAGCTCGTCCAGGCCGGCATCATCACCGCCGAGGAAGCGCATTCGCATCCGATGGCCAACGTGATCACCCGCGCGGTGGGCGTCGCGCCCGACCTCGCGCTCGACGTGCGCGAGGATGCGGTGGTGGCCGACGACAGCTTCCTGCTGTGCAGCGACGGCCTCAACAAATGCCTGTCCGACGACGAGATCGCGTCCATCACCGGGACACATTCGCCCGGCGAGGCGTGCGATGCGCTGCTGGCGGCGACGCTGAAGCGCGGCGCGCCCGACAATGTCAGCGTGATCGTGATCCGCTGCGAGGATGCCGCGGGCTGATCCGTCTCACGCCTGCCACGGCAGCCGGTCGAGATCCACGTTCCCGCCGGTCAGGATCACCCCGACCGTCCTGCCCGCAAGGTCGAACCTGCGTTCCAGCAGCGCCGCGATCGGCACCGCCGCGCTGGGCTCGATCACCAGCTTGGTCACCTCCCACACGAGCCGCATCGCCTCGACGATCGCCGCCTCGCCGACGGTCGCGAAATCGTCGAGCAGCGCGCGCAGGATCGTGAAGCCGTGCGCGCCCAGCGTCGTGCGCAGGCCGTCGGCGATCGTGTCCGGCGGCGGGCCGGACAGCCGCTCGCCGGATCGCCACGACCGGTATGCGTCGTCGGCCTGTTCCGGCTCGGTCGCCAGGATGCGGATACTGGGCGCGAGGTGACGCGCCGCGACCGCCGTGCCCGACATCAGCCCGCCGCCGCCGACCGGCGCGAGGATCGCATCGAGCGGCCGGGCATCCGCGATCAGCTCCAGCGCGGCGGTGCCCTGCCCCGCGATCACCAGCGGATCGTCATACGGGTGCACCAGCGTCGCGCCGGACGCCGCGACGATCGCGGCCGCGGCCGCCTCGCGCGCCGCGATCGTCGGCGCGCAGAAGCGGATCTCGCCGCCCAGCCGCCGCACCGAGGCGATCTTCGCCGCCGGCGCATTCTGCGGCATCACGATCCGCGCACTGATGCCCCGCGTCGCCGCCGCCAGCGCGAGCGCCGCGGCATGGTTGCCCGAAGAATGCGTGACGACGCCGCGCGCCGCCTGCTGGTCGGTCAGCGCCAGCACCGCATTGTGCGCGCCGCGCGCCTTGAACGCGCCCGTGCGCTGGAGATTCTCGCACTTGAGCAGCAACCGGCAGCCGAGCAGCGCGTCCAGCCGCTGCGAGGTGATGATCGGCGTACGGTGGACATGCTGCGCGATCCGCGCCGCCGCGCGCTCGATGTCGGCGAAGCGCACCGGCAGCGCGCGCATCATCCGGCCGCCCGAAAACGATTGCGCGTCATGCAACTGTCCCCTGCCCTTAGCCTGACGTTCATGCTAGAAGGCGTACAGGAGAGACGGTAAGAAGCCGGACAGAACATAATGTTGAACGATCTCAATCGCGTACAGAGTGCAACCATCGTCGATCGCCGCTCCGGTCCCGGATATCGACTCGTGCTGTGCCTGAAGGCGCCCGGCGGCACGCCGGTGCTGGAAACGCTGACCGAAAGCTTCGCGACGATCGCCGAGGCGGAACGGTTCGCGATCGAACGGACCGGCGTGGATCCGGGCCACATCCGCAGCAAGGCCCGCGCCTCGGCCTAGCCGATAAACAGGAGCGCGGGGGTCTCGATCAGCCGCTTCACCGCCTGGATGAAGCTGGCAGCGTCGTGCCCGTCGACCACGCGGTGATCGAAGCTGGATGACAGGTTCATCAGCTTGCGCACCTCGATCCGCCCCTCCACCACCGCCGGCCGCTCGACGATGCGGTTGACGCCGATGATCGCGACTTCGGGCCGGTTGATCACCGGGGTCGAGACGATCCCGCCCAGCGGCCCGAGGGAGGTGAGCGTGATCGTCGATCCGCTCAGCTCGTCGCGTCCCGCCTTGCCGCCGCGCGCGGCGGCGGCCAGCCGGCTGATCTCGCCCGCCAGCTGCCACGGGTCGCGCGCCTGCGCGTCGCGGATAACCGGCACCATCAGCCCCGCCTCGGTCTGTGTGGCGATGCCGAGGTGAACCGATCGGTGGCGGCGGACAACGCCCCCAGCATCGTCGTAGCGCGCGTTGATCATGGGGAAGCCGGGCAGCGCGCGGGTCAGCGCCTTGATCAGCAGCGGGAGCAAGGTGAGCTTGGGCCTGTCGCCGCGCTCGGCGTTCAGCGCCGCGCGGGTCGCCTCCAGCGCGGTGACGTCGACCTCCTCGACATAGGCGAAGTGCGGGATCGCGCGCTTGGCCTCCGCCATGTTCTCGGCGATCCGGCGGCGCAGGCCGACGACCTTCACCTCCTCGACCGCATCGCCCGCGGCGACCGGCGCGAACCCGCCGCCGGCATAGCGCAGGTGCGCGTCGAGATCGGCATGACGCACGCGCTCGCCCTGCGCGGGGCGAACGGTCGCGAGATCGACCCCCAGGTCCTTCGCGCGCGCGCGGACCGCGGGCGAGGCGAGGACTCGTTTTCTCTCCCCACCACCATCACCGTTCGTGTCGAGCGAGGTCGAGACACCTGCACCGTCCTGCGATCGTGTCTCGACCTCGCTCGACACCAACGGTTGGGGCTGGGGGGCAGACGCTCCGGCAGGCTCCGGCTTCGGCGCCGCGACCTGCGCCGCCTCGTTCGGCGCGACCTGCACGGTCGGCGCCTCGGCGGCCTCCTCGTCGCTCTCGAACACCGCCAGCGTCGATCCGATCGCGATGCTGTCGCCCACCTCGCCGGCGCGCTCCACCAGCCGGCCGGAGACGGGCGCGGTCATCTCCACCGTCGCCTTGTCGGTCATCAGGTCGGCGAGGGGGGCGTCCTCCTCGATCATGTCGCCGATCTGGGCGTGCCAGGCGACGACCTCGGCCTCGGCGATGCCCTCGCCGATGTCCGGCAGGCGGAAGGCGATGCGTGCCATGTCAGTCCTCCATCACCCGCTTGATCGCCTCGCGCAGCCGCACCGGGCCGGGGAAATAAGCCCATTCCAGCGAGTGCGGATAGGGCGTGTCCCACCCGGTCACGCGCATCACCGGCGCCTCCAGATGGTGGAAGCAGCGCTCCTGCACCAGCGCGGAGAGCTCCGCGCCGAACCCGCCGGTGCGCGTCGCCTCATGCACCACCACGCAGCGCCCGGTCTTGTGCACCGACGCCTCGATCGTCCGGACGTCGAGCGGGACGATCGTGCGCAGGTCGATCACCTCGGCATCGATCCCCATCTCGGCGACGACGCCCAGCGCGACATGCACCATCGTGCCGTAGGTCAGGATCGTCACGTCGTCGCCCGCGCGGACCGTCGCCGCGCTGCCCAGCGGGATGCGGTAATGCTCCTCCGGCACCTCGCCCGCCGGGTGCGCCGCCCACGACGTGACCGGCCGGTCGTAATGGCCATCGAACGGGCCGTTGTAGATCCGCTTGGGCTCGAAGAAGATCACCGGATCATTGTCCTCGATCGCAGCGATCAGCAGCCCCTTGGCGTCATAGGGGGTGGACGGGATCACCGTCTTGATCCCGGCGACGTGCGCGAACAGCGCCTCGGGGCTCTGGCTGTGCGTCTGCCCGCCGAAGATACCGCCGCCAAACGGCGAGCGCACCGTGATCGGCGCGGTATAGTCGCCGGCCGAGCGGTAGCGCAGCCGCGCCGCCTCGGACACGATCTGGTCCAGCGCGGGGTAGATATAGTCGGCGAACTGGATCTCGGGCACGGGCCTGAGGCCGTAGGCGGCCATGCCGACCGAGACGCCGATGATGCCGCACTCGTTGATCGGCGTATCGAACACGCGGGTCTTGCCGTACTTGGCCTGCAGGCCGGCGGTCGCCTTGAACACGCCGCCGAAGAAGCCGACGTCCTCGCCCATCACGACGATATCGGGATCGCGCGCCATGCTGACGTCGATGGCCGAATTGATCGCCTGGATCATGTTCATCCGGCTCATGGCGCCTCGCCCAGCCCGGAGGCGCGCCACTCGGCCATCATCTGCTCGGACTGTTCCTTGAGGTGCCACGGCATCTCCTCGAACACGTCCTCGAACATCGTCGCCAGCGGATGGTGCAGCCCGTCGCCGAGGATGCCGAACTTCTCGGCCTCGCGCGCGGCGTCGCGCACTTCCAGCGCGACCTCCTGGTCCATCGCAGCGTGGCGCTCCTCGTCCCACGCGCCCAAGCCAACCAGATGCGCCTTCAGCCGAGCGATCGGATCGCCCAGCGGCCATTTGGTGCGCTCCTCGGCCGAGCGGTACTTGGTCGGGTCGTCGGAAGTCGAATGCCCCTCCGATCGGTAGGTGAAATGCTCGATCAGCGTGGGGCCATGGCCGCCGCGTGCGCGCTCCACCGCCCATTCGGTCGCGGCGTGGACGGCGAGCGCGTCGTTGCCGTCGATCCGGAGGCCGGCGATGCCGTAGCCCACCGCGCGCGCCGCGAACGTCGTCGCCTCGGCGCCGGCGAACCCCGAGAAGGACGAGATCGCCCACTGATTGTTGATCACGTTGAAGAGCACCGGCGCGCGGTACACCGAGGCGAAGGTGAGCGCGGAATGGAAATCGCCCTCCGCGGTCGATCCCTCCCCGCACCACGCCGCCGCGATCCGCGTATCGCCCTTCGCCGCGGACGCCATCGCCCACCCCACCGCCTGCGGATATTGCGTCGCGAGGTTGCCGCTGATCGAGAAGAAGCCGGCTTCCTTGGCGGAGTACATGATCGGCATCTGCCGACCCTTCAGCCGGTCGCCCGAATTGGAATAGACCTGGCAGATCATGTCCACCAACGACCAGCCGCGCGCGATCAGCAGGCCCTGCTGGCGGTAGCTGGGGAAGCACATGTCGTCGCGATTGAGCGCGAAGGCGGCGGCGACGGAGGTCGCCTCCTCGCCGGTGCATTTCATGTAGAAGCTGGTCTTGCCCTGGCGCTGCGCGCGGTACATCCGCTCGTCATAGGCGCGCGTCAGCGCCATCGCGCGCA
>CAXUMU010000209.1:0-808 GCA_964252145.1 uncultured Sphingomonadaceae bacterium
GGATCGCAATTGCGCCCAGCGTGGCCGCGATCCAGCCCGCCTGCTGCCCGGGCGCGATCCCGGCGGCTGCATCGTCACCATCCTGCTGGGCATCGCCGGCGACCAGGCCGATGACGATCCACCCGAGGAAGCTCCGGTCCATGCTCGCCCTCCTGCATCCATGCCGCGCGGCTCTGACGCATTATCGCCGCTTCGGCGCGGAGCGCAATCTGGGCGCCACGGCGGGCGAGGCCTTGCCCGAGACAACGGAACCCGGCAAGGCATGGGCCGGCGCAGCGGCTTGAGGCCGGTGCTATATTGATGTAATACAGCGCCGGGCGACGCCGGGTCGCTTGGCGGGCGGAAAGTCGAACGTGATGAATGTCGAGCAAGGCTTCTCGCAGCGCGGGGTAGAACTGGTCGATCCGCCGGTCGAGACTGAGTCGCTGCTGTACCGCCGGCGGTGGCTGTGGATCGCCGGCCTGGTCATCGCGATCGCCGCGCTCGCCTTGCTGGTGATGTCGCGCCGCGGCGGCGTGGACACCAGGCCGACCGTGCAGACGCTGCCGCGGGTGACGGTGGTGGTGCCCGGCCACCAGTCCATCGCCAACATGATCAGCGCCACCGGCAGCCTGGCCGCGCGGCGCGAGATGCCGGTAGGCGTCGCCGGCGAGGGCGGAATGGTCAGCCGCGTGCTGGTCGAGCCGGGCGACTGGGTCGCCGCCGGCCAGACGCTCGCCACGATCGACCGCTCGGTCCAGCAGCAGGAAAGCGCCAGCCTGGCCGCCTCGATCGACGTGGCGCGCGCGGACGCGGCGCTCGCCCAGTC
>CAXUMU010000209.1:818-6115 GCA_964252145.1 uncultured Sphingomonadaceae bacterium
TTGTACATGCGGCCCGGCGACGTGGTCGAGGTCGAGATCGAGCGACTGGGCCTGCTGCGCAATCCGGTCGTGCAGGAGGCTGCCGCCGTCGCGGCCTGACATCGGCGTTCCATCGGGACGCGGTCGCGCGCGGACGCGGCGCTCGCCCAGTCGGATCTCGACCGCGCGCAGGCGTTGGTCTCGCGCGGCTTCATCTCGAAGGCCGACATCGACAAGAAGGTCGCGACGCGCGACGCGGCCAATGCCCGCGTCAAGGTCGCGCAGGCGCAGCTGGGCGAGGCGCGCGCCAAGATCGGCCGGCTCGACATCCGCGCGCCCGCCGCCGGCCTGGTGCTCACCCGTGCGCTGGAGCCGGGTCAGATCGTCGGCCCGTCGGGCGGCGCGATGTTCCGCGTCGCCAAGGACGGGCAGATGGAGATGCTCGCGCGGCTGGCCGAATCCGATCTTGCGCGGCTGCGGGTCGGTACGCCGGCGAAGGTCACGCCCACCGGCTCCAGCACCAGTTTCCACGGGCAGATCTGGCAGCTGTCGCCGGTGATCGACGTCGCGTCGCGGCAGGGCACGGCGCGCATCGCGCTCGCCTACGATCCGGCGCTCCGCCCCGGCGGGTTCGCCGCGGCGGAGCTCATGAGCGGGACGGCGGACGCCCCGCTGCTGCCCGAATCCGCCGTGCAGAGCGACGAGCACGGCAATTTCGTCTACATCGTCGACCGGAGCGATCATGTCGTGCGGCGCGACGTGAAGGTCGGCAACGTGTCCGACCGGGGCATCGCGATTGCCTCGGGCCTCGCCGGCAACGAGCGGGTCGTGCTGTCGGCCGCGGCGTTCCTGAATCCCGGGGACAAGGTCGTCCCGACGCGCCAGGCAGCGCAGAACTAGGCGAGCCCCGCGGTCATGAGCTTCCGCAACATCTCCGCCTGGGCGATCCGCAACCCGGTGGCGCCGCTCGTACTGTTCGCGGCGCTGACGCTCGCGGGCATCGTCGCGTTCCTACAGATGGACGTCAACAACCAGCCGGACATCAGCTTTCCCGCGGCACAGGTGATCGTCACCCAGCCCGGCGCCGCGCCCACCGAGATGGAGACGCAGGTCACCCAGCGGATCGAGGCGGCGGTGCGCGGCATCAGCGGCGTGGACGAGATCTCGTCCACCGTCAGCGAGGGCAGCTCGACCACGTTCGTGCAGTTCGCGATCGGCACGCCGGTGGACCGCGCGGTGAACGACGTGCGCGATGCGGTCTCGCAGATCCGCAGCCAGCTGCCCGACGGCATCCTCGAGCCCCAGACCGTCCGCGTCGATATCGAGGGCGGGCCGATCGCCTATTTCTCGGTCGAGGCGGTCGACATGACGCTGGAGCAGCTCAGCTGGTTCGTCGACAACACCGTTGCCAAGCGGTTGCTGGCGATCAGCGGCATGGCGCGGGTCAGCCGCGGCGGCGGGGTCGACCGCGAGATCCGGGTGATCCTGGATCCGGCCAAGATGCAGCTGCAGGGCATCACCGCCAGCCAGGTTAACAACCAGCTGCGCCAGACGAATATCAACGCCGCCGGCGGCCGCGCCGAGATCGCCGGATCCGAGCAGTCGGTGCGCGTGCTGGGCAATGCCGACAGCGCGTTCGCGCTGGGCGAGAAACAGATCTCGGTCGGCAACGGACGCACGATCAAGCTGTCCGACGTGGCCGAGGTACGCGATCTCTATGCCGAGCAGCGCACGATATCGAAGATGGGCGGCCGCCAGGTGCTGAGCTTCAGCCTGGAAAAGGCCAAGGGCGCGTCCGACGTCACTGTCTACGACAATGCGATGAAGGTGATCGATCAGCTGAAGCGCGATAATCCCAAGATCAAGTTCACGCAGCTGTTCACCAGCGTCGATTACACCAAGGCGCAATATCATTCGGCGATCGCGGCCATGGTGGAAGGCGCGCTGCTCGCGGTGCTGGTGGTATTCCTGTTCCTGCGCGACTGGCGGGCGACGGTCATCTCGGCGCTGGCCATCCCGCTTTCGGCGATCCCGGCCTTCTGGATGATGGACCTGATGGGGTTCACGCTGAACGGGATCAGCCTGCTGGCGCTAAGCCTGGTCGCCGGCGTGCTGGTGGACGATGCGATCGTGGAGATCGAGAACATCGTACGGCACATGCGGATGGGCAAATCCGCCTACCAGGCATCGATCGACGCCGCGGACGAGATCGGCCTGGCCGTGCTGGCGACGACGATGGCGATCGTCGCGGTGTTCCTGCCGGTGGGCCTGATGCCGGGCATCTCGGGCCAGTTCTTCAAGCAGTTCGGCCTGACCGTCGTCGCCGCGGTGCTGATGAGCCTGGCGGTCGCGCGGCTGATCACGCCGATGGTCGCGGCCTATTTCCTGAAGGCGCACGGCCAGGCGGCACACGGCGACAATGCGGTGATGCGCGGCTATACCCGGCTGCTCGGCTGGTCGCTCGACAATCGCTGGAAGACGATGGCGCTGGGCGGCGTGGCGTTCGCGCTGACGGTGCTCGCCTTCTGGACCCTGCCGTTCACGTTCCGGCCGCCGAACAACAGCACCTCCAGCCACGTCACGATCGAGATGGTCCCCGGATCCACGCTCGCGCAGACCGCCGCCGTGGCCGACAAGGTCGCCGCGATCGTGCGCCAGGCGCCGGATGTGCAATCCGCGTTCGAGGATATCGGCATCGGCACCGCCGACCTCTACCTCCAGCTCCACAGGAAGCGCGACCGGACGAGCACCGAGTTCGAGGCGGCGATGGCGCCGGCCTTGCGCGACGTCGCGGATGCGCGCGTGACGTTCCAGTCGCAATCCGGCGGAGGCGGCCGCGACATCACGATCATGCTGGCCGGCGACGACCCCGCGGTGCTGGCGCAGGCCGGGCGCAAGCTAGTCGGCGAGATGCGCAGCCTGCCCGAAATCCGTGCGCCGCGGATCGACGGCGATCTGCCGCGGCCCGAGATCACGATTCGCCCGCGCTTCGATCTGGCGGCCGACATGGGCGTCACCACCTCCGCGCTCAGCCAGACGATCCGCATCGCGACGCTGGGCGATATCGACCAGAACGTCGCCAAATTCTCGCTGTCCGACCGGCAGATCCCGATTCGCGTGTCGATCGACGAGGGCGCGCGGCGCAACCTCTCGACGATCGAAAACCTGCCCGTGCCGACCGCCAGCGGCGGTTCGGTGCCGCTGAAGGTGGTGGCGGACATCGGCTTCGGTGCCGGCCCGTCCAAGATCCGCCGCTACAATCAGACGCGCCGGCTGATGATCGGCGCCGACCTCGCCCCCGGCGCGGTGACCAGCCAGGCGACGACCAGGATCGCCGAGCTGGACGCGATGAAGCACCTGCCCGCCGGCGTCGCCAAGGTGAATTATGGCGACAGCAAATGGCAGGCGGAGATGATCGTCAACTTCATCATCGCCGTGGTCTCGGGCGTGCTGCTGGTGCTGGCGGTGCTGATCCTGCTCTACAAGCGGGTGATGCCGCCGTTCGTGAACATGGGATCGCTGCTGCTCGCCCCCCTGGGCGGCGCGGTCGCGCTGCACCTGACGGGCAAGCCGATTTCGATGCCGGTGCTGATCGGGCTGCTGATGCTGCTGGGCATCGTCGCCAAGAATTCGATCCTGCTGGTCGACTTCGCGATCGAGGAGATGAACCACGGTGTCGACCAGCGCAGCGCGATCCTGGACGCCGGGCACAAGCGCGCGCAGCCGATCGTGATGACCACGATCGCGATGGTCGCCGGCATGCTGCCGATCGCGCTGTCGCTGTCGGGCGACGGCAGCTTCCGCGCGCCGATGGGCATCACCGTGATCGGCGGGCTGCTGCTCTCGACGCTGCTGACGCTCGTGATCGTGCCGGCCAGCTTCAGCCTGGCCGACGATTTCGAGCGCTGGATCGGCCCGCGGCTCAGCCGCTGGCTGACCAACGGCGGCGAGCACAAGCATCCGACGATCGTTCAGCCGGCGGAATGAACCTTTCGCGCCGCTGAGGCGTCTCAGCCCCATGAACCTGCTCGCTTCGACCGGGCTAGACCGCTTCAATCCGGCGCAGGGCGGCGTTCGCGGCATGCGCATCGCCGCGACCGGGCTGCTGCTGGCGATGGCCGCGCTCTACCTGCTCGCCCGCTCGCAGGAGCGGGCGGACAACGCGTGGGGCTTCGTCCGCGCCTTCGCCGAGGCGGCGATGGTGGGCGGCATGGCCGACTGGTTTGCGGTGACCGCGCTGTTCCGCCACCCGCTGGGCTTGCCGATCCCGCACACCGCGATCATCCCGCGCAACAAGGATCGGATCGGCGACAACCTCGCCTCGTTCCTGCGCGACAATTTCCTCACCCCCTCGGTGGTGGCGCGGCGGATGGGGCGGATCGACATCGCCGCCGCGATCGGCCGCGTGCTGGCCAACCCGCCCGCCGGCGGCCGGCTGCGCGGCGGTGCCTCGCGACTGGTGGCCGACGTGCTGGAGGCGCTGGACCCCGAGCGGCTGGGGCGGATGGTGAGCGGCGCGGTCGCCAGCCAGTTGCGCGCGCTGGAGATCTCGCCGCTGCTGGGCCAGGCGCTGGGTGCCGCGATCGGCGAGGACCGCCACGTGCCGATCGTGGACGGCATCATCCTGTGGGCCGATCGCACGCTGGAGGCCAACGAGCCGCTGATCCGCGCGATGGTGTCGCAAAAGGCCGGCTCGATCCTGCGCTGGACCGGGCTGGACGAGAAGCTCGCCAACGCGATCGTCGACGGGCTGCACAAGCTGCTGGGCGAGATGGCGGCCGATCCCGCCCATCCCCTGCGCGCCAAGGCCGAGGAGGCGCTGGCCAGCCTGGCCGAGCGGATGCGGCACGAGCCGGAGCTCCGCGCCAAGGTGGAGCGGTTCAAGGAGGAGATCATCGCCAACCCTGCGATCGGGCGCTGGCTAGAGGGGCTGTGGCAGGTCGCGCGCGGCATGATGCTGAAGGCGGCGCGCGATCCGCAGGCGACGCTCGCCGGCCGCTTCGGCGATGCGATGCGCCAGCTGGGCGCGACTCTGCAAAGCGAGCCGCGGCTGAAGCAGACGATCAACCAGTTCGCGCGGCGCGCGACCGTGGGCGCGGTGGACAGCTACGGCGATCACATCGTGCGGCTGGTGTCCGACACGATCCGCGGCTGGGACGCGGGCACGATCACCGGCCGGCTGGAGGCCGCGGTGGGACGGGACCTGCAGTATATCCGGATCAACGGGACGCTGGTGGGCGGGCTGGTGGGGCTGGCGCTCCATCTGGCGGATCGGCTGGGGTGACGAGTTTGGGGCGGCTTCCGCCCAGCCTTTGCCG
>CAXUMU010000210.1:0-223 GCA_964252145.1 uncultured Sphingomonadaceae bacterium
CGAGGAACGGGTACCAGCAGATCCCCTCCACCGGCACGGCCGAGGCGGCCACCTCGGCCTGCACATGCGCCAGCCAATTGGCCTGCGAATCGCCGATGAACGGGAAGCGCCGCCGCGCCTTCGCGTGGCCGACGTGCCAGCTGGTCTCCATGATCGCGACCGGCAGGCCGTAGCGCCGCGGGGCCGGGGGCGCCCCCCCCGCCCCCCCGCCCGGGGCGGGCGG
>CAXUMU010000210.1:233-611 GCA_964252145.1 uncultured Sphingomonadaceae bacterium
ACCGTGCGCAGCACCTCGGCCAGCGGCACGGTCGCGTCGTGGGGATAATAGTTCACGCCGACCACGCCGACCCACCCGGTCGCGACCAGCGCGTCGGTCGCCTCGAACACGCTTTCGTCCAGGCGGTGGAACGGATCGCAGGTGTAGAAGCGCGCCGGCGCGATCAGCCCGAACGCGGTCATCATCCGCTTGGCCGCGGCGATCGCCTCGCGGCGCGGGCGGCGGCAGAGCAACGGCCAGACCGATGGCTCGTTCACCGCGACGATGTGCGCCGGCCCCTGCCCCCGCGCCGCCAGCGCCCTGGCGCAGCGCATCGCGTGCGCCTCGCGCCGCGGCGGCGGATCGAAATGGCTGAGGTCCCAGATCACGCGCGCGCCC
>CAXUMU010000210.1:621-4393 GCA_964252145.1 uncultured Sphingomonadaceae bacterium
CGGCACGGCGGCGATGCGCGCGGCCGGATCGTGCCGCCACGGCAGCCCGTCGCGCGCGGTGACTATGCCCCGCGCCAGCGCGTCGCGGTAGTGCGCGGCCATGTCCGTCGCCGGCGTGTGGCGCGTCTCCACCAGCAGGTCCTGGTCGCACCAGCCGAGATGGCCGCATTCGAACCCGGCCCACAGCGGCGCCGTCACCGCCGCTCTCGCATCGTCGAACCGATCATCGCGGTCGGATAGCGGGCCGAACGGCTTCGTCCAACCTCGCTCCCATGTCGCTAGCCTGCGCGCGTCACGCTCACCGCCTGCTGGTTGAGCGTGGTCGTGCCGAACACGGTCATGAACGCGATGTCGGTCGCGTCGCGGCCGACGGCGATGCGCACGATACCCGACGGATCGGCCAGCCGCGTCGCATCCACGATGCGCCAGCCGCCGTCCAGCCACACCTCAACCACCGCGTGGAAATCGGGCGGCTGGAGGTCCAGCGCATAGGCCGAGACCAGCCGCGCGGGGATGCCGGCGGCGCGCGCGAACGTCGCCATCAGGTGGGCAAAATCGCGGCACACGCCCTGGCGGCGGACGAACGTGTCGGCGGCGGTGGTGCTCGCATCGCTGGTGCCGGCGCAATAATCGAGATGGTCGAAGATCCAGTCGGCCATCGCGATCACCTTGTCGCCGCCGTTGCGGCCGGAGAACTCGCGGCAGACGAACTGCTCGAACCGGTCCGATTCGCAGTAGCGGCTGGGCCAGAGATACGGCACCACCCCGGCCGGCAACTCGCGCCGCGGGGCGCAGCCCAGGCCCGCGAGCGGCCCGGTCACGCGCTCCAGCTCCACCGTCGCGCGGTAGTGCGCGTGGAACGGGCCCTGCGCATGCATCCAGGTGCGGCGGCCGATCGCGTCGTCGCCGGGCACCGGGCGCAGCGCATCGACGCCGGTGATGGTGAGCAGATCGTCGACGATCGCCTGGTCGACCATGCCCGCCGCCTCGATCGCCAGCAGCACGTCGGCCGGCTTCGGCATCGTATAATCCAGCGTTGCCTCGATCTGCAGCCGCATGCTTGCCGTCCCCCGTCCTGGCGTTACGCGGCGAACCGCCGGTCGCGCTGCGCTGCAGCAGATGAGGCGCGGGCCGCCGCGCTTGTCAACCGATTGCGAACGCGAAGTTAATGTGCGGAACGTCGGCGGCGCGGCTACGTTGACCGCCGTCTTTCCCAGACGAAAACAGGAGTCCTCCAATGAACCGCCTCACCCCCCTGCGCGCCGCCGCCCTGGCCGGCATCGCCGCGATCGCGCTTGCCGGCTGCAGCAAGCACGACACCGCCAACACGTCCGACATGAACAGCAGCATGGAAATGAACACCGGCAGCGACGCCAGCACCGGCATGAGCGAGAATTCAGGCGGCAGCATGGGCGGCGGCATGGATGCCAACGGCTCCGGCATGTCGGGCGGCATGGACAATGGCAGCGCGATGTCGGGCGGCATGTCCGGCGGCGGCAACATGTCCGGCGGATCGACCGGCGCGTCCAGCATGAACGGCGGCGACGCATCGGGCGCGACGACCGGCGGCAGCGGCGCGATGTCGGGCGGCGGTGGCGCGATGTCGGGCGGCAGTGGCGCGATGTCGAGCGGCGGCAGCGGCGCCGCCACCACCCCGGGCACGACCGGATCGCCGGCCGCGCCCAACAAGTCGGGCTCGCAGCAGCATTAAGCTGCGGCCGGAGCCCTCCCGCCGCGTGCGGGAGGGCTCCGCGCGGCTTGCCCGCACGGCGGATTGCCCTAGGCTCGTTCGCGAAGCGCCGGACACGCGGCGCGCCGGGAGGAAGCCATGCCCAAGTCCGCCGCCGCCATCGCCCTGCTGATGCCGCTGCTCCGGCACCGGCACAGCATGCGACCACTACGCCGGCGACCTTGCTCGATCGCATCCGGATCGAGGAGCTGATCACCCGCTATTATTATAATCTCGGCGGCGGCGCCGCCGACAGCTTCGCCGCTTATTATACCGACGATGCCGTGCTCGACATCAACGGGCTGGTCTATCGCGGCCGTAGCGGGATCGACGAGGCGTACCGCGTCGCCGGTCGTTCCAGCCCGGCGCGCCACGGCACCTTCCGCATGCTGCTGAACAACCCGCTGATCGAGGTGACCGGCGATCGCGCGACTGCGCGCTTCATCTGGACCGGCATCCTGAACGATACCGTCAACGCCCCGCCCCGGCTGGTCGAGCAGGGCCGCGAATATGACCTGCTGGTGAAGCGCGGCGGCGAATGGCGCATCCAGCACCGCACGATCATCGCCGATTCCGGCCTGCCCGAGGTGTACGAGAAGAGCTATGCGCCGCGGAAGGATTATGACGTGACGCAGGCGAGGTAGCTCAAGGCAGGAAGTCGGACTGGATGCGCGCCGCGTCATAGGCGGCGCTCCGCGCGAACAGATCCGGCCAGTCGCGCGCGATGTAGAGGCTGGAGAAGGCGATCTGCGCGATCTGCGCGTAGCGGGCTTCGGCCAGCCAGGCGTGGATCGTGCTGGTGGCGGTATCGAAGCGCATGTCGTCGTAGCGATCATAATCCTCGATCAGGATCACCGTCGGCCGATGCCGCGACAGATCGAGCGACTGCAGCACCTCGAGGTCGAACCCCTCGCAATCCACGTTGAGCAGATCGATCTGGACGTCCGCCAGGTGCGCCCCGATCAGCGCCGACAGCGGCACGCACTCGACCGGCACGACCGCCACGGGATGGATGCCCATCGCCGCCAGTCCCGCGGCGATCTCGTCCGAGAAGCTGTTGCGCACGCTTTCGCGGTAGCGCCGGTAGTTCAGCACCGCCGGCGTGCCCGCGACGCCGCGGACGAGATGCGTATCGCGCGGCCGGTAGTGGCGATAGGCCGCGGCAAGCTCCGGGTTCGGATCGATCGTGAGGCCGCGCCAGCCGCGGAAATACAGGTTGAACGTGTTCGATCCGGCGACCGGATGATGCGCCCCGACATCGACAAAGGTGCCGCGCGCGCCGGGCCGGAGCAGCTGGCGGAACACCTGATCCTCGCCATATTGCGAGCTGGTCGAGCGCGCGTGGCGCAGGAAGGCGGCCGCGGCGCGAGGGTTGCGAATTACACGCGTGAGATTATCGGTGAGGCTCACCGGCGGTTCGGCGTCAGCATGTCGATCCGCCCCCGCCGTTTGTGTCGAGCGTAGTCGAGACACGATACGCGGCGGGTGCCGGTGTCTCGACTTCGCTCGACACGAACGGGGTGGATCCAAGCTGAAGCCATCCCGACCTAGATCAAACTGCCCTGCGATCCCGGCTGGTGCGACTTGCGCGTCTCCACCCGCGCCGCCTTCTTCACCGGGCTGATCAGCGGCGGCAGCTTGGGCTTATGGCCGTGCATCAGCTCGGCCAGCGTCACGATCTGGAGCGCGGGGAAGCGGCCCCACTGCGTTTCGATCATCGGATGGCTGGCGGCTTCCTCACGCATCCCCTTGGTGGGCAACGACTTCATGATGAACAGGCCGAAGCGATATTTGTCGCGCTCCATCACGCGGCCCAGATCGCGCACCATGTTGGGGTTGACGATGTCGCCCGCCTTGACGGAAATCACGCCGGTCTCGACCGTGCGTCGGTTGTCGCGCTCGGGATCGACCCACTCATAGTTGAACCAGCCGTCGATGCCCTTGTCGCCGCCCTTCTTGTCGCGCGGGTAGCCGCCCACCTGCCAGCTGACCCATTGCTGGAACTGGTGCGGATCGTCCGCGGCCAGCTTCTCGGCGGAGGCG
>CAXUMU010000210.1:4403-6053 GCA_964252145.1 uncultured Sphingomonadaceae bacterium
GCGGAGGCGAGATCGCGCGGCACACCGATCGTCTCGAACTGGATGCCCGGATAGCCCTCGCGCATCCGGTTCTCGATCATGCCGATCGCGATGTGGGTGACGTCGATCCCGATCCACTGCCGCCCCAGCTTCTGCGCGGCATCCACCGCCGTGCCGCAGCCGCAGAACGGATCAAGCACCACGTCGCCGGGATTGGACGAGGCGGCGATGATCCGTTCGAGGAGGGCGCGGGGCTTCTGGGTGGGATAGCCCAGGCGTTCTTGGGCTTGCGAGTTTAGTGGCGGGATGTCCGTCCAGACCGTGCCCATCACACCTCCATCCATTTCCTGCAGAAAACGCTTCAGCTGCGGGCGCTTGCTAACATCATAACTGCCATCGGCTTTCAGTGGATATTGAATACGCCCTTCATCATGAAGTCGTTGCATGGTGTCTTTCTGATATCTCCAACCCATACGCGGAAACGGATATCCCAGCCAATCGTACATCATTTTCGGTCGAGGGTTCGGACTGGTCATATTATCAAGCCGGTAAAGCCCACGCCCGTCACTATCGTCATAGCGATACTTGGCGGATTTGTATTCTTCGCTATGTGCCTCCCGAGGCGTGTTCCAGGCAAACTGCCTGGATCTGCTGTAGAAGAAAATCGTGTCCGCTACCCGACTCCATGTTTTGCTGTCACTGTGCGTGGTCGTACGCTTCCAGATGATCTCGTTCCGAAAGTTCTCCGCCCCAAACACCGCATCCAGCACCAGCTTGAGATAATGGCTCGCGGTGGGATCGCAGTGCAGGTAGAGCGAACCGGTTGGCCTGAGCACGCGATGCAGCTCCACCAGCCGCACCGCCATCATTGCCAGATAGGCCATCAGCGGGCTGTCGCCCAACGCGTCGCGCATCGCGCGCATCATCACCTGCAGCTGCCGGTTGGTGCCGCTGTCGATGTCCATCAGCGCGCTCCTGGACGCCTCGCCCCACGTCCAGGTATCGTCGAACGCCTCGATGCTGGCATCCGCCCCCGCCCCGCTCGCCGACTTGAACAGCACGTTGTAGCCCGCGTTCGAATTGAACGGCGGATCGAGATAGACGAGATCGACGCTCGCCTCCGCGATCCCGCCCCGCAGCACCTCGAGATTGTCGCCGTAGTAGAGCCGGTTCGTCATGCCATCTCCCCGTCTGCGGGAATCGTAGCGCGCATCGGGCAGCTGCGCTACGCCGGAGGTCCGGTGGGCGCGGCGGCGGCGGGTTGGTTTGCGCCGTCGCGACCCCATCTGCACGCCGGCTATCGAGCACCTCTTGCGGCCCGAACAGAACTGGAACAAAGCGAAGCCATGCTGACCCACATCTCCGTCCGCGGCGCGCGCGAGCACAACCTCAAGGGCGTGAACGTCGAAATCCCGCGCGACAAGCTCGTCGTCATCACCGGGCTGTCGGGATCGGGCAAGTCCAGCCTCGCCTTCGACACCATCTACGCCGAGGGGCAGCGGCGCTATGTGGAGTCGCTCTCCGCCTATGCGCGCCAGTTCCTGGAGCTGATGCAGAAGCCCGACGTCGAGCATATCGAAGGCCTCAGCCCCGCCATCTCGATCGAGCAGAAGACGACCAGCCGCAACCCGCGCTCCACCGTCGCAACCGTCACCGAGATCTACGATTATA
>CAXUMU010000211.1:0-537 GCA_964252145.1 uncultured Sphingomonadaceae bacterium
AACCGGCGCAGCCGGTGGAGGGGGAGTGCCGCAAACGCAACGTCGCGGAGGCGGAGAGCTCCCTCCGCCATGCTGCGCATGGCGCCGCTCCCCGTCCGGGGGAGGATGTTGCCGGGCGCCATCACTCCGCCGCCTCCGCGAACGTGTCGCCATGCACCAGCTCGGCCGAGCAGCGCTGCATCGTCTCGCTGGCGCGCGCGATCGGGTTGGTCAGGTAGAAATCCTTGATCGGGTAGGCGATCGGGCCCGACGGCGCCGGCCCGTCCAGCGCCGGCGGCGCCCACGCGAACGACGCCAGCCCCTCGTGCGCGAACGCCGGCACCTCGTCGAACATCGAGGCGCGCAGGCCGTCGAAGCTGTCGAACGGCAGCGTATGCCCAAGCACGGAGGAGAGCGCGCGGAAGATCGTCCAGTCGTCGCGCGCGTCGCCCGGCGGGAACACCGCGCGCTCGGCCCGCTGCACGCGGCCCTCCAGGTTCACGTAGGTGCCGGGCTTCTCGGTATAGGCTGCCGCCGGCAGCACGACGTCGGCCGCCC
>CAXUMU010000211.1:547-6046 GCA_964252145.1 uncultured Sphingomonadaceae bacterium
GCGTCGGCGCGGAAACCAGGGCTCGCCAGGGGGCGTCGGCCGCCGCCGCGCCCGCTTCGCCGTGATGGCCGACATAGACCTTGAAGCTGCCGCCGAAGCGCGTGAAATCCACCTCGTCCGCGCCGAGGAAGAAGACGAGCTTCGGCGCCTTCTCCGCCACCGCGGCGATGCCGCCGGCCTGCGCATAGCCCAGCATCAGTCCGGCCATCCGCGCCGCCGAGAAGTGCAGCACGTTATAGCCGTTCCAGCCACCCTGTCCTGAGCCTGTCGAAGGGCGGACGAGGTTCAGGCTGTTCGCCAGCGCCAGCGTCGCGCCCTGCGCACCCACCGGCTTCAGCGCCCCCCCGCCCACGATCACCGCCGGCCGCTCGGCCTTGCCGAACGCGTCCAGCACCGCCTGCGGCAAGCCGCCGAGCAGGCCGAGGTCGTTGCCCAGCCATTCGACCGGATAGGTCAGGTCGATCTCCTCGCCGATCGCGAAGACCTTCGCGCCGCGCTTGATCGCCTTCCGGACCCGCGTGTTCACCAGCGGCGCTTCCCAGCGCAGGTTGGTGCCGATCAGCAGGATCGTGTCCGCCGTCTCGATCCCGGCGATGGTCGTGTTGAAGTTCACCGCCGCCAGGCTGGACGTGTCGTAGGCGAGGCCGGTCTGCCGGCCCTCCAGCAGGTCCGATCCCATCGCCCGGAGCAGCGTCTTGGCCGCGTACATCGTCTCGGCATCGACCATGTCGCCGGCGATCGCGGCGACGCTGGCGCCCGCATCCGCCGCCTTGATCGCGGCGAACGCCTGCTCCCAGGTCGCTTCCTTGAGCTTGCCGTTCACGCGGACATAGGGCTTGTCGAGCCGCCGCCGCACGAGCCCGTCCACCGCGTGGCGGGTCTTGTCCGACGCCCACTCCTCGTTCACGTCCTCGTTCAGCCGCGGCAGCGCGCGCAGCACCTGCCGACCACGGGCATCGAGCCGGATGTTGGTGCCCACCGCATCCATCACGTCGATCGACGGCGTCTTTTTGAGCTCCCACGGCCGCGCCTCGAACGCATAGGGCTTTGAGGTGAGCGCACCGACCGGGCACAGATCGACCACGTTGCCCGACAATTCGCTGGTCGCGGCATGCTCCAGATAGGTGGTGATCTGCATATTCTCGCCGCGCCCGATCGCGCCGATCTCCTCGACGCCGGCCACCTCCTGCGCGAAACGCACACAGCGGGTGCACTGGATGCAGCGGGTCATGACCGTCTTGACGATCGGGCCCATATACTTCTCGGTCACCGCACGCTTATTCTCGTGATAGCGCGTGAAGCCGCGGCCGTAGGCGAGGCTCTGGTCCTGCAGGTCGCACTCGCCGCCCTGGTCGCAGATCGGGCAGTCGAGCGGGTGGTTGATGAGCAGGAACTCCATCACCCCCTCGCGCGCCTTCTTCACCATGGGCGTGCTGGTGAACACCTCCTGCTTGTCGGCGGCAGGCAGCGCGCAACTCGCCTGCGGCTTGGGCGGCCCGGGCTTCACCTCGACCAGGCACATCCGGCAGTTGCCCGCGATGCTGAGGCGTTCGTGGTAGCAGAAGCGCGGTATCTCCTTGCCGGCCGCCTCGCACGCCTGCAGCACGGTGGCACCGGCGGGTACCTCGACCTCGATCCCGTCGACGGTGAGCTTAGGCATCAGTCATCGTCCTTGCGGGCATATTGAACGCCGACCGCCATTGCCCCCGGAATATTCGGATTCTGGGGATTTGGGATTAGCCGCCGGCTCAACGGATGCACGACGAGATCCATATCTTCCATTGGGATCGCGCCCAGGAGCACCTCGTTGCCCATCACCAAGGCTCCGGTAAAAGCGTTGCGATTCCCGAACCGCGTTCGCACCGGGCCCGCATAAGGAACGAGCTTCCTAAGTCCATCCGCAAGCGTGATTTCCCGTTCTTCCAGCACCGATAGACGGAGCTGATTAGCAACGTGCTGCGGGATTATCAGCCATGTCGATCCGGTATCGACCAACGCTGTCTGGGACATCGTCGCCAATTCCGGCTCTGCCGGATTGGATAGTTCGATCTCAGCATAGACAAGACCCATTACCCTATTCCGCCGCCACCGCGAGTGGAGCGCCGCTCCGCTCATGGATCCGCCGCTCGATCTCCGGGCGGAAATGGCGGATCAAGCCTTGGATCGGCCACGCCGCCGCATCGCCCAGCGCGCAGATCGTGTGGCCCTCCACCTGGCGGGTGACTTCCTGCAGCAGGTCGATCTCGTGCAGTTCGGCATTGCCCTCGCGCAGCCGCTCCATCACCCGCCACATCCACCCGGTGCCCTCGCGGCACGGCGTGCACTGGCCGCAGCTTTCATGCTTGTAGAAATAGCTGATGCGGCTGATCGCGCGGACGATGTCGGTCGACTTGTCCATCACGATTACCGCCGCGGTGCCGAGACCCGAGCCGACCGCCTTCAGCCCGTCGAAATCCATCGGCGCATCGATGATCTGCGCCGCCGGCACCAGCGGGACCGACGATCCGCCCGGGATCACCGCGAGCAGGTTGTCCCATCCCCCGCGGATGCCGCCGCCATGCTTCTCCACCAGCTCGCGAAAGCTGATGCCCATCGCCTCCTCCACCACGCACGGCGTGTTGACGTGGCCGGAGAGCTGGAACAGCTTGGTGCCCTGGTTCTTGTCGCGCCCGATGCCGGCGAACCACGCCGGGCCGCGGCGCAGGATCGTCGGCACGACAGCGATCGATTCGACATTGTTGACGGTGGTCGGGCAACCGTAGAGCCCGGCACCCGCCGGAAACGGCGGCTTCAGCCGCGGCTGGCCCTTCTTGCCCTCCAGGCTCTCGATCTGCGCGGTTTCCTCGCCGCAGATATAGGCCCCGGCGCCGCGGTGGACGAACACCTCGAAATCATAGCCGGAGCCCGCCGCGTTCTTGCCGAGCAACCCCTTGTCATAAGCCTGCGCCACGGCGGCGAAGAGGTTCTCCGCCTCGCGGATGAACTCGCCGCGGATATAGATGTAGGCGGCGCGCGCGCGCATCGCGAAGCCGGCGATCAGCGCGCCTTCCAGCAGCTTGTGCGGATCGTGGCGCAGGATCTCGCGGTCCTTGCACGATCCCGGCTCGGATTCGTCGGCGTTGATCAGCAGGAAGCTCGGCCGGCCGGGCTTGGGCTCCTTGGGCATGAAGCTCCACTTCATGCCGGTCGGGAAGCCCGCGCCGCCGCGGCCGCGCAGACCCGACGCCTTGATGTCCTCGATGATCTGGTCCTGCCCGCGCAGCATCAGCGCCTTGGTGTCGTCCCAGTCGCCGCGCGCCATCGCACCGTCCACGCCCCAATCCTGGAAGCCGTAGACGTTGGTGAAGATGCGATCCTTGTCAGCGAGCATCAGCGGGTTTCCGTCAGATCAAGACGTCGATCGACCCGCCCAAGGCGTTCCTCGATCCGATCAAGACGCGTGTTGATGCCGGCATTAGACATCACCAGCGCAGCAAGATGTTCTTCGGTGGCCGAAGCACGCAGTTTGAGATCGAGAATATCGAGTCGCATCTCCTGCTGATCCGCTCTCATCTTCTTGAGCAGCTCATAGGTCAGATCGCCGATCGTGGGATGCTCGTCAGCCATCCGCTATCTCCCCGGCCCCACCAGTTTCTCGGCCACGAAATAGGTACCCACCGCGATCGCAAGGCCCAGCGCCAGTCCGATCACGCCCAGCGCGAGCTTCAGGAAAAGCACTATCAGCACGATGCCTACGAGGATCGCGATGACAAATCTCATGCCCAGCGCCCCCGGTAATCGTGGTGCTCGCTCACCATCTCCTTCAGCACCGTTGGGCCGCCTTCGGGCGCGCTGGTCTGGCGTTCGATCTGCGGGCCGGGTTTGGGCGTAACGCCGGCGGCCAGCGTGTCCAAGATAGCGGCCATGCTGTCGAACGTCAGGTCCTCGTAATTATCGTCGTTGATCTGGACCATCGGCGCGTTGGCGCAGGCGCCCAGGCACTCGACCTCGGTCAGCGTGAACAGGCCGTCCGGCGTCGTCGCGCCCTTCTTCAGCCTGCGCTGTTTGCATGCGGCGAGCACGTCGTCCGAGCCGCGCAGCATGCACGGCGTCGTCCCGCACACCTGCACATGATAGCGGCCGACCGGCGCCATATTGTACATCGTGTAGAAGCTGACGACCTCGTAGGCGCGCATGTAGGGCATGTTGACCTGCTTGGCGACGAACTCGATCACCGGCACGGGCAGCCAGCCCTGCGTGTTCGTCTCCGCCCCCACCTGCCGTTGCGCGAGATCGAGCAGCGGCATGATCGCGGAATGCTCGCGCCCCGGCGGATAGCGGCCGATGATCACCTTGGCCTGCTCGGCGTTCGCATCGGTCCACGCGAAGGCGCCCCAGCGCGCGCGGGTCTCGGCCTCGTCGGGGATGTGGGCGGCTTCGGACATCAGTGAAGCTCCCTTAGATCGAGGCGATGCTCGATGCGCTCAACCCGATCCGTCAGCCGATCCAGCCGACTATTCACACCCGAAATCGCGAGGATCGAATTGCCCAGATGCTCCTCGACCAACGTCATCCGTATCTTGAGATCGCGAACGTCGAACTTCAATTCCGAGATGTCGGCCTGCATCTTCTGGAGCACCGAATAGATTAGTTCGTTGCTGACGGGCTCCGTCACCGGTCGCACTCCCCGAACACGATGTCCATCGCGCCCAGCACGGCGGTCACGTCGGCCAGCATGTGGCCCTTGGTCATGAAGTCCATCGCCTGGAGATGGCTGAACGCGGTCGGGCGGATCTTGCAGCGATAGGGCTTGTTGGTGCCGTCGCTCACCAGATACACGCCGAACTCGCCCTTGGGGCTCTCTGTCGCGACATATACTTCGCCCGCGGGCACGTGGAAGCCCTCGGTATAGAGCTTGAAGTGATGGATCAGGGCTTCCATCGACTGCTTCATCTCGCCGCGCTTCGGCGGCACCACCTTGCGGTCGAGCGACGTGATCGGCCCTTCCGGCATGTCGCGCAGGCACTGCTTCATGATCCGCACCGACTGGCGGACCTCCTCCACCCGCACCATGAACCGATCGTAGCAGTCGCCGCGCGTGCCGACGGGGATATCGAACTCCATCCGGTCGTACACGTCGTACGGCTGCGAGCGGCGCAGATCCCACGGGATGCCGGAGCCGCGGATCATCGGGCCGGAGAAGCCCCAGGCGATCGCGTCCCCCTTGCTGACGGTCGCGATGTCGACGTTGCGCTGCTTGAAGATGCGGTTGTCGGCGACCAGGCTGATCGCATCCTCGAACAGGCGGGGCACGCGGGTGTCGAGCCAGTCGGCTAGGTCGGTCAGCAGCTTCAGCGGCACGTCCTGGTGCACGCCGCCGGGGCGAAACCACGCCGCGTGCATCCGCGCGCCCGACGCGCGCTCGTAGAAGCCGAGCGTGTCCTCGCGCAGCTCGAACAGCCACAGGTTCGGCGTCATCGCGCCGACGTCCATCACGTGGCTGCCGAGGTTCAGCATGTG
>CAXUMU010000212.1:0-5083 GCA_964252145.1 uncultured Sphingomonadaceae bacterium
CAACCTTATTTTGGAAAGGGCGGCGGCTCGTCGGTGCCCCAGAAGGGCTTGTGGCAGCCGTCGCAGGTCTCGTCGAGGTCGCCGGATACCTTGTAGAACAGCGCGACGTCCTTGTTCGCGGCGGCCTGCATGAACGCCGCGCCCGCATCGGCCAGCGTGCGGGCGTGCTGTGCGAACTGCTTGGGATCGGCATCGATCCGCGCCTGGACCTGCTTGGCATCGACCGCGTCCCAGTCCTTGCCGATATTACCCTTGATGCCCACCGCCTGCTCGCCCAGCAGGGGCTCGTTCTTGCCGGCCACCACGACATGGTCGGCATCCGCCAGCGCCTGCGCGCCGTCGCGCATCTTCTGGCCGGCCTTGCCCACCTCCAGCCAGTCGGCGGTGGACAGCTTGGCGGCGACGAGCGCGTCGCCCTTGTCGTTATAAGCCTTGGCGGTGATGTCCCAGATCGTCTGGGCGGTGGGCTCCATGATCTGGGTCATTGTGTAATTGATCGTGGGCGCGGCCGGCTTGGCATGGCAGCCCGCCAGCAGCGCCGCCGCCGCCGCGATCCCCGCCACCTGATGCTTGCCTATCATCCGTCTCTCCCGCGCGACACAGCGCCACTCTCGCCGCAGATGCTCCTAGAGCGCGGGGTGCGGATACGCACCTCCCGCCGCGAACCAATTCCGGCCTATCGCGCGGCCACGATCGGCCGCGCACCGAACGCCGTGGCGAGCAGCTTGTGGCGCCGCTCCACCGCCTCGCCATACAGGCCGCGGTCGTCGGGGCCGAGATGCAGGCACAGCACGCCCGCGTCCAGCGACACGCGGCTATTCTCCAGCGCCTCGGCGACGCCGCCGCTCAGCCGCTGGCCCAGCCGCATCGCGAACCCCCAGCGGTCCGCGCGCGCCTCCTCTTCGGGCGTGCACAGGCTGTCGAGCAGCTCCACCGGTGCGGTGCCGCCGAAGCTGGTGTAGAGCGCGCGCGCCATCATCGCGCGGCCGCGCGCGTCGACGCCCACCCAATTGCCGTGCAGCGCCGTCTCCAGCCCGCGGATCGCGCGGAACTCGGGATGCGCGCGCCAGCCCACGTCCGCCAGCTGGCACGATGCCTCGCGCAGGCGCGTCTCCCGCGCCGATTCGTCGGAAAACAGAGGCGCGATCCAGCGCGCCAGCAGGTCGCCATGCTCGGGGAAGCGGCCCTGCCGCCGGCCCTCCTCGCGCGCGGCTGCGATCAGCGGGTCCTGCGCGCGCACCTCCTCGGGCAGGCCGTGGTGGATCAGCCCCTCGCGCAGGCCGTAGGCCGAGACGATCGCCTCGCTGGAGCCGATCCGCCGGGTGAGCAGCGCCAGCAAGGCCGCGGCATCGCGCAGGTTGGGGACGCGCGACGCGGTCAGCCCCTCCACCTCGCGCAGCCTTTTCTTGCCGATCTGCGCGACGATCCGCAGCAGCGTGACCGCGCGGTCGGCGGCCATGCGGTAGTGGTGGACGATCGGCAGCGGGAAATCGGTCAGGTACATGTCCAGCCGGGCGAGCGCGCGCCACGATCCGCCGACGAGATAGAAAGGCAGCCCCCGCCCCTCGTCGATCCAGTCGAGCGGCGCCACGGCGCGGTGGAACGCATCGGCCACCGCGCGCGGAGCCTGCTCGCGCAGCGCCGCCAGCCGCAGCACGCCCAGCGGGAACGAGGCGCGCTGGCCGACCGCGCCGTCCTTCACCCGGATCAGCTCCAGGCTGCCGCCGCCCAGGTCTCCGACGATGCCGTCGGCATCGGGGAAGGCGGCGAGCACGCCGTAGCCGGCCATCGCCGCCTCCTCCTCGCCGGAGAGCAATTCGACCTGCAGGCCGCCATCCTTCAGCCGGGCCAGGAAGGCGGGGCCGTTGCTCGCGTCGCGCACGGCGGCGGTGGCGACGGTGCGCAGCGTCGTCACCTGCATCTGCGCCGCGAGCCGGCGGAAGCGCGCGAGCGCCACCAGCGCGCGATCGATGGCCTCGGCATCGATCGTGCCGCGCGCGGCGACCCCGCGGCCCAGGCCCGCCATCACTTTCTCGTTGAACAGGATCGAGGGGATGCGCGCCGGCCCGTCATAGACGACCAGCCGGATCGAGTTGGAGCCGATGTCGATGATGCCGACCCGCCCCGCATCCGGATGGGCGACGACGGCGCGCCGGAGCAGCGGGAGGGTGATCATGACGCCGGGGTTAGCCGGAAAGCACGGATGCGCAAAGTGGATCGCTTCATTCCGTCGTCGACCCGTTCGCGCTGAGCCTGTCGAAGCGCCAGCGCAGGGCCTTCGACAGGCTCAGGCCAAACGGCGTCGGTGGGGCGCGGCTTGCAAGCGATCAAGCCCCCCGCCGAAGGCTCAGCGTGGGCACCGATCCGCTCCGCTCCAGCGCGGCGCCGCGGCCGGAGAGCGAGGGATTGGTCATGAAGTAGCGGTGCAGGTTGAAGTGGCGCTTGCGTGGGTGAACGCGCTCGTAGCGGCCGTCGGGCTCGAGATACCAGCTTTGCTCGTCGTCGATCAGGTTGGCGACCATCACCTGGTCGAGGATCTGCGCGTGGACCGTCGGGTTCTCGATCGGCAGCATATATTCGACGCGGCGATCGAAGTTGCGCGGCATCCAGTCCGCCGACGAGATGAACAGCTTGGCCTGCGGGTTGGGCAGCGCGCCGCCATTGCCGAACGCCATGATCCGGCTGTGCTCCAGGAAGCGGCCGACAACCGACTTGACGCGGATATTCTCGGACAGTCCCTCCACGCCGGGGCGGAGGCAGCAGATGCCGCGGATGATCAGCTCGATCTGCACGCCCGCCGCGCTGGCGCGGTAGAGCTTCTCGATGATCGCCGGGTCGACGAGGCTGTTCATCTTGGCCCAGATCGCGCCCTCGCGCCCGGCGCGGACATGATCGATCTCGGCATCGATCAGCGCGCACAGCTGCTCGCGCAGGCCGTGCGGGGAGATGGTCAGCAGCTCCAGGTCGCGCGGCTCGACATAGCCGGTGATATAGTTGAACAGCTGCGCCGCATCGCGCCCGGCGCGAGGATCGGCGGTGAAGAAGCTGAGATCGGTATATATTTTCGCCGTGACCGGATGATAATTGCCGGTGCCGAAATGGCAGTAGGTGCGGTAGGCCTCGCCCTCGCGCCGCACGACCATCGAGACCTTGGCGTGCGTCTTCCAGTCGATGAAGCCGTACACCACCTGCACGCCCGCGCGCTCCAGTTGGCTGGCCCACATCAGGTTCTGCTCTTCGTCGAACCGCGCCTTCAGCTCGACGACCGCGGTGACCGACTTGCCCGCCTCGGCCGCATCCACCAGCGCGCGGATCACCGCGGACTGCTTTCCGGCACGATAGAGCGTCTGCTTGATCGCGACGACGTCGGGATCCTGCGCCGCCTGCTTCAGGAAGGCGAGCACGACGTCGAAGCTCTCATACGGGTGGTGGACGACGATGTCCTTGTCGCGGATCGCAGCGAAGCAGTCGCCGCCATGCTCGCGGATGCGCTCGGGAAAGCGCGGGCTGAACGGCGGGAACTTCAGGTCGGGCCGGTCCTCCTCGACCAACTGCGCCAGGTCGGCCATGCCGAGGAAACCCGACGCCTCGGAGACGATCGCATCGGCGCCGCCGATCTCGTCGCAGATCATCTGCTCCAGGCTGTCGGGCATGTCCGCTTCCAGCCGCAGCCGGATCACGCGGCCGCGGCGGCGGCGCTTGATCGCGGAGCGGAAGTAGAGGACGAGGTCCTCGGCCTCCTCCTCCAGCTCGATGTCGCTGTCGCGGATGATGCGGAACGCGCCGTGGCCGTGGACCTCGTAGCCGGGGAACAGCTGCGCGGTGCAGCGGCGGATCAGCGTCTCGATCGCGATGTAGCGCGACCCCGCACCCGGAATGCGGATGAAGCGCGGCAGCGTCGCCGGCACCATCAGCAGTTCCAGGATCGGCTCGCCATCCACCAGCCGCTTCAGGTCGAAGACGAGGCTGAAGCCCTTGTTCGGGATGAACGGAAACGGGTGCGCGGGGTCGAGCGCCTGGGGGGTGAGGACGGGAAAGATCTGCTCGCGGAAATGGCGCTGCAGCCAGGCGTCGGTCTCGTCGTCGACCTCGTCGCTGGTCAGCACCTCGACGCCGGCGGCGGCCAGCTCGGGGCGGAGCGTGCGCCAGACGGTCTGCTGGCTGCGCATGAGCTCGTCGGCGCGCTCGACGATCGCGGCGAGCTGCTGGCCGATGGTGAGCCCGTCGGCCGAGCGGTTCTCGACGTCCTGCAGCTGCTGGCCCTTCAGGCCGGCGACGCGGACCATGAAGAACTCGTCCAGGTTCGCACCCGAGATCGAGAGGAAGCGCAGCCGCTCCAGCAGCGGATGCGCCGGGTTCGACGCCTCGTCCAGCACGCGCTGGTTGAAGGCGAGCCACGACAGCTCGCGGTTGAAATAGCGTTCGGGCAAAGCGATCCGCGCGCGCGGGACGCCGGTCAGCTCCTCGGCTTCGGACGGCGGCGCGGCATGCTCTTCCATGGCGGCGATATAGCCCGACTATTGTGAATCGTCGATGACGCCCATCCGCTCCAGCGCGCGGCGCGCCAGCGGCACGGTCAGGCGCTGCCGACGCGCCAGCGCGGTATCGTCGATCAGGTCGACGATCCGCTGGATCGCGACATAGCTGCGCTCCAGCCGCGGGACCAGGAAATGCAGCACCTCGGGCGGGGCGGCGAGGCCGCGCGCGCCCAGCAGCTTCTCGATCAGCGCGGCGGCGAGATCGGCGTCGGGCTCGGCGATCGCGAGCTTCGGCGTGGCGGCGAGGCGGGAGCGCAGGTCGGGCAGGCGTACGGCCCAGGCCGGCGGCGGCGCATCGGCGATCAGCAGCAGCGGGCGGCGTTCCGACTGCGCGCGGTTCCAGGCGTGAAACAGCATTTCCTCGGGCTGGCGATCGGCATCGTCGATCAGCGCGCCGCCGCTGCGCGCCACGAACCGGCGGGCGAGGAGCGTGCGACCGGACTTGCGCGGGCCGGTCAGGATCGTCGCCATCACCGGCCACAGCGCCCAGTGGCCGAGGTGACGGATCAAGGGACGGTTGGCATCCGACACGAAATAGTCGCTCG
>CAXUMU010000212.1:5093-5978 GCA_964252145.1 uncultured Sphingomonadaceae bacterium
CTCCGCTGCCGGCCAGTCGAGCGGCAGCGCGAGCTGGTTCATTGCCGGGGACTACCGCCCGTCGGCTGCTCGGACGGGGCGGCGACGGCCGGAGCCTGGCGGCGGATGCGCAGCGTCCCGCCGCTCTGGTCGACGCGCCAGCCGCGCGCGGCGAGCGAGATGCGCAGACCCTCGACGTCGCCGTCATAGCCGACGCGCATCACCGACACGCCGCCCAGCGCCATGCTGGTGGTCGCGGCCGAGCGCACCCCCGGCACGCTGCGCAGCGCCTGCTCGGCCGCGCCGAGCGCGGCCGCGTCGGGGGTGTCGACCTGCACGGTGTAGGCCGAACCGCTGTCCGCCGTGGGCACCGCCTCGACCGGCGTGCCGTCCGCGACCAGATCCTCCGGTGCGACAGGCGCAGCCTGCTCCACGTTCAGCGAAGGATCGGCCCGCAGCCGCCCGTCGCGCAGCGCCGCGGTATAGGCGTCGTCGATCCGGCGCACGCCCTCCTCCATCAGCGCGGGCAGGCCGGCGCCGTTGTCGGCATGCAGCGTGAAGCTCGCGATCACCTCGCCGTCCGGCCCGTGCCGCGCCAGGAAGCGCGCATCCACCGGCCCGCCCGGCCAGGCGCGCGCCAGCCGCACCTCGGGCACCACCACGTCGGCCGCGCCATATTGATCGAGCAGCATGCGCCACCAGCCCCGCCCCGGCCGCTGCGTCTGCGAAAAATTGAGCAGCAGCGGATCGCTGCCGGTGCCGGCGACGCGGACATAATCGATCGGGCTGCCGCCGGAGCGGTAGCGCGCCCACACCCGCTGCCAGAGGCTGCGCACCTCGAACGTCGTCGGCGCGCCGCCGCTCCACATCACCGGAATCACCAGCATCGGCGCGGAGCGCGGCCCC
>CAXUMU010000213.1:0-5952 GCA_964252145.1 uncultured Sphingomonadaceae bacterium
CGATACACCTGCACTCGCTTCGAGCGTGCCACGACTACGCTCGACACAAACGGGTCGGGGGATGGTTCAACGAATTGTTATCGCACTCTAATATCCCGCCGCGGCCCAATCCGCCGTCAGCGCGCGGGCGGCTTCCATGTCGGTCAGGTAGTCCACCTCCTGCCAGCGCTCGCCTTCGATCGAGACGGTGCCGACGACGCCGCTGTCGGCGATCCGGTCGATCACGCGCAGGTACCAGCTCTGCGTCCCCTCGGGCGTGTGCATGATCCGTTCGACCGCGTCGATGAACAGCCCCGGCCCGTCGCCCCGAAAGGCGAGCAGGCCGATCGATTCGGCGTTGCATTCGGCCGGCCCCAGCAGCTTGCCGATGCGCACCAGCCGGTCGCCCTCGCGCCAGACCTTCATGTCGTCGGCGTCGTAGCCGTCCTTCACGTCCACCGTCACGCTGATCGGCGCAGGCGCGCCGGCCAGCACGCGGTCGATCAGCGTGGAGGGGATCAGCGTGTCGCCGTTCAGCAGCAGCACGTCGCGGTCGAACTCGCCCCGCGCGATCCACACCGATCCCAGATTGTCGGCGACCTGGAAGAAGGGATTGAACAAGGTCGTCACGCGCCCGCGCGCCTGGCCGCGCGCGGCGACCACCTCGGCCACGCGGTCGTGGTGGAAGCCGGTCACCACCACCATCTCGGCGATGCCGCTTCCGTGCAGCGCGTCCAACTGCCATCCCAGCAGCGTGCGGCCCGACAGTTCGAGCAGGCATTTCGGCCGGTCCTCGGTGAACGGATAGAGGCGCGATCCCTTGCCCGCGCTCAGGATGATGGCCTTGGTGATGGTCATGTCGCTCGCCTGATAGTGCCCCGCGCCGTCCGCCAGCTTTCCGTGGCGAAATGATGGCCGAGCGGCGCTGGACCGCGATCCTGCTCGCCGGGCAGCGCCCCGGCGGCGATCCGCTGGCGGCGCATGCCGGCGTCACGTGGAAGGCGCTGATTCCCGTCGCGGGCGAGACGATGCTCGCGCGGGTGGTGACGACGTTGCTCGCCGCCCCCTCGATCGGCGACATCGTGGTGCTGGCGCAGACGCCGGAGCGCATCCTGGCCGACGCGCCGGGCTGGATCGCGGCCAACCCGCGCGTCCGCACCGCGACCGGCGGATCGGGCATCGCCGCCGGCATTGCGCGCATCGCCGGCAGCGCGGAGGCGCCGTGGCCGGTGCTGGTAACGACCGCAGATCATCCGCTGCTGACGGTCGCCATGGTCGAGACGTTCACGGCGCAGGCGGCGGGCGCCGACGTCGCCGTCGCGGTGGCGGAGCGGCGCGTGATCCACGCCGCCTATCCCGACAACAAGCGCACCTGGCTGCGCTTCGCCGACGGCGACTGGTCGGGCGCGAACCTGTTCGCGCTGGGCGGCCCCAAGGCGCAGGCCGCGCTCACCGCGTGGACCGAGGTGGAGCAGGACCGCAAGAAGGCGTTCAAGCTCGTCTGGCATTTCGGGCCGCTGCTGGCGCTGCGCGCGGCGACGCGGACGATCGGGCTGCACGAGGCGATCGCGCTCGCGGGGCGGCGGCTGGGGTTCGCCGCGCGGCTGGTGGCGATGACCCAGGCGGAGGCGGCGATCGACGTCGACAAGCCGTCCGACCTGGCGCTGGCCGAACGGATCCTGCGCGCGCGCTCAGGCTGAGGACGGATGCGGCTGGAATACTCGAAGCGGGTGCCGGTATCTCGACTTCGCTCGATACGAGCGGGTGTCGATCGTCAGCCTCAGGCTTGAGCGCTCAGCTGGCGGTAGAGGAAGGCGACGAACACCGCCCACACCGTCGCCGCGATCGACACGATCGCAGCCAGCAGGATCGCGACCAGCAGCGATCCCACCCGCTCGCCGCCCAGCGCCTTGCCGAGGATCATCAGCGTGGCGCCGCCGGCGAACAGCAAAGCCGCGCCGATCAGCGACGCCGCCACCAGCGCCAGCAGCACCACGCCCAGCAGGCGCGGGCCGTGGCCGCGGGTGAGCGCGAAGCTTTCCTTCAGCGCCGTGACCGGGGTGACGATCCGGTCGATCACCATCGGCCAGATCGGCAGCAGCCGCACCGACAGCCACGCCAAGGCTACGAACATCACGAGGTTGGCGAACGCGGTCGCCGGCCCGACCCTGCCGCCGCCGCCCGCCTCGATCGCGCCGATCAGCGCCACCGGCAGCCCGGCGCCCAGCGAGATCGCCACCAGCAGCATCACCACCGCCGCGCTCGCCGGCAGCCGCCGGATCGCCAGCACCAGCCCCTCGCGCACGCTGATACCCGGCTTCAGCGCCAGCGCGGTGGTGGCGAGCAGCCCCACCAGGCTGAGCGCGTAGAAGGGCAGCAGCCACAGCATCCACGGCCCCTGCGGCAACTGGTTGCCCACCAGATCGGGCATCACCAGCATCAGCAGCAGCATGCCCGCGCCGCTCGTGGCGCCGGCCACCGGCAGCAGCAGGCCGGCCTCGGCGCGCACGAACGCCCACGTCTCGTCCCACACCCGGCCGATCGATATGCGCGCCATGCCGTTCCCTTGGTCGTCCGTTCCGAGCCTGTACCGGCTTGATCGCCGCGCCGCCACCACCCAAAGGACAAGCGATGGACGCAGGGGACGCGATCGAATGGCGGGTGACGGAGGGCGCGGTCGCCTATCCGGACGCGCTTGCCGCGATGGAGGCGCGCGCCGCCGCGATGCGCGATGGGAGCGCGCGCGAGCTGATCTGGCTGCTGGAGCATCCGCCGCTCTACACCGCCGGCACCAGCGCGGTGGCGGGCGAGCTGCTCGCGCCCGATCGTTTCCCGGTGTTCCGCAGCGGCCGCGGCGGGCGCTACACCTATCACGGCCCCGGCCAGCGCGTCGGCTACGTCATGCTCGACCTGGAGCGGCGCGGGCGCGACGTGCGCGCGTTCGTGCATGCGCTGGAGGCGTGGGTGATCGACGCGCTCGCTGCGCTCGGCGTCGCGGCGCACACCGCCGAGGGGCGCATCGGCATCTGGGTGGACACGCCCGCGGGCGAGGCGAAGATCGGCGCGATCGGCGTGCGCGTGCGGCGCTGGGTGACGCTGCACGGCTTCGCGGTGAACGTATCGCCCGACCTGTCGCATTTCACCGGCATCGTGCCGTGCGGGCTGGCCGAACATCCGGTCACCAGCCTGCGTGCGCTCGGCCGCGACGCGGCGATGGGGTCGCTCGACCGGGCGCTCTATGCCGCACTGCCGCAATTCCTGGGTCATTTATGCCGCGCCGCGGAGAAGGCTTGAGGAGACAATCGATATAATCTAATGTCCACCACGATTTGGGTATTAAGGCCGCGAAGGCCGTCCAGATCTCGACCTAGGGAGTCCAAAATGCGTGACCTGATGTCCAAGCTGATCACCGGCTCGATGATTGCCGGCGCGGCGCTGTTCGTTTCCGCCTGCGGCGGCGGCGAATCGGCCAACACTGCCGAAACCAACATGACCGAGATGAACTCGATGGAGCCGATGGAAGGCACCACCAACGACGTCACGGCCGTCGACGGCGCGATGGGCGCCGACGCCAACATGGCGATGGATTCGAACTCATCGGGTGCGATGATGGATTCGAACATGTCGTCGGGCAACATGACCACGAACGCGATGTAATTTCGCGTTCAACCGGTTCTGTTTTCGCGAAAGGGCCGTCCGGCACTGCCGGGCGGCCCTTTTTCGCGAGTCTTTTCAATAGCCTGCCGCTAGCCGTGCGCGGCACGGGACGGGCACCCTGCAAATCGGCGATCCCTCTGGATTCACACGATGAATCCGCGTAAAAGCGGCCTGCTCGGGGAGGGCGTGTGCGATGCGATCGACGGTTCTGAAGCGGCTATCCGCATTCGTTGCCCTGGCCGTGACGGCGGCCGCACCGGCTTCGGCATCGCTGTTCTGGCTGCCGCCGGATTTCTCCGGCCAGCCGGTGATGGGGGGCGAGGCGGGCATCGGCCAGCCGCTGCCCGGCGCGACGCCCAAGGAATTGCAGGCGCACCTGCTGTGGAACATGCGCGCCGGGCTGAACGTGGCGGCGCTGCAATGCCAATTCGCGCCGATGCTGCTGTCGGTACGCAACTATAACGATCTTCTTTTTTATAATGTTACGGATATGACCGAGTTCTACACCACGCTGGCCGGCTACTTCAAACGCACCGGCGGCAAGAGCTGGCAGACCCAGCTCGACCAGTACACCACGCGCACCTATAACGGGTTCTCAACGTTGCACGCGCAGCTGGGCTTCTGCGAAACGGCGGGATCGATCGGGCGCGAGGCGCTGGATCGGCGCAAGGGGTCGCTCTACCTCACCGCGCAGGCGCGGATGCGCGAATTCCGCAACAGCCTGGTGCCCAGCGGCGACCGCCTGTTCGGCCGCGTCACCTATCTCGGCGCGCGCACGCTGCCGACGCTGGACCCGAACTGCTGGGACAAGAAGGACCTGCTACGCAAGAAATGCGAGGGGCTGACGGCATCATAGTGTTTCCCTCTCCCTTGGGAGAGGGAGGGAGCAGCGAAGCTGCGGAAGGGTGAGGTTCTTCTCGCGTCCACGCAGAGCCTCACCCTCCCACTCGGCTGCGCCGAGCGGGCCCCGCCCTCTCCCGGAACGGGAGAGGGAAGCTCTCTACCGCAGTCCGATCGCCTTGTGCGTCTGCACCGACAGCCGCCAGCGCGGGTGCCCCATCACGAAGCGGATCGCGGCCATACGCGTGTCGGCGATCGAGGGACCGTCCATCGGCTGGACGAGGTGATGGTCGAACTCCCACTCTTCCATCGCCTGATAGTCGATCCCCGGCTGCGGCCAGACCAGCTTCAGTTCGTTGCCGCGGCGCTGGACGATCCGGGTGCCCGCCTTCGGGCTGACGCAGATCCAGTCGATCCCCGCCGGCGCGGGCAGCGTGCCGTTGGTCTCGATCGCGATCTCGAAGCCGGCGGCGTGCAGCGCGTCGATCGCGGCGGCATCCACCTGGAGCAGCGGCTCGCCGCCGGTCAGCACCGCGAACGGGCGCGCCGCCGGTTGCTCGAGGCCCTCGCGCCACATCGCCAGCGCGCGATCGGCAAGCGCGCCGGCATCGGCGTAGCGTCCGCCGCCATCGCCGTTGGTTCCGACGAAATCGGTGTCGCAGAAGCGGCAGTCGGCCTGTTCGCGGTCCACCTCGCGGCCCGACCAGAGATTGCAGCCGGCGAAGCGGATGAACACAGCGCGCCGCCCGGCCTGCAGACCCTCGCCCTGTAGCGTCAGGAACATCTCCTTGACCGCATAGCCCGCCATGCCGACCCGCCTCAGGCGGCTACGGCGTAGCGGGTGGGATCGGCGATGCCCGCCTCGGCATAGCCCTTCGCGCGCAGCCGGCAGCTGTCGCACAGCCCGCAATGCTCGCCCGCCGGCGTCGGGTCGTAGCACGACCAGCTCATCCCCGCGTCCAGCCCCAGCCGTTCGGCCTCGCGCGCGATGTCCGCCTTGGTCATTGCGAGCAGCGGCGCGTGGATCGTGAAGTGCGCCCCCTCCACCCCCGCCTTGGTCGCCAGGTCGGCCAGCGTCTGAAACGCGCCGACGAATTCCGGCCGGCAATCCGGGTAGCCCGAATAATCCAGCGCGTTCACGCCCAGGAAGATGTCGCGCGCGCCGCACGCCTCGGCGAAGCCCAGCGCCAGCGACAGGAAGATGGTGTTGCGCGCCGGCACGTAGGTGACCGGGATGTGCGCCTCCACCCCGCCCTTCGGCACGTCGATCGCATCCGTGAGCGCGGAGCCGCCGAACAGGGTGAGGTCCAGCGGTAGCGTGACGTGGCGTACCGCGCCCACCGCATCGGCGATGCGGTGCGCCGACTCGAGCTCGATCGCGTGGCGCTGATTATAGTCGATCGTGAGCGCGTTGATCGCGAAGCCGCGCTCGCGCGCGATGCCGGCGGCGCCCATCGAATCGAGCCCGCCCGAGAG
>CAXUMU010000214.1:0-5907 GCA_964252145.1 uncultured Sphingomonadaceae bacterium
TCCATCAGCACCACGTCGGGCCGGGTCTGGGCGGCCAGCCGGATCGCCTGCTCGGCCTCGAACGACGAGACGTTCTCGCCCCGCCGGCGGATCCGATCGCGGTGACGTGCGACGTGACCGAGCGGGCGCAGGTGGCCGATGCCGTCGCGGCGGTGGAGCGGCGATTCGGGCCGGTCACCTTCCTGGTGAACAATGCCGGGATCGCCGGCCCCTACGGCCCGATCGCCGAGACCGATCCCGACCTGTGGTGGAACGCGCAGAAGGTGCATCTGTACGCCCCGCTGCTGTTCACCAGCGCGGTGCTGCCGGGGATGCTGGCGCGCAGCCACGGGCGGATCGTCAACGTCGCGAGCAAGGCGGCGACCCTGTTCCAGCCCGGGCTCTCCGCCTATGTCGTCGGCAAGTCGGCGCAGGTGAAGATGACCGAGCATCTCGACGCGGAGACGCGCGACCAGGGCGTGCGCGCGTTCGCGATCCAGCCGGGCGACGCGCCGACCGAGTTCGCGCATGCGACGATCAACGATCCGGGCGCCAAGGCGCACCTGCCGGGCATGATCGAGCTGCTGGGCAAGTGGGTCGAGGATGTCGATCCCGCCCCGGTGCTCGCCAAATGCGCCGGCAAGGTGGTAGAGATCGCGCAAGGGCGCTGGGACCGCATCGGTGGCATGTATCTGGACGTCGACTGGGACTGGGCCGGCGTCGAGCCCGAGCTCCGCACCATCCGGCACGACTGACCGCGCGCGCCTTTTCAAAGATTGTCCACGGAGAAGCGACTTGGCCCAGGGCTATGATACCGAATTGAAGCTGTTCATCGACGGCGAGTGGATCGGCGCGGAAGGGCGCGAGACGCACACCGTGGTCAACCCGGCGACCGGAGAGGCGCTGGGCGAGCTGCCGCTGGCAACCCCCGCCGATCTGGACCGGGCGCTGGATGCAGCCCAGCGCGGCTTCAGGATCTGGCGCGCGACGCCCGCCGCGCAGAAGGCGGCGGTGCTGACGGGCGCGGCGCAGCTGCTGCGCGAGCGGGCGGAGCGGATCGCGCGCATCGCCACGCTGGAGGAAGGCAAGACGCTGCCCGAGGCGCGCGGCGAACTGGGCATGGCGACCAGCCTGTTCGATTTCTACGCCGGCGAGACGCAGCGCATCTACGGCCGCGTGCTGGTGCGTCCGGCGGGGACGCTGAGCCGGGTGATGAAGGAGCCGGTGGGGCCCGTCGCCGCCTTCTGCCCGTGGAATTTCCCGATCGGCAATCCCGGCCGTAAGCTGGGGGCGGCGATCGGCGCGGGCTGCTCGATCGTGATCAAGCCGCCGGAGGAGGCGCCCGGCTCGGCGATCGAGGTGCTGAAGGCGCTGCTGGACGCGGGGCTGCCCAAGGAGGTCGCCTCGATGGTGTTCGGCAATCCCGACGCCGTATCGCGCCACCTGATCGCATCGCCGGTGACGCGGAAGGTCAGCTTCACCGTCTCCGTGCCGGTGGGCAAGCACCTGATGAAACTCGCCGCCGACCAGATGATGCGCACCACGATGGAGCTGGGCGGGCACGGCCCGGTGCTGGTGTTCGACGATGCCGATATCGAGCGCACGCTGGACATGATCGTGCCGCACAAGTTCCGCAACTCGGGCCAGGTGTGCGTCTCCCCCACCCGCTTTCATGTGCAGGAAGGCGTGTACGACCGCTTCCTCAGGGGCTTTACCGAGCGGACCGAGAAACTGAAGGTCGGCAGCGGGCTGGAAGCCACGTCCAACATGGGGCCGATGGCCAACCCCCGCCGCCCCGATGCGATCGAGGCGTTCGTCGAGGATGCGGTGAAGGTCGGCGCGCGCGTCGCGACCGGCGGCGAGCGCGGCGGCGGCACCAGCGACGGCGGCTTCTTCTTCCGCCCGACGGTGCTGGCCGACGTGCCGCTGGAGGCGCGGATCATGAACGAGGAGCCGTTCGGCCCAGTCGCGCTGATGCGCCCGTTCAGGACGTTCGACGATGCGATCGAGCAGGCCAACCGCCTGCCCTACGGCCTGGCCGCCTATTGCTTCACCGAGAGCGGCCGGCGCGCGCTGCTGCTGGGCGACGCGATCGAGAGCGGCATGGTGGGGATCAACACCGTCGGCATCGGCGGCGCGGATTCGCCGTTCGGCGGGGTGAAGGATTCCGGCCACGGATCGGAGGACGGCCCCGAGGGGCTGGAGGCGTGCCTCGTCACCAAGGCGATCCACCAGGCATAACAGATACACCGTCATGCCAGCGAAGGCTGGCATCTCGTCGAACGGGCGTGCCCCACTTCGGCGAGAGCCCAGCTTTCGCTGAGGTGACGGACAAGGAGAGTGACATGACCGAACTGAAGACCGGCGGCGCGCAGGGCTATCTCCGCATCGCGACCGAAGAGGCGTTCATCACGCAAGGCGTGCTGGACGCCTATATGCGCCTCGTCGCGGAGGGCGTGGACGATCCCGGCTTCAACAGCCTGTGGGGCTTCTACGGCAAGTCGCCGTCGGCACGCGGCAACCAGATCCGCGACGGGCTGCTGTCGCTCGGCCGCAAGCGGCTCGACGAGATGGATGCGGCCGGGATCGATAAGGCGATCATCGCGCTCACCGCGCCGGGCACGCACGTGTTCACCGGCGACGAGGCCAAGGCGCTGACCACCGATGCGAACGACCGGCTCGCCGCCGCCTGCCGCGATCACCCCGACCGCTTCATCGGCATGACGGCGATCGCGCCGTCCGATCCGGCATGGTCCGCGCGCGAGATCCAGCGCGGGCACGATCTGGGCTTCAAGGCGGTGATCCTGAACGGCCACGTGGGCGGCGAATATACCGACGACGAGAAATATTGGCCGATCTTCGAGGCGGCCGAAGCGCTGGACACGCCGGTCTATCTCCACCCGCAGGGGCCGTCGAAGGGGTTGATCGGACCGCTGCTGGAGCGGGGACTCGACGGCGCGGTGTACGGCTTCGGTGTCGATACCGGGCTGCACCTGCTGCGGCTGATCGTGATGGGCGTGTTCGATCGCTTCCCCAAGCTGAAGCTGGTGGTGGGCCATGGCGGCGAGGCGCTGCCTTACTGGTCGTACCGGCTGGACTATATGCACGCCGCGGGTGTCCGATCGAATCGCTACGACTTCCTGAAGCCGCTGGAGCTCGGCAAGATCTCGGAATATCTGAAGCGCAACGTGTTCGTCACCTTCTCGGGCATGGCGTTCCCGCCGGCGATCCGCTTCTGCAGGGAAGTGCTGGGGATGGACCGGATCATGTACGCGATGGACTATCCCTACCAATATGAGCCGGGAGAGGTGGAAGCGCAGGACGCGATGGACCTGAGCCCGGAGGACAAGAAGGCGTTCTTCCAGGGCAATGCGGAGCGGGTATTCAACCTGTGATGCGTGGCTCGCGCCCTCTTTCCGTCATTCCCGCGAAAGCGGGAATCCATGGACGGCGGTTCGGGTTCAGTTCGACAGGTGCCGTATCCATGGATCCCCGCTTTCGCGGGGATGACGGGTAATTGGGGAGGCGATGATCCCAGACGCCAAACTCGGCGGCCCGCGCAGCTGGTACGTCCTGATCCTGCTGACCTTGGTCGCGTCGGTCAGCCTGCTCGACCGGCAGATCATCACGATCCTGGCGGTCGACATCAAGCGCGACCTGGGGCTGAACGACAGCGAGATCGGGCTGGTCTACGGCACTTTCTTCGCGATCTTCTACGCGTTGTTCTCGATCCCCTTGGGGCGGCTGGCGGACGGCTGGGTGCGGACGCGGCAGGTGGCGCTGGCGCTCGGCGGCTGGTCGATCGCCACGATCGGCTGCGCCTGCGCCGGCGGGTTCGGCTCGCTGTCGCTGTGGCGCGTGGGCGTCGCGGTGGGCGAGGCGGGCGCCGGGCCGGCCGCCTATTCGCTCGTCGCCGACCTGTTCCCGCGCGCGCGGCGGGCGACCGCGTTCGCGGTGTACGGATCGTCGTCGGCGATCGGCGTGGGCCTGTCGATCGCGATCGGCGGCATCGTCGTCGATGCCTGGAACGGCGCCTTTCCGGGCGGGCACGGCTGGTTCGGGCTGGTCGGCTGGCAGGCCGCGTTCATCGCCGCCGCGCTGCCCGGGTTCGTACTGGCGCTGCTGATGCTGCTGGTGCGCGAGCCCGCGCGCGGCATTTCCGACGGCTTGATCCAGCCGCGCGAGCCGCGCCCGTTCGCCAGGGCGGCGGCCGAGTTCATGGCGCTGGTGCCGCCGCTCTCGTGCGTCAACCTGCGCCGGATCGGCGCGCATGCCGGGTCGCTGGGGGCCAACCTGGCTATATTGGCGCTGGCGATCGCCTTCACCGCCGGCATGACGACCGCGGTCCACGCGATGATCCCGCCCGCCAAGCTGAAGATCTACACTGTGATCCTCGGCGTGCCGGTGACGAGCCACCTGGTGCAGTGGGCGATCGTCGGCTTCGGCGGCTATGCCGCCTTCTCGTGGATCCAGGCGCAGCGCTACCGCGATCCGGTGGCGGCGAAGGTGATGTGGTCCAGCCCCACCTTCGTCGCGATGCTGGTGATCGCGTCGTTCAACCTGCTGCTGAATTATGGCTATTCGGCGTGGATGGCGCCCTATGCGGTGATCACCTTCCACGCGCCGATGGCGGAGGTGGGGATCAAGCTGGGCCTCACCGCCGCGGTCGCCGGCGGGGCGGGCACGATCCTGGGCGGCGTGATCGGCGACTGGGCGCGCAGGCGGACGCCGGTCGGGCGGCTGTGGGTGCTCTTGTTCACCACCGGCGTGCCGCTGCCGATGGCGTTCGTCACGCTGCACCAGACGACGCTCGATTCCTATCTGCTGTGGCTGCTCGCCTCCAGCACGATCCTGACCGGCTGGTTCCCCTGCTGCACCGCCACGCTGCACGATCTGGTGCTGCCGCGGATGCGCGGCACGGCGACCGCGGTGATGTATCTGGGCATCACGATCATCGGCATGGGCACCGGCCCCTATATCGTCGGCACGGTGAGCGACGTGACCGGCGATCTGGGCCGCGCGATCCTGACCGGCTATTCCGCTACCGCCGTGGTATGGATCGCGATCCTCGTCGCCTTCCGCCACATCGCGCGCGACGAGGCCAGCCTGCTGGCCCGCGCCCGTGCCGCCGGCGAGCCCATTTGATCGCGCGCGCGCGCGGCGCTATTGATATCGCAACAGGATCGACCCGCAGGAGAGCATCATGGCCACCGCCTACGCCGCCCAACCCGATTTCTCGACCAAGATCCGCAGCTTCCTCGACCGCGAGACCAAGCTGCTGATCGACGGCAAATGGGTCGCCTCGACCGGATCGAAGACGGTCGACACGCACGATCCCTCCACCGGCCGCAAGATCGCGACGCTGATCGACGCGACCGACGACGACGTCGACCGCGCCGTCGCCGCCGCGCGCCGCGCGTTCGACGACGGCCGCTGGTCGGGCATGCCGGGCGCGCAGCGCGAGCGCATCATCCTGAAGCTGGCCGACCTGATCGAGGCCAATGCGCAGGAACTGGCCGAGCTCGAATCGATCGACAACGGCAAGCCGATGTTCTTCGCATCCAATGTCGACATCCCCGGCGCGATCAAGCAGTTCCGCTACATGGCGGGCTGGGCGACCAAGCTGAACGGCGGCCATTCCAACCCCTCCTCCGCCCCCGACGGCGCGTTCCACGCCTATGTCCGCCGCGAGCCGCTGGGCGTCGCCGCGTTGATCGTGCCGTGGAACTTCCCGCTGCTGATGGCCGCGCTGAAGCTGGCCCCCGCGCTCGCCGCCGGCTGCACGATGATCCTGAAGCCTGCCGAGCAGACCAGCCTGACCGCGCTCCGCCTGGGCGAACTGTTCCAGGAAGCCGGCATCCCGGACGGCGTGATCAACATCCTGACCGGCATGGGCGAGACGGTGGGCGACGCGCTGGTGCGCCACCC
>CAXUMU010000215.1:0-5839 GCA_964252145.1 uncultured Sphingomonadaceae bacterium
GGGGTGTTTGTTATCTTGGTGGTCGCCGCGACCGCGCGGCTGCATATCGCCGATCTGCTGCGCGCCTCGCCCGGCGGCATCGCCCCGGCGGACACGATCGCGCGGCTCGCCCCCGGCGTCCGCCGGCTGGATGCGGCCGCCGAAGGGCTGCTGCGCGAGGAGGCGCAGGCCCAGTCGGCGGCGCTGCGCATGCGCGCCGGCGCGACCGGGGCGGAGCCGGCGCTGATCGACCGGATCGTCCGCTTCGGCGAGCTGGACGGCGCGGTCGGCACCGCCGCGCTCGCGGGAACGCTCGGCGCGGACGAAGTCGCGGTGACGGCGGCCTATGTCCGGCTGGGCGAGGCGCTCGGGCTCGACTGGGCGAAGGCGGCGGCGATTCGCTTCGTCTCGTCCGACCCGTGGGAGCGGCTGCTCACCGCCGGGCTGGCGCGCGATTTCGAGCAATTGCGGCTCGACTTTCTCGCCCGCTCCGGCGGCACCGATCCGGTCGCGGCGGTGGACGCGTGGCGGGCGGCGCAGCGCCCCCGCATCGCCCCGTCCCGCGCCTTGAGCGCCCGCGCGCGGGCGGCCGCCGCGCCGACCTCGCCCATGCTGGCCCAGCTGGCCAGCCACGCGCGCACGCTGCTGGGGCGGTGAGCATGCCCTCTCCCCGGCGGGGAGAGGGCTTGCGCTCAGCAGTCCGCCCAGCGCCGCAGCAGGTTGTGGTACACCCCGGTCAGCCGGATCACCGCCTCGTCCGCCTGGCCGCGATCCGCCGCGACCGACTGGATCGCGCCGTCCAGCTCGAACAGCGTGGCGCGCGCCGCCTCGTCGCGCACCATGCTCTGCACCCAGAAGAAGCACGCCGTCCGCGCGCCGCGCGTGACCGGGGTCACGCGGTGCAGCGTCGAGGCGGGGTAGAGGATCATGTCGCCGGCGGGCAGGCGGATCTCCCGCCCGTCCTCGCCGGAGATCAGCGCACCGCCGTCATACTCGCCCGGACCGGTGAGGAACAACGTAGCGGAGAGATCGCTGCGGATGCGGAAGTCGCTGCCGCGGCGGATGCGGATCGCGCTGTCGACATGCGCGCCGAAACCGTCGCCCTCCTCGTAGCGGTTGAACAGCGGCGGATAGACCTTCAGCGGCAGCGCCGCCGCGACGAACAGCGCGGACCGCCCCAGCGCGTCCAGCACGATCCGCCCCGCCTCCGCCGCCGCGCTCTCCTCGGGCAGCTGGCGATTGCGCTTGGCGAGCGCGGACTGGTGGCCGGAGGTGGCGTTGCCGTCCGCCCACTCGCCCGCATCGACGATCGCCCGCACGCGCGCCACTTCGTCGGGCGTCAGCACCTCGGGCACGCGCAGCATCATGTGGCGCGCGCGGCGCTCAGGCCTTGATCTGGAACGGGATCGCGACGACGCCCCACGCCATCACCGCCTGCCCGTCCTTCTGCGCGGCGCGGAAGCGCCAGCGCCTGACCGAGGCGAGCGCGGCATCGTCCAGCCGCTCGAACCCGCTCGACTGGCGCACCTTGATGTCGGAGACCGCGCCGGTCGGGGTGATCAGCACCTGCAGCACGACGGTGCCCTGCTCCTTCTGCCGCCGCGATTCGATCGGGTAGCGCAGCTCGGCGCGCTGAAGCGTCTGCGGCAGCACGTCGGGATGGTCGACCGGTCCGGTGGACGGCGCCGGTGCCGGCGCGGCAGGCGGCGCGACCGCCGCCACCACCACCACCGGCGTCTGCACCACCGGCGGCGCGGTCTCCACCACCGCGACCGGCGGCGGCGGCGTCTCGGTCCGCACCACCGGCGCGGGCGCCACGATCGGCGGATCGACCGGCTTGGCCTGCACGATCTCGGGCGGCGGCGCGACCTCGCGCAGCAGCTCGATCACCAGCGGCTTGGGCGGGGGCGTGCGGTGCAGCGGGATCACGTCGAACATCACCAGCGCGGTCAGCAGCGCGGCATGAACCGCCAGGATCGCGACGATCACGGGCAGGTTGGCGCGCCGCCCGCCATAGCGCGAGGGTTCGGGCGGAGCGGCCAGCGCGGGCTGCGGCTCGGGAAAGTGCGCGTGCCAGACGGCGGTGTCGCCGCCGCCGAAATCGCGTCCATAGGCTGCATGCATCGCCGTCGTCCCGCTTCGCGCGGCCCCCGACCGCGCCGACCAGCGCTACCGCGAATACTAATGCGAATCAATCGCACATATTGCTGCGCCTTCACGCAGGGCGGGCAGGTCGCATCGGGCGAGATAATCGGCCATCTGCCGGCGGAAGTGCTGCGTGCCCTTGGCGGCGGCGTGACGGATCTCGATCAGCGCGTCGGCTACCCGATCGGCCGCGATCAGCATCCGCGCATGATTAAAATGGCCGCGGAAGTCGCCGCCCGCCGCCGCCCGCGCATAGCATTCCGCGGCCACCGCCATGTCGCGTTCCACCACCCAGCCATCCTCGTGGAAGCTGCCGACGAAGTTGATCGCCTTGGCATTGCCCAGCGCCGCCGCCTTGCGCAGCCAGCCAAGCGCGGCCGGCCGATCCTGCGCGATGCCCTCGCCGAGCGCGAGCAGCGTCGCATAATTATACATGCCCCAATCGAGCCCGCGCCGCGCCGCCGCCTCATACCACTCCGCCGCGCGCGCCTTGTCGACAGGCACGCCCCAGCCCAGATCGTAGCAGCGGCCGACCATGTTGATCGCCAGCACATGGCCCTGCCCGGCCGCGCGGGAGAACCAGCGCAGCCCCTCGCGCGGCTCGCCATCGTCCAGCAGCATCTGGCCGTAGACCGCCTGCGCCTCGGCGACGCCCGCCTCCGCCGCCGCGCGCACCAGCGCCGCGCGCTGTGCGGGCGAGCCGGACAGCCGCGCCGCCAACTCGTCCGCCGTCAGCGCGTTGAGCTCGTCCAGCGACGGCTGCGCCACCTGCTAGAACTTCACGTTCACCGTGCCGAACACGGTGCGGCCCGGCGCGATCGAGGCATAGTGGCTGGTATAGGCCTGGTTGAAATAGACCTTGTTCGTCAGATTCTGCGCGTTGACCGCCAGATCGATATGGTCGCTGATCTTGACGCCCGCGCGCGCATCGAACCGCCAGTAGCTGGGGATGGTGCGCGCGATGATCCTGGTCGCCGGATTGACCACCGCGGCGAGACCGGTGCCGGTAACGGTGCGGTTGTCGGCATAGCCGCCGAACACGCGGCTGGTATAGAAAGCGCCGCCGCCGATCGTGATGTTGTCGGTCACCTTATAATCGGACCAGGCGGTGAAGCTGTGCTTAGCGGTCTGCGGGAAGCGCCGGCCGGTATTGACCGATGGCTGCACGATCGTGCGCGCCGGCACCAGCACCGCGCCGCCCGGCCCGGTCACCGCCGGCACCGCGAAGGCGGTGAAGCCGCCGTCGGTGATGATCGCATCGAGATAGGTGTAGCCGCCGAACACGCTCCAGCGATTGGTGACGTTGCCGTTGAAGCCGAACTCGATGCCCCTGGTCCGGCGCTCGCCGATATAGGCGACGGTGCCGGCGTCGCTCACCGAGCGCGCGTTCCGGGTGTCGGTGCGGAAGGCGGCAAGCGTCAGCGACAGCTGGTCCTCGAACAGGTTGGCCTTGGCGCCGACCTCGAACGAGCGCGTCTTCTCCACCTTCAGCGAGTCGGATGCGGCCTGCGCCGCCGCGGCCTGCGCGCCGGTGGCGCCGCTGGCGGTGGTGGTGGCGGCGATGAAGCCGTTCTGCTCCTGCCCCTCGCCGAGCAGGCTGTTGGGCGGCGTCGCCGAGGTGGCGTAGGAGGCGTATAGCGTGGTGGACTTGGTCGGCTTGAACACCAAGCCGGCCTGGTAGGTGAATTCCTGATCGGTGCGCGCGACGGTGTAGCGGCTGGTCGCGGCGATCGGCAGGCCCGGCTCCACCTCCGAATGGAAGCGATCGTAGCGCACCCCCAGATTGGCGATCAGCACATCGGTGATCGTGATCGAATCGGAGAGATAGGCGGCGCGCGTGTCGGATCGGTTGATCGTCTCGGCGATCGGCAGCGTCTTCACGATCGCCGCCGGCGTGCTCGACATATCGTTCGCATAGTTGACCCAAGGATCGTTCGGGTTCGGGTTGAACAGGCTGGTGCAATAGAAGCGTGCGATCGTCGCGCTGTTGCAGCGGGGCGAGATCGTCGATCCGGTGGAGAGCAGTTCGCTGCCCGCCGCATTGACGAAGCCGCGCGTCACGAACGCGCCGCGCTGCGCCTTTTCCCACGAAAATTCGCTGCCGGCGGCGAAGCTGTGCTTGATCGAACCGGTGTCGAACGTGCCGAACAGATCGGTCTGGTTGATGATGCTGTCGGTAAAGCCGTAGCGGGTGTTGGCGCGGCGCCAGACTTGGCCGCCGCTGGTCTGGTTGAACGGCGCGACAGTCGGGTTCGTCGCCGTCGTGCCATAGACGTTGCCGTTGCTGTCGTCGGGGAGCAGGAAGATGTAGGCCTGATAGGTGTGGCTGTAGCGCGACGTGTTGCGCACGTGCAGGTGATCGCCGAAATCATGCTCGAACCGCAGCGTCGCCTGGTCGGTCCTGCTGTCGCGGAAGTCGCGGTCCTTCAGGCCGTAGAAGGTGCTGCGCTTGACCTTGCCGATGACGCCGCCGGCGGTGGTGACGGTGCCGATCGCCGGCTCGGAATAGCTGTAGCCGAGATTGGGCGTGTTGGTGGCGGTGTACAGATAGGGGATGCCGCTGTCGGGCAGCTCGTCGGTATCGAGGTGATAATATGCGGCGGTGAGGCGCGTCGGGCTGTCGATCCCGATCGTCACCGACGGGGCCACGCCCCAGCGCTTCTGGAAGATCGCGTCGCGGCCGGCGACGTCCTGATCGTGCCACATGCCGGCGATGCGCACCGCGACCATGTCGCCGAGGCGATAATTCACGTCGGCGGTGATGCGTTTATAGTCGGCGTTGCCGTAGCTGGCGGATGCCGTGGCGAAATTGTCCGCCTTGGGCAGTTTCGAGACGACGTTGATCGTGCCGCCGGCGTTGCCGCGCCCGCCGAACACGCTGTCGCTGCCCTTCACCACCTCGATCGAATCGACCGCGAACACCTCGCGGCTCTGCGCGCCGATGTCGCGCACGCCGTCCAGGAAGGTGCTGCCCTGCGCATCGAAGCCGCGGATGAACGGGCGGTCGCCGATCGGGTTGCCGCCCTCCGCCGCGCCGAAGGTGATGCCGGGCACGGTGCGCAGCGCCTCCACCAGCGTCGCCGACCCGCTATCCTTGATCACCTGCGCGGGGACCACGACGACCGAGCGCGGCGTATCCAGCAGCGGCGCGGTGAATTTGGGCGAATCGGCGCGGTCCACCTTATAGCTGCCGTCGGTGATCGCGGTATCGGTGACGGTGACGCCTTCGAGCTGCGTCGGCTGGTCGTCCGCCTGCGGCTCGGCCGGGGCTTGGGCCGCCGCAGGGGCGGATGCGATGAAGCCCACGCAGCCGAGCGCGATGAACGCGGGCGATGCCTTGCCGGCGCCGCCGCGGATATCCGTAACCGTCACTGATGGTCCCCTTGCTCCCCGCCGCCTATCCGCCGCGTGAGTCGCTATTGCTAGTCATTCGCATTACTGTCAACCGCACGTTCGTACAGCCAGACGCGGATCGCGCTGGCGAGGTTGGCGGGGGCGGGATGGCGAATGCGATCGGCATCGATCCGGGCGACGAGCGCGCTCAAGGGAAGCTGGCGGGAGGCGGCGGCCTGCGCCAGCGCGTCCCAGAAGATCGGCTCCAGGCTGATCGAGGTGGAGTGGCCGGCGATCGTGACCGATCGCTTGATCGGGCCGGAAACTGATGAAGGCATCACCCCGTATATCTCACCCCTCCCTTTCAAGGGAGGGGCAGGGG
>CAXUMU010000216.1:0-5810 GCA_964252145.1 uncultured Sphingomonadaceae bacterium
CCTCCTTGAGCTCGGGCTCGCTGGTCTGGTCGGCGCGCACCACCATCAGCACCTGCCCGACATGCAGCGCCAGCACCGAGGCGGGCGACGCGGCGAGCGCCGGCGCCGAATCGAAGATCAGGATGCGGTTCGGGTTGCGCCGCACCAGCTGGTCCAGCACCACGCGCATCCGGTCCGACGCGAGCAGCTCGTTCGCCTCGTTGGTCTGGCGGCCGGCGGGCAGGACGCTGAGGTTCGGCAGGTCGGTCCGGATGATGCAGGCTTCCGCATCGATCGTCGGATCGGCGACCGCATCGATGAACCCCGCGCCGCCCTCCAGCCCCAGGATCGAGAGGATCTCGGGCTTGGCGAAGTCCGCGTCGATCAGCAGCACCTCGACGTCCTTCTCGGCCGCGATCGAGAGCGCCAGGTTGACCGCGCAGAACGTCTTGCCCTCGTCCGGCTGGGCGGAGGCGACCAGGATCATCCGGCCGCGGTCCACCGGCGCGGACGCGTTGCCGCCCATCGCCGCGATCAGCAGCTGGCGCTTGACGATGCGGAACTCCTCGGCAAGCGGGCTGACCGGCGTGTCGGGCAGGATGAAGCCATTCTGCTCCAGCTCGGCACGGTCGATCGTGCCGCGGCGCCCGGCGGCGGGCGGCGGCAGCGGATAGGGCGCTGCGGGCGCCCCCTGGTCGGCGGCGGCACCCCGCTGGCTGAGCGCCGCCTTGAAATCGTAGATTTCGGCGGCACGCTCCAGCAGCGATCGCGCCGGCGTAGGGCGTTCGTTGGTCATTCCCATCCCCATCACGCGGTCAGCCCCCGCTGGACGAACTCGACGAGCAGCAGCAGCGCGAAGCAGCCGGCGAGCGCCCCGCCCGCGCCGGCGAACCACATCAGCCGGCGGCGATTCTCCACCTGCTGCGGCGCGGTCACGATCTCGCTGATCGATCCGATCACCGGCAGCCCGCTCGCGCGCGCCAGCCGGTCGGCGGTGGCGTAGGTGGTGGCGAGCTGCGCCTGGCCGAACGCCGCGCCGATCCCGCCGGCGATCCCCAGCAGCAGCACCAGCGCGAGCAGCAGCGGCCGATTGGGCGCGACCGGCAGGCGCGGCGCGCTGGGCGGATCGATGACGCTGAACTTGACCGAGTCGGTCTTGGTCGAGACGTCGCTGCGGAGCTTCACCTCCTCGCGGTCGCCCAGCAACTTGTCATATTGCGCCTTCAGCACGTCATAGTCGCGGTTGATCGCCTGCTGCTCGGCGGCGACGCCGGGCTCGTCGGACTGCTTGGCGGTCAGCTGCGCCATGTCGGACTGGAGCTGCGCCTTGCGCGCGGCGAGCGCGGCGACGGTCGCCTGCTTCTCGGCCTGCATGCTGCGCAGCGTGATGTAGAGCGGGTGGGCGGTGCTGCCGGCGCCGCCGCCGCGCTCGCCGGCGGCGAGCGGACGCAGCCGCGCGATCTGGTCGCGCGTCGCGACGACGTCGGGATGCTGGTCGGTCCAGCCGCGCGCCTGATAGTCGTTCAGCTGCGCCTGGAGCGAGGCGATGCGCGAACTGTTCGGCCCCGCCGCGCCGCCGCCGCCGGCCGAGGCGACCGTCGCGGGCGTGCTCGCCATTTGGCCGTTCATCGCCGAAAGCGACCCCTGCGCCGCCATCAGGTTCGAATCGACCGTCGCCAGTTCGGAGCGCGCCGCGGCCATCCGGTCGCCGATCGATCCCACGCCGGGCAGCAGCCCCATATATTTCTGCTCGAACGCACTGCGCCGCGCCTCGACCTCTTCCAGCTGCTTCTGGCGGCGGGCGAGCTCGCCATCCAGGAAGCGCATCGTCTGGCTGGTCTCGTTGCGGTCGCCGGCCAGATTCTCCTCGACGAAGATGTCGATCAGCTTCTGCACGATCGCGCGCGAGAGCTTGGCGTTCTTGGCATCCGACATGCCGCCCGCGCTGGAGCGCGCGGTGATCTGAAACAGATTGTCCTGCTGCGCCTTGATCTCGATATTCTTGCGCAATTTCTCCACCAGCGCCGCGACATCGGCGTCGCTGTTCGCCTGCAGGCTGAGGTCGGTGCCGCGCACCACCTTCTCCAGATTGACGGTCGAGGTCAGCGTCTGCTGCACCTGATCGACATCGCGCTGGCGGTCGCTGGTGGTGATGCCGATCTTGTCGGGCAGCAAGGTCTGCATCTGCACGAAGATGCGCGCGCGCGATTCGTACGCGTTGGGGATGAACGCGATCACCAGCCAGCCGATCAGGCAGACGCACCAAGCGACGGCCAGCGCCAGCCAGCGCCGCCGCCACACCAGGTGGAGCGCGATCCTCAGTTCTTCGTAGATTGCGTGCATCGGCTGCGCTTCACCCCGTTGGCCCAGTGGCGGATCAGAACATGCTTTCCGGGATGATGATCACGTCGCCCGGCTCCAGCCGGACGTTGGCCTTGGTGTCGCCGCGCTTCAGCAGGTCGCCGATGCGGAGGCCGAACTCGGTCTGCTTGCCGGTGCCCTTGTCGTAGCGGACCAGCCGCGCCTTGTTGCCCGCGGCATATTCGGAAAGGCCGCCCACCGCGATCATCGCATCCAGCAGCGTCATGTTGGCGCGGAACGGCAGCGACGCCGGCTTCTCGGTCGCGCCGACGACGCGGACCTGCTGCGAATAGGTGCCGGAGAAATTGTCCACGATCACCGAGACGATCGGATCCTTGATGTAGGTGGACAATTTGTCCTTGATGTCGTCGGCGAGCTTGGCGGGCGTCTTGCCCACCGCCGGCAGGTCGGCGATCAGCGGGGTCGTGATGCGGCCGTCGGGGCGGACCTGCACCTTCGCGCCCAGTTCCGGATTGCGCCAGACGAAGATGGTCAGCTGGTCGAGCGGGCCGATCAGATAATCCTCGCCCGGCCCTTCCTTGGCCGAGACGAACGAGGCAGCGGGAAGCTCGGTCGCCGGGCGCGCGCCGCCGCTGGAGCAGCCGGAGAGCGCGGTCGCCCCCGCCGCGAGGGCCAGTACGCCATGCGAAACGCTCTTCAACGCCATGTCGACACCTCTTGCCGCCCGTGCGCCGACAGGTCCGCCGCCCCCTGCAGAGGGCGTACGGGGCGCAGGTTCAGCCTCCGCTATGCGAGGAAGAGGTTAAGAAGTTGTTAGTAATGTTCGGTTAACGGCCGCCTACGAGCAGCTCCTTGGCGGCCGGGTGTCCCAAAAAGGAGCGCGGGCTTGCGGTTGCGCCGTAGGCGCCGGCCAGGAAGACCGCGATCAGGTCTCCCACTTCGGCACGCGGCAGCATGATCTGGTCGCCCAGACGGTCGAGCGGGGTGCACAGACAGCCGACGACGTTAACCATCTCTTGCGGTTCGGCGCCAAATTTCGAGGCGACCGCGATCGGATAGTTGCGCTTCACCACCGTGCCGAAATTGCCGCTCGCGGCGAGCTGGTGGTGCAATCCGCCATCGACGACGAGGAAGGTCTGCCCGCGGCTTTCTTTCCGATCGACGACGCGGGTGAGATAGACCCCCGCCTCCCCCACCAGCCAGCGGCCCAGCTCGATCGCGAAGCGCGTGTCGGCGAGCGCGGCGGGGCGGGCGGCGAGCGTTTCGCCCAAAGCGGCGCCGATCGCGGCCAGGTCGAGCGCCTCGTCGCCGGCGAAATAGGGAATGCCGAACCCGCCGCCCAGGTTGAGCGCTGGCGTCATGACGTCGGCCGCCTCGGCCAGGCGCGCGGCGAGCGCGATCGTCGCCCGCTGCGTCTCGGCGATGGCAGCGGCGTCCAGCGACTGCGAGCCGGCGAACATATGGAAACCGCGCCATTCCGCGCCGCTGGCGACGATGCGCCGGACCAGCGGCGGCACGGACTCGGCATCGATCCCGAACGGGGCCGCGCCGCCGCCCATCTTCATCCCCGATCCGCGCAGCGCGAAATCCGGATTGACGCGCACGGCCAGCCGGGCGCGGATACCCAGCCGGTCGGCAATGGCTATCGCGCGGCTCGCCTCGCCGTCCGATTCCAGGTTGAGCGTCACACCGGCGCGGATCGCCGCCTCCAGCTCGCGCTCGCGCTTGCCCGGCCCGGCAAAGGAGATCGCATCCGCTGGCATGCTCGCTTCGAGCGCTCGCTCCAGTTCCCCCGCCGAGGCGACGTCGAATCCATCGACGAGCGGGGCGAGCGCGGTCAGCAGCGGCGGGAATGGGTTGGCCTTGACGGCATAATGCACGGCGGTACCTGCCGGCATCGCCTTGCGCAGCAGCGCAATCCGTTCGCGCACGATGTTCAGATCATATGCGAACAACGGCGTGTCGCCCGCCTCCGTGACGAGCGATTCCGGATCGCGTCCGCCGATCCGGAGCAGCCCGTCCGGGCGGGCCTGGAAATCCGGCGGGATCGGCCCCATCGGCTTCATGACGCGAACTCCGCGCGGAGCGCCGCGCGATCGATCTTGCCGTTGGCGTTGCGCGGCAGCGACTCGCGCCACACGATCGAGCGGGGCTGCATGAAGGTCGGCAATCTCATGCGAAGGTGGCGCACCAGCCGCGCCTCGGCGTCGGCAACGCCCGCCACGGGCTCGGCAACGAGCAGGATGGCCTGCCCGACCGCTTCATCCGCGATGCCCAGCGCAACCGCCTGCGCGGCGGCACCGCTGCCCACAGCCTCCTCTTCAACTTCCTGCGGACTCAAGCGGTTGCCGGACGTCTTTATCATCTCGTCGTCGCGTCCCACGAAACGCAGCAGGCCGTCCGCACCCCGGATCGCCTGATCGCCCGACCAGACCGCAGCGCCCCCCATCGCCGAGAAAGCGGGCGCGGGGCGGAAGCGGGCGGCGGTGCGGGCCGGATCGCGCCAATAGCCCTGCGCCACCAGCGGGCCGGCTTGGACGATTTCGCCGGCCTCTCCGTCGGCGGCGGCGGTGCCGTCGGGACGGACCAGCATCACCTCGGCGAGCGGGACGGCGCGGCCGATCGATTCCGGGTGCGCATCGATCAGCGCCGGATCGAGCGAAGTCGAGCGGAACGCCTCGGTGAGACCGTACATCGAATGCAGCTCCGCCTGCGGGAGCAGCATGCGCAGCTGCCGCACCAGCGGCACCGGCAACCGTCCGCCGCTGTTGGTGATGCAGCGCAGCCGGGCGGCGGTGTCCGTCGGCCAGCGCGCGTCGGCCAGCTGCCGCCACAAAGGCGGCACGCCGGCCAGCACGCTGATCCGATCGCGCTCCACCGCGCGCACGACGTCACCCGGCAGCAAATAGTCGAACGGCACCGCGCACCCACCCGCCGCCCAGGTGGAGAGCAGTTGGTTCTGGCCGTAATCGAAGCTCAGCGGCAGCAGGCACAAGGTGCGATCGGCCGGCGTCGTCCTTAGATAGGAGGCGACCGCGACCGCGCCGAGCCAGAGATTGGCATGGCTCAGCATCACCCCCTTCGGCCGCCCGGTGGAGCCCGAAGTATAAAGCAGCGCCGCAAGCTGGCCCGGCTCGGCGGCGGACGGCGGCAGCGCATCCGCCTCGCCCTGTAGCCCGCCCTCCTCCTCGATCATGAGCCCGGCATCGGCTACGTCGCCGGGCTCGAGCGAAGCCGCTCGAGCGGCGCCCGCCACCAGCAGAGCCGCGCCGCTGTCGGCCAGGATGTGCGCCACCTGCGCGCGCTTCAGCAGCGGATTGATCGGCACATGCACCAGCCCGGCGCGCGCGCAGGCGAGCGGCAGCAGGCAGGCGAGACGGGTCTTGGCGAGCCAGCTCGCGACGCGGTCGCCCTGCCCCAGCCCGCGCGCCAGCAGCGCGTGCGCCAGCGTGCCGACGGCATCATCGAGCGCGGCATAGTCCAGTACGCCGGCCGCATCGCCCAGAGCC
>CAXUMU010000217.1:0-5797 GCA_964252145.1 uncultured Sphingomonadaceae bacterium
GGGTGTTCTACGTCAACCTGCCGGTGGGCGTGCTGGCGTTCGCGGGCGCCTGGGCATCGCTGCGCGAGCCGGCCAGGCGGATGCGGCGGTTCGATCTGTTCGGCTTCGCGCTGCTGGGCTTCGCGCTGGCCGGATTGCAGCTGATGCTGGATCGCGGGCCGCAGCTGGACTGGTTCGAATCGGGCGAGGTGATCGCCGAGGCGGCGATCGCCGGCTGCGCCGCCTGGATGCTGGCGATCCACCTGCTCTTCAGCCGTCGCGAGCGGGTGTTCGATCCGGCGATGTTCAGCGATCGCAACTACTTGGCGGCCTGTTCCTTCGGCTTCATCGCCGGGCTGGTGATGACCGCGGGTGCGGCGCTGCTGCCGCCGATGCTGCAGCAGCTCTACGGCTACCCCACGGTTTCGGCCGGATTGCTGATGGCGCCCCGCGGCGTCGGCACCGTGGCTGCGTTCATCATCACCGCGCGGATCAACGGCAAGGTGGATGCGCGGCTGATCATCCTCGGCGGCTTCGCGTGCATCGCCTTTTCGCTGTGGCAGATGACCGGCTTCTCGCTGGAAATGGGCAGCCGGCTGGTCGTGACGAGCGGCTTCATCCAGGGCGCCGGCATGGGCTTTGCGATGGGTCCGCTGCTGACGCTGGGCTTCGCCACGCTCAACCCGCGCTTCCGCACCGAGGCGAGCAGCCTGTTCAGCCTGCTGCGCGGCCTGGGCGGATCGACCGGCGTGGCGATCGTGACCGCGGTGCTGGCGCGCAATGTTCAGGTGAGCCACTCGGATCTGGCGATGCAGGTGACGCAGCAGTCCGCCGCCGGGCAGCTGCTGGCGGTGGTGGGCGGCAATGCCGGCCCGGCCAACGCGATGCTGGACGGCGAGATCAACCGCCAGGCGCTGATGATCGCCTATCTCGACGATTACCGGCTGATGATGCTGCTGACGCTGGCGGCGGTGCCGCTGCTGCTGTTCGTGCGCCGCCCGCCGAAGCCGGCAGGCGGCGCCCCGCACGCCGTGATGGAGTAAGGCTCGCCCCTTTCGTCATCCCAGCGAAAGCTGGGATCTCGCGCAGATGGACCGCGCCGCTACCGGAAGATGCCGCCCTTCGCTGGCATGACGGGTGACCTACGGCACCAGCACCGTATCCACCGCCTCCGGCAGCGTGTCGGGATAGTCCAGCGTGTAATGCAGGCCGCGGCTTTCCCTGCGACCGAGCGCGGACCGCACGATCAGCCCCGCCACTTCCACCAGGTTGCGCAGCTCGATCAGGTCGGGCGTCACGCGGAAATTGCCGTAATATTCCTCCACCTCGCTCCTGAGCAGGGCGACGCGGTGCTGCGCGCGCTCCAGCCGCTTGGTGGTCCGCACGATCCCGACATAGTCCCACATGAACCGCCGGATCTCGCGCCAATTATGCTGGACGACGACCTCCTCGTCCGAATCGGACACGCGGCTCTCGTCCCACGGCCGGATCGGTGGCGGCGCCGGCATCTCGTCCCAGTGGCGCGCGATGTGGCCCGCCGCCGCCTCGCCGAACACGAAGCATTCCAGCAGCGAGTTGGACGCGAGCCGGTTGGCGCCGTGCAGGCCGGACTGGGTGCATTCGCCCGCCGCATAGAGCCCCGGCAGGTCGGTGCGGCCCTTCAGGTCAACCAGCACGCCGCCGCAGGTATAATGCTGCGCGGGCACGACCGGGATCGGCTCCTTCGTGATGTCGATGCCCAGGCCGGTCAGCTTGGTGTAGATGTTCGGGAAATGCTCGCGCACGAATTCGGGCGACTGGTGGCTGATGTCGAGGTGGACATAGTCCAGCCCCAGCCGCTTGATCTCATGGTCGATCGCGCGCGCGACCACGTCGCGGGGAGCAAGCTCGGCGCGGGGGTCGAAATCGGGCATGAAACGGTGGCCGCTGCCCGGCAGCTTCAGCCGCCCGCCCTCGCCGCGCACGGCCTCGGTGATGAGGAAGTTCTTGACGTCGAGAGTGTAGAGGCAGGGCGGGGGGGACTGGATGAATTCCATGTGCGAGCCGCGCGCGCCCGCGCGCCACGCCATCGCGATGCCGTCGCCGGTCGCCCCGCGCGGCGCGGTGGAGTAGAGATAGGTCCGCCCCGCGCCGCCGGTCGCCAGGATCGTCGCGCGGGCGCTGAACAGCTCGACCCGGCCGGTGCGGCGGTTGACCGCGTAGACGCCCCAGACATGGCCGTCGCCCGAATAGCGTTGGCCGTGCCGCCCGGTGACGAGATCGATCGCCGCCATGTCGGGCACCAGCGTGATGTTCGGATTGGCCTCGGCCGCGCGCTCCAGCGCCTGCTGCACCGCCCAGCCGGTGGCGTCGTCGACATGGACGATGCGCCGCGCGCTATGCCCGCCCTCGCGCGTCAGGTGCCAGCGTTCGGACTCGCCCGGATTGAACGGCACGCCCAGCGCCGCCAGCCGCTCGATCGCGGCCGGCGCATGCTCGACCACGAACTCCACCGTGCGGCGGTCGTTCAGGCCGCCGCCGGCGACCATCGTATCCTCGATATGGCTCTCGAACGTGTCGCCGGGCTCCAGCACCGCGGCGATGCCGCCCTGCGCCCACGCGGTCGATCCGTCGGACAGCCCGCCCTTGGCCAGCACCGCGACCTTGAACCGTTCGGCCAGGTTCAGCGCCGCCGTCAGCCCGGCCGCGCCGGAGCCGATGACGAGCACGTCGTAGCTGTTGGTTTCCTCGGTCAATCCTCGTCCGCCTGCACTATCGTTTGCGCGAGCGCTACGGGCTGCCCGCCTCAAGGGCAAGCAGCGAACCCCTACAACATCGCCACCCCGGACTTGATCGGTACCTATCCCGCTGAAGCAGGGAACAGTACCCCGGCGCAGGCCGGGGTCCAGTTACGCGCGGCCCGTTGGGGGGCCCCCGCCGGCGCCGGGGTACGGGTGCGACGTTCTTTCGTCACGGGATGATTGCCGACTTGATCCGGGGTGGCGCCAGCTCGGGGGCAAGACGACCCGTTGACCAGCAGGAAAGCAGCGGGACCCCGGGTCGAGCCCGGGTGACGCGTACGCGGCAGATGACCTTCTCAGGCGGCCGCGCGCGTCAGGTTGAGGAACACGTCCTCCAGGTCGGCCTCGCGGGTCGAGACGTCGACGATGCCCAGCCCCGCCGCCTGCAATGCGGCGAGCACCTCGCCGGCGTTCACCTTGTCCTTGCCGTAGGTGATCGTCAGCACGCGCGGGCCTTTCAGCTCGATCTTCTCGAAACAGGGCGCGGCGGGCGGCTCGTTCAGGTCGCGGTCGATCGTCACCTCGACCGCCTTTTCCTGCGCCATGCCCACCAGCTCGCGTGTCGGCTTGTTGGCGATCAGCTTGCCGTGGTTGATGATCGCGATCCGGTCGCACAGCTCCTCGGCCTCCTCCAGATAATGGGTGGTGAGGACGACGGTGACGCCGCCGGCGTTCAGCTCGCGCACGTAGCTCCACAGCTGCTGGCGCAATTCCACGTCCACGCCGGCGGTCGGCTCGTCCAGCACCAGCACCGGCGGGGCATGCACCATCGCCTTGGCTACCATCAGCCGCCGCTTCATGCCGCCGGACAGCGTGCGGGCGTACGCATTGCGCTTGTCGGCGAGGTGGACGGCGCCCAGCAGCGCATCGGAGCGGCGCTTCGCCTTCGGCACGCCGTACAGCCCGGCCTGGATCTCCAGTGTCTCGAACGGCGTGAAGTAGGGATCGAACAGGATCTCCTGCGGCACGATCCCGATCGACGCCTTGGCGTTGCGCTGGTCGCGGTCGATGTCGAAGCCCCAGATCGCGGCGGTGCCGGAGGTCTTGTTGACCAGCCCCGCCAGGATGTTGATCAGCGTCGACTTGCCCGCGCCGTTCGGCCCCAGCAGCCCGAATATCTGCCCCCTCGGCACATCGAAGCTGACGCCGCCCAGCGCCTGCTTGCCGCCGGCATAGGTCTTGGTGAGGGTGTCGATCGAGATGGCCGCTTCGCTCATGGCTCCCGCGCATAGCGGCTGGGGCGGGGCGGGGCTAGGCACCCCATCGGCTGGTTGATGCGGCGCGAACCATGGCCTTTCGCGTCATCGTAACCGCTCGGGCCGATCCTGCGCCGGATGCTGGCCTACCTTGCGCTCCCCCGCTCGCGCCGCGCGCTTGCCGCCGCCGCCGCGCTGTCCGCGCTGCTGGCGCTGCTGATGCAGGCCGCGCCGCGCCTCGCCTGAGCCGCTTGAACCCCCTGGGCACGCTGCGCTAGGCAGTCGCGCATGCAGCCCGCGCCCGAGACCATCCGCACCCCAACCTCCCGCGTCGCCTGCGACGGCGCCGGCGACATCCCCGCCGCGCTGGGCCACCCGCGCGTGTGGCTGGAGATCGACGAGAAGGGCTATGTCGATTGCGGCTATTGCGACCGGCGCTTCGTGCTGGCGGGCGGCCCCGCCGACGGGGATGCAAAGCACGGCTGAGCGGCCTATATCGCGGGCATGACCAGCCTCGCAGACCCCCGCCGCTTCCTCTACCGCGATAATGCGCTCGACCCGGACGGGGCGCTGCGGCTCACCGCCGAGGCGCTGAAGGGCTGCGACGACGGCGAGCTCTATCTCCAATACATGGCGGCCGAGAGCTTCGGCTTCGACGACGGCCGGCTGAAGACCGCCGATTTCAACACCCAGGCCGGCTTCGGCCTGCGCGGCGTGTCCGGCGAGACAACCGCCTTCGCCCACGCCAACGATATCAGCGAGGGCGCGATCCGCCGCGCCGCCGAGACGATGGCGCTGCTCGATCCGGCGCGCCAGCCGCTCGCGGCCCCACCCCGCCGCACCAACGCCGCGCTCTATACCGATCAGGATCCGCTCGGCCTGATCCCGTTCGCGCGCAAGGCCGCGCTCTGCCAGGAGGTGGACGCCGCCGCCCGCGCGCGCGATCCGCGCGTATCGCAGGTCTCGGTCAGCCTGCTCGGCTCGTGGAGCGTGATCGAGATCGTGCGGCCCGACGGCTTCGTCGCGTTCGACGTGCGCCCGCTGGTGCGCCTCAACGTCTCGATCGTGGTCGAGCAGAACGGCCGGCGCGAGAGCGGCTATTCCGGCACGGGCGGCCGCTTCCTCTACGATGCGCTGTTCGAGCCGGCGCGCTGGAACCGCGTGGTAGATCAGGCGCTGGCCCAGGCGCTGATCAACCTCGATTCGATCGCCGCACCCGCCGGCGAGATGACCGTCGTGCTCGGCCCCGGCTGGCCCGGCGTGCTGCTGCACGAGGCGATCGGCCACGGGCTGGAGGGCGATTTCAACCGCAAGGGCACCTCCACCTTCTCCGGCCGGATCGGCGAGCGGGTCGCCGCGCCCGGCGTGACGGTGGTGGACGACGGCGCGATCCACGATCGCCGCGGATCGCTCACGATCGACGACGAGGGCACGCCGACACAGTCGAACGTGCTGATCGAGGACGGCATCCTCAAGGGCTACCTGCAGGACCGGCTGAACGCGCGGCTGATGGGCGTGCCCGCCACCGGCAACGGCCGCCGCGAAAGCTTCGCCCACGCGCCGATGCCGCGCATGACCAACACCTTCATGCATGCCGGCAACGACGATCCAGGCGAGATCCTGGCGCGCGCGAAGAACGGCATCTACGCCAAGAATTTCGGCGGCGGCCAGGTGGACATCACCAGCGGCAAGTTCGTCTTCTCGTGCACCGAAGCCTACCGCATCGAGAACGGCCGCGTCGGCGCGCCGATCAAGGGCGCCACGCTGATCGGCGACGGCCCCTCTTCGCTTACCAGGATCCGCGCGATCGGCAACGATCTGGCGCTGGACGAGGGCGTCGGC
>CAXUMU010000218.1:0-5786 GCA_964252145.1 uncultured Sphingomonadaceae bacterium
GTCTGTCGAAGGCCACCAAGCAGGCCGTCGAAATGGCGCAGGCGAACGTCACCGTCGGCAACCTGCGCCTGACCTCGCCGGTCGACGGGCAGGTGGTCAACCGCTCGGTCAACGTCGGCAGCTATGTCGGGCCGGGTCAGCAGGTGATGGCGGTGGTACCCGACCGGATCTGGGTGACCGCGAACTTCAAGGAGACGCAGCTCGTCCGCATGAAGCGCGGCCAGCATGTCGATATCCATGTCGATGCCTTCCCCGACGTGCAGTTCGAGGGGCACGTCGATTCGATCCAGCGCGGCGCAGGCCAGGCGTTCGCGATCCTGCCGCCGCAGAACGCCACCGGCAATTACGTGAAGGTGGTGCAGCGCGTGCCGGTGCGGATCCTGTTCGACACCGGCAATGGGCGGCCCGATCCCCGCCACTGGGCGATCGGCCCCGGCATGTCGGTCGTGCCGCGGGTCAAGGTCCGCTGATGGCCGGCAAAGGCTGGACGGACGCGCGGTCGGCGGCGGGGAAGCGCAACCCGTGGCTGATCGTGGGCGTCATCAGCCTGGCCACCTTCATGGAGGTGCTCGACACCTCGATCGCCAACGTCTCGCTCAACCACATCGCCGGCTCGCTCTCCGCCAGCCAGGACGAAGTGACGTGGGTGCTGACGAGCTATTTCGTATCGAACGCGATCATCATCCCGATTTCGGGCTGGCTGTCCGACGTGATCGGGCGGAAGCGCTACTACATGATCTCGGTGGCGCTGTTCACGCTGTCGTCGCTGCTGTGCGGGTTCGCGCCGAACCTGGGCATGCTGGTGTTCGCGCGCGTGCTGCAGGGCATCGGCGGCGGCGGGCTCGCCCCGTCCGAGCAGAGCTTCCTCGCCGATACCTTCCCGCCGCAGAAACGCGGCCAGGCGTTTGCCGCCTACGCGATCGTCGTAGTCGTCGGCCCGGTGCTGGGGCCGACGCTGGGCGGCTACATCACCGACAACGCCTCGTGGCACTGGATTTTCCTGATCAACGTGCCGGTGGGGATCATCTCGCTGCTGCTGGTCAACGTGTTCGTGTGCGAGCCGAAGGCGCTGGTGGAGGAGCGCAAGGAGAAGCTGAAGGGCGGGCTGAAGGTCGACTATATCGGCTTTGCGCTGGTCGCGCTGGGGCTGGGCTGCCTGGAGGTGACGCTGGACCGGGGCGAGCGGCTCGACTGGTTCGACAGCCCGTTCATCACCGCCACCGCGGTGATCGCGGCGCTCGCGATCGCCGCGCTGATCGTGTGGGAGCTGCGCCACAAGGATCCGATCATCAATCTGCGGCTGTTCGCCAGCCGCAATTTCTCGATCACGATCCTGTTCATGCTGACGACCGGCGTGATCCTGTTCGGCACCACCCAGCTGATCCCCCAGATGCTGCAGCAGGTGCTGGGCTATACCGCGACCGACGCGGGGCTCGCGCTCACCACCGGCGGCATCGCGACGGTGGTGGTGATGCCGCTGGTGGGCGTGCTGACCGGCAAGGTGGACACGCGCTTCCTGCTGTTTCCCGCCCTCATCGTGCAGGCGCTGGCGCTGTGGAACCTGTCGCACCTCAACGCCTATATCTCGTTCGGCGATGCGGCGCAGGCGCGGCTGTTCCAGGCGATGGCGCTGCCGTTCCTGTTCGTGCCGATCAACGCGGTCGCCTATGTCGGGCTGAAGCCCAACCAGACCAACCAGGCCTCCGCGCTGCTCAACGTCGCGCGCAACCTGGGCGGCACGTTCGGCATCTCGACCGCGCAGACGCTGCTCCAGACGCGCCAGCAATTCCACCAGTCGCAGCTGGTGGAGGGGCTCAACCCGCTGAACCCGAGCTACACCGAAGGGCTCGGGCGGTTCGGCGACGCGCTCGGCGGCGCGACCAGCGAGATGACCGCGAGCATGGGCGCGCTCTATCAGCAGGTGCAGCAGCAGGCGAACATGCTTTCCTATATCGATGTGTTCCACGCGTTCATGGTGTTCGTCTTCGCGATCGCGCCGCTCGCTTTCTTGCTCAAGCCGGCCAAGGGAGGGCCGGCCCATTGAGGCGGCGTCTTGCCATCGCGGCGCTGGCGCTGCTGAGCGGCTGCACCGTCGGCCCGAACTATGCCGCGCCCCAGCTGGAGGTGCCGCCGGCGTTCGTCGGCGCCGACCTGCCCAAATCCGCGCCCGCCGATCTGGCCGGGTGGTGGAAGGCCTACCGCGATCCCGAGCTCGACCGGCTGATCGCGATCGCGCTGGCCGACGGGATCGACATCAAGACCGCCGCCAGCCGCATCCGCCAGGCACGCACGCAGGAGACCGTCGCACGCGCGCGGGGCCTGCCGACGCTGGATGCGACCGCGAACGCGACGCACATCGAGTTCAGCAAGAATGCCGGCCTCTCGTCGCTCGCCAGCATCTTCGGCGGCGGCGCGAGCGGCGGCACCACGGGCGGAACCGCCGGCGGCGGCACGAGCCAGGGCGGCATCGCCGCGCCCGGCAGCGGCATCACCACCTACGCGCTGGGCTTCGATGCGAGCTGGGAGCTCGACCTGTTCGGCGGCGCGCGCCGCTCGCTGGAGGGCGCGCGCGCCCGGACCGAGGCGGCGGTGTGGAACGGGCGCGATGCCGGCATCAGCCTGATCGCCGAGGTCGCCGACGACTATCTCCAGCTGCGCCTCGCCCAGCAGCGCGAGAGCGTGGCGCGCGCCGAGATCATGCGGCAGAAGCGCAGCCTGGAGCTGCTGGGCAATACCGCCCGCGTCGGCCTCGTGCCCGAGGGCGATACGATCCGCCAGCGCGCGCAGCTGGCCAATGCGGAAGCGTCGCTGGAGCCGCTGGTCGCCGAGCAGGCGGTGCAGATCCACGCGATCGCGGTGCTGCTGGCCAAGGCGCCGGACGCGCTGTTCGTCGAGCTCTCGGCCAAGCAGCCGGCGCTCGCGGCGCCGCCCGCCGTCCCGCCCGGACTGCCGTCCGAACTGCTGCGCCGCCGGCCGGACATCCGCGCCGCCGAACGGCAGCTCGCCGCCGCCACCGCCGACATCGGCGTGGCGGTGGCCGATCTCTATCCGAAGATCAGCCTGACCGGCATGGGCGAGCTGATCTCGACCGCGCTCGGCAACCTCTTCTCCGCCGACAGCATCCAGGCGACCGCGAGCGGCGCGCTCAACTTCCCGATCCTGGACTTCGGCCGCCGCCGCGCCGAAGTGACCAACCGCCGCGAGGCGGCCGAGCAGGCCTATCTGCAATATCAGCGCACCGTGCTCTCCGCGCTGCGCGACGTAGAGGATGCGCTGACCCGTGTCGCCACCGAGCAGCGCCGCAACCAGACGTTGCGGAGCGGCGTGACCGACGCGGATCGCTCCGTGCGCGCCGTGCGGGCGCGCTACGACACCGGGCTGACCGACTTCACCGCCGTACTGGACGCGCAGCAATCGGCGCTCAGCCAGCGCGACCAGCTGGCGCAGAGCGACGGCATGCTCCGCCGCGATGTCGTCTCGCTCTACAAGGCTCTAGGCGGCGGCTGGGAGGATGTGCGGCTCGATCGCCCGGCCGAACATATCCCGAAGCGATGATCCGGTCCGCGCGCCGAGGCGGATTGCTCGCGATCCTGCTGACGGTCGCGCTCGTTCAGGCGGTGGCCTACTGGCCCGGAATTATGACCTGGGACGCAGTGCGCCAATATGGCCAGGCGCTGAGCGGCGCGTTCGACGACTGGCATCCGCCGGCGATGGAATGGTTGTGGCGGCGATTGCTTGCAATCCATTCCGGGCCGGAACCGATGCTGGTGCTGCAACTGACGCTCTACTGGGTCGGCTTCGCGCTTCTGACGGGCTGGGCGATGCGGCGCGGGCGGCCCGGCGGGGCGGTCGCGCTCGCCGCCTGTGCGCTGCTGCCGGTGCCGCTGGCGCTGATGGGCGCGGTGCTCAAGGATTGCCTGATGGCGGGCGCGCTGATCGCCGCGACCGGACTGATGGCGTGGCGACACCGCGCGCCCCGCGCGATCGCATCGTCTGGGCATCCGTGCTCCCGCGACGGCGGGAGCCCAGGTCCAACCGCCGGACTGGGCTCCCGCATGCGCGGGCGCATGGACTTCATGCGCGACTCGGCGCTGCGCACCCCCGCGATCCTGCTGTTGCTGTGCGCGGCGACGCTCCGTTTCAACGCCTTCCTCGCCTGCCTGCCGCTGTTCGTGGCGCTGCTGCCGCTCCGCTGGCGCGACACGACTCTGCGGCTGCTCGCGACATCGGCGCTCTCCGCCGCCCTGCTGATCGCGGCGATGCCGGTGGCCAACCGCCTGCTCCGGGCCGAGGCGAGCGGGGTGGAACTGTCGCTGGTGATCTTCGATCTGGGCGGGATCACCTATCATAGCGGCGTCGACGTCTTCCCCACCCAGCCCGTCGCCGATCCGGTGGCGGTGAACGCCGGCTGCTATTCGCCGGTGAAGTGGGATCCCTATTCGTGGTGGGTCGAGGCGCCGTGCAGGATCGGTTTCGACAGCGTGAAGCTGGCGTTCGAGGCGAACGGGCAGAGCCCCTATCTCGTCCTCGCCCGCGCGATCCTGGCGCATCCGATCGCCTATGCCGAACACCGGCTGGCGCACTTCAACATCAATGCGCGCTTCCTGGTGCATGACGAGATCGAGCGGCCGGTGACCGACCAGTCCGCGCCGAACGACTGGCACTACCGGATCACGCCCAACCCGGTGCAGCGGCTGATCGACCGCGCGGCGCTGATCAGCGCGCACACGCCGCTCGGCTGGCCGATCTGGTGGATGGCGCTCGCGCTGGGCGTGCTGATCCTCGCGCCGCTGCTGCCCTCGCGCGACATCCTGCTGCCGCTCGCGCTTTCGGCGCTGCTATATGGGCTCGGCTATCTCGTGTTCAGCGTGGCCGCCGAGCTGCGCTATCATCTCTGGACGATGGCCGGCACCGCGATCGCCGCGGTCATCGCGGCCGACGATCTGGCCGGCGGCGCGCTTGCCCCGCGCGCGCGCCTCATGCTCGCCGTAGCGCCCGCGCTGCTGGTAGCGATCCTGTGCGCCGGCTGGCGGCTGCTGCCGGCCTAGGCCGGCGCCTGCTGCTCGGACGAGTCGTCCGGCGTCAGCGAGTCGCCCATCTGGGGGCCTTCGTTGTTCTCGGCGAAGTCGGCCTGACCCTGCTGCATCTGCTGGGCATCGATATCGTCGCGCGGGCGATTGACCGTCTTGGGCATGTCGCAACTCCTTGAACCACGATCATCCTACACCCGATCGCATCGCCGGTCGAATCAGGCCCGTCCGGACACCTCGGCCCCGGCGTTCCTGGGCAGCGGGATGTAGAAGATCAGCGCCAGCAGCGACAGCGCCGCCACGATCGCGAACGCCGGCGTGATGTCCGCGGCGGTCAGCGCCGCGCTGTGCCGCCATGCGACCGTATAGTGGATCAGCACCGCCGCCAGCCCCACCCCCAGGCTCTGCGCGACCTGCTGGAACATGCTGGCGAGGCTGGAGGCGCGGCTCATCTTCTCGGACGGGATGTCGGCATAGCCCATCGCGTTCAGCGCGGTGAACTGCAGCGAGCGGAAGAAGCCGCCCACCAGCAGCGTGACGCAGCGAGCTGACGGCGAAGCCGACGATCGCGAGACGGAAGACGTTGCGCGCGCCGAACCGGTCGGCGACCCAGGCGGAGATCGGCAGGAAGGCGGCGGCGGACAAGAGGTAGGCGGTGATCACCAGGTTCAGCGCCACGGGATCCTCGCCCAGCGAGCGCGCCATCGTGGGCAGCGCGTTCGAGATCACGGTCGAGTCGAGCGTCTGCATGAACAG
>CAXUMU010000219.1:0-5767 GCA_964252145.1 uncultured Sphingomonadaceae bacterium
GGTGTTCAGCGTCGGCACGATGCGGTTGAGCACCGTGTAGCTGCCGCCGCCCAGCGCCCGCCCGCCGGCGAACGCCGCCGTGCCCTCGTTCTGGAACGCGATCGTGCCCGCCGGCACGCCGGCATGCGTGTCGAGCGTGCCGTTCGGCGTCCAGTTGATGATCGAATTGGCGGCATTGACGGTGATGTTGGTCGTGGGGAGGGTAGTGCCGCCGGGGCCGGTGGTGGTGCCGGTGCCGATCGTGGCGGTGGGGGCGCCGCCCACCACGTTGGCGACGCCGGTGCCCAGATACGATCCGCCGATCGCGCTCGCCGCCTGCGCGCGCGACGGCATCCCGCCGCCCGCCACCATCACCGCGGCAGCCGCGCAGCTGGACATCAGCGGGTGGCGCGATCGTGCGGCGATCGATTGCGGCTTGAAACCGGGGGCCGGCATACTCCACCTCACTTACGAACGGTTCTACGCTACGTCGTCACTCCCCGTGGGTGCGCTCAGCGCGCCCACGGCCACAGCTTGGTCGTCAGCGACACCAGCACGCGCGTATCGCCCTTGCGCGCCCGATTGGTCGTCGGGTCCACCGGACCTACCCGGTCGAGCGGCTTGGCCACCGCCACGTCGAGCCGCGCATGATCGCCGAACGTCGCGCGGACGCCGCCGCCCACCGACGACAGCTGCTGCGAATAATCGTCGTCGGGCGCGATCGGATCGTGCTTCCGCCACACCCAGCTGTGATCGAAGAAGGCGTAGGGCTGCAGCTCCAGGCTGCTGCGCGAACGCGGCACCAGGCTGCCGAAGCGGAACTCGGCCTGGAAGCCGGCGCCGCTGTCGCCGATCAGCGATCCCGGATCGTAGCCGCGGCCGACGGTGTAGTTGCCGGCCGAATATTGCTCGAAGCTGAACAGCGGCTTGGTCGAATATTGCGCGCGCGGCGAGAGCACGAAGGTGATCTTAGGCAGCGGGCGATATTCCAGCTGGCCGTTCACCCGCACCTCGAACGCATCGGGCCGGCCGTTCGTCCGGCTGGGCGGGCGGTACCCGGTCACGAAGCAGCGCGAATAGGGCGCCGGGCCGCAATCGTCGCTCGCGCCCAGCCCGTCGATGCCCTGGCGCACCTCCAGCGATCCGCTCGCGCGCCAGCGCGGCTCGGCGGCGGAATAGCCGGCCAGCGCGCCGATGCTCGCCCGATCGATCGCGTCCAGGTCGAGCCGGCTGTAGAACACCCGCAGCCGGTCGCGCGTGTAGAGCGGCCCGGGCAGGCGCACGTCCTGGTTGATGAAGTCGAAGCCCGCCGCGCCGCGCAGGTTGGTCGCCTGCGTCCGCACGAACGGATAGCTGCCCTCCAGCGAGGCGACCAGCGTGTGCGAGTTGATGTCGATCTTCGCGCCGGTGGCGTCGCGCAGGCTGGGGTTGGTCCAGGCGTAGGTGAAACGGCCGCCCAGCGTCAGCCCCTCGCGGCCCACGCGGATGTCGTACCCCCCTTGCGCGACCTGCTGTTCCTTGAAGTCGGCGGTGGAGAAGAAGCCCAGGCTCAGCCGGTCGCCGAAGCCCAGCAGGTCGTACGCTTCGCCGCGCAGCAGCCCGCCGAACCGGCCGACATCCTTCGAACCATAATTCTGCGCGTTGAAGTCGATCGCGATCGGCGTCTTGGCGACGCTCACCTCGGCCAGCACCTCGCCCGGCGCGGTGCCGGCGGGCCTGAGCGTCAGCCGTACGTCGTAGCCGGGCAGGTCGCGCGCCAGCAGCAGGTAGCGTTCGGCGACATGCTCGTTGAACACCTCCTCGCCCTTCAGCGCGTCGAGATAGCCCGCGATCAGCCGCTCGGACTTGCCGGCGTCGCCGCGCACCTGGATCTGGACGATCCTGGCCATCAGCACGTCGAAATGGATGATGCCGTTCTCGATCCGCTGCGGCGGCACCTGCACCGCGGCCAGATAGCCCTGGCGGCGCAGGATCGTGGCGGCGGCGTCGCGGATCTCGCACACCGTCGCGATCGGCACCGTTTTCCCGATATAGGACTCGTACGACGATTTTAGCGTCTCGGGTGCCACCACCTTCAGATTGTCGAACACCACCTGCGATACCGCGACGGTGACGCCGGCGAACTTGGGATCGTCCAGCGGGCAGGGGGCGCGCTCGATCCCGCCCTCCACCGTCAGCCGCGACGGCGGGCGGGTATCGGGGCCGACCGGCGCGCGGTTGACCTCCTCGCGCGTCGGCGCGCCGGTGCTGGCGACCTGCGCGTCCGCCGGCATGGCCACGCCGGCGATCGAGCAGAGAAGGAACGCGATCCGGCCCGGATTACGCAAGGAATTCATTCACGCAAGCGCCCCCTCGCGCCAAACCGAAATCCGTCCCAATCGCGCCGTGCATGCCGCGCCGCACCGGCCGCCCGGTCCGCCTGCGCTAGCCGCCGCCAACCAGCCCGCAGGCGTGCGGGTGGCGCTTGCAACGGTGAAGCCATCCCTGCGACCCCCGGGGATGCGTGATCGAGTCCGGCTCTTCGCCTGGTCCACGACCGCCATCCTGCTATCAGCCGAACCCCTTGCGTTCAAGGCGCAAACAAGCCGGTCCGGCCGATCCTCACCCGCCCGTCGCCGCCGATGCGTCAGGCACCGCGACCGTCTGGATCAGCAGGTCCAGTTGCGCCGTGCAGTTGTTCTTGATCAGCACGCTGGCGACATCCTCCAGCCCGTTCAGCGCCGAACCCACGACGACGAAACGCACGCTGGTCGGCTGCGGCGCGCCGGGCACGCTGATGCTGTACTGCGCGCCCGACGTGATCGGGATCGCGGCCGGCCACGGCGCGGTGGCGCCGTCCTTCGTCCAGGGCGCGGTCGCGGTCGTGCCGCCGCCGGTCACGGTCACGCTGTCGGGCTTCGGCGTCGCCGCGCTCCACAGCGATACCGCGGTCGGGTCCGCCACGCACACCGTGCTGCTCTTGTCGATGTCGACGAACCACAGGTTGGGGCTGCGTGCCGGGCCCGCCTGCATGCTGCGCACCGCCCCGATCCGCGCCCGCCGGTCCGATCGCTGGCCGACCAGCGAGGCGAAGGTCGATTGCGTGCTCGCGGCCGCGCTGCTGGCGGCGACCGGGCTGAAGCTGCCCGGGCCGCTCAGCGTGCGCGTGCCGCGCCCGTCGAGCAGGACCCCCTGGTGGTTCGCCTTCAGCACGAGCTGCGCCGTGTCCGCGACCGCGGTGCCCGGCGGATAGCTCTTTGCCGACGGGCCCGCGGAGCGCACGACCAGCGTCGCTGCGGAGGCGGTGCCTGCCATGCCGGCGATCGTCAGTGCGGCGATGCCGCCCGACGCTGTTATGACCTTAATCCAAGACAAAGCTTCCTCCTGGTCCCACCTGATGGAGACGATACACCAAATAGCCGAGCGCCGCATCATCAGGGCGTTCGGCGACGTATCGCTCCAGCTCTTCGATCGCGTCCGACTCTCCTTCGTCGAACCGGGCGAGGAGCGCTGTGAGGCGCGACACATCTTCGCTCGGTACGTCCGGCACCGGCTCGTAGATCTCGATCGGGGTGGAGCGGCCGCGCACGCAGACGCGGCCCAGCGGTCGAAAGCCGCTCGGCGCGAGCCCGACGATCGCCGCGCGACTCAGCAGCACGGTCGATTTCAGCTGCTTGTTGGCGCTTTCCAGCCGGGAGGCGCAATTCATGCTGTCGCCGAGCGCGGTATATTGGATGCGGCCCTCGCCGCCGAAATTGCCGACGATCGCCTCGCCGCGATGGACGCCGACGCGCGTGCAGCCGATCGGCGGCACCCCCTCGGGCGCGTCGTGGCGGAACCGCTCCCCTTCGCGGTACATCTCCAGCGCGGCGCGCGCGGCGCGTTCGCCGTCGTCGGGCCGCGCGATCGGCGCGCCCCAGAAGGCGACCACCGCATCGCCCACGAACTTGTCGATCGTGCCGCCGTTGCGCAGCACGATCGCGCTCAGCCGGTCGAGATAGTTGTTCAGCAGGAACGCCACCATCTCGGCCGGGATCGCGTGGCTGAGCTTGGTGAAGCCTTCCAGGTCGCTGAACAGCGCATAGATCTCGCGCTTCTCGCCGTGCAGCGACAGCCGCTCGGGATCGCGCAGGATCTCGCTGGCGATGTCGGCGGGGAGATATTTGCCGAGCGCGGACTGCGCGAAGCGGCGCTGGTCGGACTGGACCGATCGCGCCGCCGTGCCCACCGCGGTGTAGGCGATCACCCAGCCGACGATCCAGCCGAACGCCGGCACGCGCTGCGTGTCGATCCCCATCCAGCGGAGATAGAACGGCATGCCGACGATCAGCAGCAGCTGCCCGGCGATGATCAGCCCCAGCCGCCACGGCCGCACGTCGAGCACGCTGGTCGAGCCCGCGCACAGCACCACGATCAGCGCGGCGAGCCACAGCGCCCAGCCGGGCGTGAGGATGAAGCGCTTGCCGTCCAGCACCTGCGCCAGCAGGCTGGCGTGCACGGTCAGCCCGGTCATCGTCCGTTTGGTCAGCCGCGTCGCCGGCGTCTGAAATTGGTCGATATCGGAGATATCCCCGCCGATCAGGACATATTTGCCCGCCACCTGCGACCGCATTGCCTCGGCCAGCGCGGGATTGGCGAACAGGTCGATCGGCAGCACGTTGAAGACCGGTCGGTCGACGAAGTTGGGCAGGCGGTAGCGGATGCCGCCGTGATAATCCTTGAACTCCGGATGCCCCTGCGCCAGCGCGAGCGCCAGCAGCGGCGGCAGGCCGGGCGGCTGGCTCGGCCAGTTGCGCATCACATTGTCAGGATCGTCCTCCAGCCGGATGCTGGTCGGGTGGACGTTGCCGGGCGCCAGGCTCTTCACGAACCTGGCGAGGAACGCCTCCTGCCACGCCTGCATGTAGACCGCGTTGGTCTGGTTCGACGCGAAGCCCAGCCAGGTCGGCGTTCGCATCTTGCGGAACGCCGCGATCAGCTGCGGGTCCTCGGGCTGCGGCTGGTCGATCAGGATATCGATGCCGATCGCCTTGGGCCTCATCGCATCGATGTTGGCGAGCGCGCGCGCCAGCATCGCGCGGTCGAGCGGAGAGCGCTTGCCGGTCGCCTCCAGCGTCTCGTCGGTGTAGACCACCATCACGATGCGGTCGTCCTGCGCCACCTTGGGCGCGGTTAGCAGGATGCGCACGTCGTACAGCACGCGCTCGGCATCGTCGGCCAGCCAGATCGACCAGCCGTAGCGCGCGAACAGCAGGGCGGCGATCAGGAACAGCAGCGCGCCCGCCGCGCGCACCGGCCCGACCTGGCGGAGCGCGCGGCGCCCGCGCGACCTCGATCCGGCGATCACGCGCTCCAGCGCGGGCGTAGCGGGCATGTCCATCCGCTACGCCCAGCCTGCGATCAGTTCGCCCGCAGCACGGGCTGCGCGCCGTCGCCGACCAGCGCGAACCCCGCCCAATAATAAGGGTGCGAGGTGTTGGGATCGTCCATCAGCTTGTTTTCGGCCAGCCGCAGCGCCTCGGCCGATGCGGTGCCGGGCTTGGCGTCGAACAGTCCGCCGATCAGCCGCTCGGTCGCCTTGAAGCTGTCGGGCGCGGGCCAGTGGCTGGCCAGCACCGATCGGCCGCCCGCGCCGACGAACGCGCGCACCAGCCCGTCCAGCGCCGCGCCGCCGCCGCTGGTGACGCCCGCCTCGCGCGTCGCCGCGACCGTCGCCTTGCCGGCGGTGTCGCAGGCGGAGAGCACGATCAGGTCGGCGTCGAGCCGGAGGTCGTAGATCTCGCGGAAGGTGAGCAGTCCGTCCGAATCC
>CAXUMU010000220.1:0-5697 GCA_964252145.1 uncultured Sphingomonadaceae bacterium
ACCGCGCGGCGCGCCGGGCCGGCGCCGCTGCACCTCCGTCCCGGCGCCGCGCTGCCGACCCGCACCTACATCGCCGACTGGGCGATGCCCGCCGCGCGCGACCGGGCCGGCGCGGTCTATGCCGAGCAGGAGGTGGACACCACGCTCGACATCCGCCTGCAGCGCGCCGCGCAGCGGGCGGTGGCGCGCGCCGGATTGGGCGGGGCGCAGGTCGCGCTGGTGGCGATGCGGCCGGACGGCAGCGTCGTCGCGATGGTCGGCGGGCGCGACTATGCCCGAAGCGGGTTCAACCGCGCGACGCAGGCCCGCCGCCAGCCGGGATCGACGTTCAAGCTGTTCGTCTATCTCGCCGCGCTGCGCGCCGGGATGACGCCCGACGACATGGTGGAGGATGCGCCGCTCACCATCGGCGGCTGGTCGCCGGCGAACAGCGACCGGCGCTATCGCGGCCGGATCACGTTGCGCGAGGCGTTCGCCCGCTCCAGCAATGTCGCGGCGGTGCGGCTGGCGGAAAGGGTGGGGCGCGACAAGGTGATCCGCGCCGCACGGGACCTGGGCGTGCGCAGTCCGCTGCGGCCCGATCCCAGCCTGGCGCTGGGTACGTCGGGGATGACGCTGCTGGAGCTGACCTCCGCCTACGCCGCCGTCGCCGCCGACGCCTATCCGGTCGCACCGCACGGCCTGCCGGAGGAGGAGCAGGGCTGGCTGGCAAGCCTGTGGAACCGCCCGCGCCATTTCGGCGACGACCGGCAGGGCATGCTGCTCGACCTGCTGTCCGCCACGGTCAACCAGGGCACCGGCCGGTCCGCGGCGCTGCGCACGCAGGTGTTCGGCAAGACCGGCACGACGCAGGACAATCGCGACGCGATCTTCATCGGCTTCGCCGGCGATCTGGTGGCGGGCGTGTGGGTGGGGAATGACGATAACAGCCCGCTGCACGGCGTGGCCGGCGGCGGCCTGCCGGCGCGGATCTGGCGCGACTTCATGTCGGCGGCGATCGGCAGCGCGCCGCTGTCCGCGATCCGCACCGATCCGCCGCCCGCCGCCGAGCCGCGCGAAATGACGCTCGATGCCGACATCGGCAACATGACGCTGGGCCTGAGCATCGGCGAGGACGGGCTTCACATCACCCGGCGCGACCGCGACCGGCCGCCGCCGGGTGCCGATGACGACCAAGCGCCGCCCCCGCCGCGCGACGAGCCGGACGAGCCGCCGCCCGAGGAATGACCGCCTCGGCGCGATGAACGATCGCTGACATGCCCGTTCAGGCAAGTCTCAGCGCCGGCGTGGCAGGGCGGCGGCACCGGAACGATGGCCGGATCGTTGCGCCATGGACGTGCCGGGCTGCGAAAGGATCGACGATATCATGGGGAAGATGAAGCGAGGCGCCGTCGTGCTGGGTGCGGTGCTGGCGGCGGGGGCGTCGGGCGCGGCCTACGCCCACCATTCGTTCGCCGCGGAGTTCGACCAGAACCAGCCGGTCAAGCTGCAGGGCTCGGTGGTGAAGTTCGAATGGGTCAACCCGCATTCGTGGATCCACATCAACGCGCCCGATCCGAAGACCGGCAAGGTGGTCGAGTGGCGCGTCGAGGGCGGTGCTCCCAGCGCGCTGCTGCGCCGCGGCTGGAACCGGAACTCGCTGCCGCCGGGCACCAAGATCATCGTCACCGCGTTCCGCGCCCGCGACGGGGACACGCGCGCCAGCGCGTCGGAGATCAGCTTCCCGGACGGGCACGAGCTGTCGCTCGGCAACCCGCAGACCGAAGCGGCCGCCGCCGCGGCGAAGCGCGCCGCTGGCAACTGACCCGCTTCGGCCGCAGGCCGTACCGCTGGCGTACTCCTCCCGCATCCGCCGGATCGGCGATCGGTGGCGCTACCTCGGCAACAACGGTCCACGGCTTCGTGCCGCCCGTGCTTGGGGGGGCTGACGAACGAAAGAGGCAGCAGTTGCTGATAAGGTCCGATTGGCTGGGGCGGACGCCTACCGCCCCAGCAGCCGCAGATCGATCGCGTCCGCCATCGCCTTGTAGCCGGCATCGCTGCCGTGGAGATGATCGCCGAAGTGGAAGCCTTCGCGCATCGCCTGCGGGTTCGCCGGATCGCGCGTCGCCGCGTCGAAATCGACGACGCCGTCGAACGCGCCGCCCGACCGGATGAAGCGGTTGATCTCGGCACGCGCCGCCTCGCCCGCGGGCGACCAATAGCCGGCGCCCTTGTAGGGCAGGATCGTCGCGCCGATCACGCGGATGCCGTGCGCGTGCGCCCGCTCGATGATCTGGCGATAGCCGGCGATGATCGCCTTGGCGTCCACCTGATCCTTCGCCCCCAGGTTCAGCAGCTTGGCGAACGGCCCCTCCATCTTGCCGAACGAGAGGCCGAGATCGTTGACGCCCTCCAGCAGGATGATCGCAGACACGCCGGGCAGCGCGAACACGTCGGCATCCAGCCGGGCGAGCGCGCTGATGCCCATGCCGTCGTTCAGCACGCGGTTGCCGCTGATCCCGGCGTTCGCCACGCCCCAGGGCGCGCCGCCCTTGGCGTTGAGCCGCTGCGCCAGCAGGTCGGGCCAGCGCCGGTCCGCCCCCGCGGTCGAGCCCACCCCGTCGGTGATCGAATCGCCCAGCGCCACCACCGTGCGCGCCGTCGCGGGTGCATCCACCTCCACCGCGGCGACGAAGGCGCGGGCCTGCGACTTCGACGCGGGCGGGAACGGCGCGGCGGCGAAGTTGCCGGGCGCCGAGAGCTCGGTCGGCTCGAGGCCCACGGCGTGGCAGGTGCACGGGCCGGTCTCGCCCGGCAGGTACAGGCTGAGCGCCAGCTTGCCGAGCGTCGGCACGGCGAGCGGTACGGCATCGCTGACGAACGGCGCACCCACCGGGATGGTCGCGCTGCGCGCACCGGCGAAGGTCAGCCAGCGGCTGCTGCCGGCCAGCTCCTTGCCGTCCGAGCCGAGCAGCGCGATCCGCGCCGCGCCGATCGCGAGCGGTGCCGTGCCGTAGGCGTTGCTCAGCCGGATCCGCAGAGCCTTGCCGCCGGCGGAGACGCGCAGCGTCTGGCGGACCGTGACGTTGGAAAAGGAGGGCGTGGCCGGCATCGGCCCCATTACCGGCAGGGGATTGACCGGGGAGGCGGCCCAGGTGGTGATCCACTTGGCCTGCGCCGCCGCCGGCGCCAGCGCGATCGCCAGCGCAGCCCACATCATCCGCTTCATGCGTCCCCTCCCGTTCTTGTGTGGCTCACATCTTCAACGCCTTGGCATAGCCGGTCAATTCGAGATAGCCGCGCCCGTCCGGCGTGCGCGCCGCGCCTTCCCAATAGACCGGGCCGCCGCCGGCGCGGCTGTCCAGCTCCTGATCGTCGAACAGCGGCGTGATCCGCCAGTGCCGCCAGCCCCCGGCCAGCCGCGTACCCAGCCACTGCTCGACCGGGTAGACCGCGCCGGTGCGCGGCGAGCGCCAGCGGCGGATCGCGCGGAAGGCGAGGTCCTGCGGAGCGAAGCGCGTCAGGGAACCGTCGGCCGCACGCAGCGTGCCGCCGGCCCAACGCGTGCCGCCCGCGGCGTCGCGCACGCGGAACGCCATCAGCGCCCCGCCGTCGTCCAAGTTCAGCCCCACCCAGTCCCAGCCGACCGCCTTCGCGTCGAGCAGGGTGGACGACCATTCGCGGTCGAGCCATGCCCGGCCCGTCACCGCGACATCCTTGCCGTCGCGGCGCACGCGTCCGGAAACCGCCAGCTGCGGCATGCTATAATAATAGCTCGCCTGCTCCGGCGCGGGCCCCTTGCGGCTGTAGCCCGCCTCGCCCTGCGGCAGCGCCGGCTGCGTCGGCGTGAAGGTCAGCGCCAGCGTGAAGTCCCTGGCCGGGATGGTCGCGCGGAAGCGCCCGTCCCCCCCGCGCGCCAGCCGCCAGTCATCGATCGCAATGTCGGTATCGGTGGTGGACGCCTCCGCCAGCCCGAACCCGGCGCGCGCGGCGCGCTGATCGTGGCGCAGCTGCCCGAGGGCGGGATCGGAGAGCGCGGCGTGCGCGAACAGGATCTGGCTTGGCGCGAAGCGGCTGGGGTTGCGCGTGCCGCCGTCCGGGCGGCTGCGGAAGAAGGTCAGCTGAAAGCCGAGCGGCTTGCCCCCGGGCACGTCGAGCCAGCCGGTCACGTACCACCATTCGGTGCGGAAGGCGGGGTGCGCGCCGTGATCGGCGGGCAGGCGGATCGGCACGCCGGGGCGGACCACCGGATAGTCCGCCGCGCCCAGCAGCAGCGCCGCCAGCGGGAGCAGCAGCCGCTTCACATATCCTCCCGCGCCGCGCGCACCGCGTCGAACGACAGCGCGCGCCGCCCGGCCAGCATCGCCGTCCCCGCCGCCGCGACGATCAGCGCGACCGTCACCCCGCCGAACAGGCCGAACGGGATATGCGTCTCCATCGTCCAGTGGAACGACTGCGGATTGACGACGCGGATCAGGATCTGGCTCATCGCGGTGCCCAGCCCGATCCCGGCGACCACGCCCACCGCGCCCAGCAGCGCGCCTTCCGCGCCCAGCATCGCCGTGATCTGCCCGCGCGTGACGCCGATGTGGCGCAGCATGCCGAACTCGCGCGTGCGCGCGATCGTCTGCGCCGAGAAGGTCGCGGCGACGCCGGCCAGGCCGACCAGGATCGCGATCGCCTCCAGCAGATAGGTGACGGCGAAGCTGCGATCGAACAGGCGCAGCGCGAGTATGCGCAGCTGCTTGGGCTGGGCCAGCGTCGCCTGCGGGGCGATCGCATGCAGCCTTGCCATCACCCGGTCAGGCGAGGCGCCGGGCGTCAGCATGATCGCCGCCTCGTCGCCGCCGCCGTCGCCGGTCAGCCGCGCGTAATCGCGCGTGTCGACCGCGATCGCGCCGTGCTGGCGGGCATAATCGCGCCAGATGCCGGCAACCACGAACCGGGCCGGCGCGCGTACCGCCAGCGGCAGGCGGATCGTATCGCCGAGGCCGTAGCCGTAGATCCGCGCCGCCGGCTCGGACAGATACACCGCCGCCGCGCCGGGCGGCGGCGCGGCGACGCGGCCCAGCATCGGCACGGCATGTGCCGGATCGGCGCGGGCGATCAGCATCACCGGCGGCCGATCGGGCGCGAGCCGCAGCGGCACGATCCGGTTGAAGCCGATCGCGCCGATCCCCGGCACCGCCGCCAGCCGCCGCTGCACCCCCGGATCGATCCCGCCGCCGCCCTCCACGCGCAGATACACATCCGCCGCGAGCACCTCGCCCAGCCAGCTATCGACCGACTCGCGGAAGCTGGCGACCATCACCGCCATCGCGATCATCAGGCTGGTGCTGGCGACGATCCCCGACAAGGCGACCGTCGCCTGGCCCGGCGCGCCCCACAGCCGCCGCACCGCCAACTCGCCCGGCACCCAGGCGAAATCCGTGCGCGCGAGCGGGGCGAGCAGGGCGCGCGCGGCCCACGGCATCACCGCGATCCCGCTCGCCAGCAGCAGCCCGATCGCGAGATAGCCGAACAGCGGCAGGCCCCGCACCGGCGGCAGCAGCGCCGCGATGACGCCCGCCGCGAGCAGCAGCAGTGCCGGGGCTGCGTTCGGTGACGCTGGTGGTGGAGCTGGTGGTGGAGGGGATGCTGTTGACGAGGCTCGCGCGGCGAGGGTTGTGGCTGGGCGCCGTCTCGTCGTCGGCGAGATCGATGCGCGAGCTGTGG
>CAXUMU010000221.1:0-5685 GCA_964252145.1 uncultured Sphingomonadaceae bacterium
CGCGAACAGCGCCGGGATGTCGGCCGCGCCGTCGCCCAGCCGGGCGGTGAAGTAGCGGCCGAGCGCGCGGTAGCTCTCGAACTGCGACTCGGAGAAGAACTGGTCGCCGGTGGATTCGTGCGGGAAGGTGGGGGATCCCGCGGCATAGGCGCGCACGTCGATCGGGATCGATCCGTACAGGCTGGGCTTGAGATACAGGATGTGCCCCAGCTGCTCCTGCTCGGGATAGTCGATCGTGCCCAGCGCATAGGCGAACTGCGCCTTGCTGCCGGCCTTGGCGACCTGCATCGAATCGAAGTCGATCCGCACATTCTGGTCGATCGCGACCTTGCGCACGGCGTTGCCCAGATCCTCGAACTTGCTGTCCGGATCGCAGCCGGCATCGCTGATCACGATGTAGCGGCAGCGCCGGCGGATCATCTCGTAGATCCCCAGATTGTCGAAATGGCCGCCGTCCGAGAGGTAGATGTCGCGGCCCGAATCCTGCGTCGATCCCGCCAGTTCGCGCAGCATCGCGCGCAGGTTGTCGCTCGGGCCGGAGGCGGTGACCGCCAGCTTCAGCGATCTGGCGCGCGCCGGATTGGGCAGCCAGGCGCCCAGCCGCACGTTGAACAGGCTCATCAGGAAGGCGGTGGCGGGCGACGAGTTGTAGCCCATGTTGGGGCTGGCCGCCGCGCCCGAGATCGCCATTGCCGTGGCGAGCGTCACGCCGCTGCCGGCCAGCCCCAGGTCCGGCTCGTTGCCGCCGTAGCAGTTCGACGCGATGAACGCGCCCGGCAGGTCGCCGGGCTTCGCCTCCTCGCGCGTCAGCAGTTCGCTGCCGCTGTAGAGCGGGGTGAACACGAACGGCACCGCCTTGCGCTCCTGCCAGGCGAGCCGTTCGGTGCTGGTGACGTTCAGCGCGACGTTGATCACCGGATACAGCACCTGCGGCGGAGCGCCGGCCTTGCGCACCAGATCGTGGACGCGGACGTTGTCCGCCGGATCGAAGCCGGTGAACGGGTCGGGTGCGCGCTGCCGCCGCGCCCCGCCCAGGAACGCGCGCGCCAGCCGATTCCGGTACAGGCCGGTCAGCGAGAAGCGGTTGACCGAGATGTTGCGCGACATGAAATGCAGCATGACCGCGAGCGCGGCGGCGAGCAGCAGGTGCGCCGCGACCGCCGCATCCAGCCAATGCGCCGGCCAGCCGGGGTTGGCCGCGAGCAGCCGGGCGAACCGTTTCGCCACGATCTCCTCCACCCCGGCGTGGAAGGTGAACAGCGCCATGCCGAACACGATCGTCGCGAGCGCCACGATCACGCGGAGCGGCACGTGCCGCAGCACCGTGCCGGCACCGGGCTGGGTCGGCCCGCCGCTCTTGCTGCTGCGCCCGCCCAGCACCGCCGTCGCGCCCGACAGCAGCGAGAGGATGCCGGCGAAGCTCAGGTCCACGCCCCGCCCGAGCGAGCCGATCAGCGTGTGGAGCAGGCCGATCACGCCGAACGCCGCGAAGCCGACCGCCGCCCATAGCAGAGCGGGCTTCATCTTGAGCGCCGACAGCCGCGCCAGCCACTCGCGGTCCGCATCGGGGGAGATCGGCGCGTCGCGCGTTCCGGCGCGGCGGAAGACGACGAACAGGATCGTCGCGATGAACTGCGCGCCCGTCGCCAGGATCGGCCCCAGCGTGGTCAGCACCTCCAGCGCATATCTGCCCAGGTTCACCGCCTGCGTCAGCTGCACCGTCCACAGCGCGCTGAAATAGAGCGCGACCGAGGCGACGACGCCGGCCAGCGCCCACGTCCAGCCGTCATGCACGATCACCCTCCGGTGCGCCGCATCGGCGCGCAGCCACGCCAGCGCGACGCCGCCCAGCATCGCCAGCAGGTTGGCGCCGGCGACGTGGCGCAGCCACGGCCCTGCGCGCGCGCCGGTCAGCATCAGCGGCGCGACCGCGATCGTGGCGAGCACGCCCCATAGCGCGAGCGGCAGCACGATGTGGAAATTCAGGTAGCTGTCGCCCGCGCCGGCGACCTTGATCTTCTCCAGCCGGTAGCTCGGCAGCAGCTGGCAGGTGACGGTGGTCGCCCAGCACAGGCAGGCCGCGCCCGCCGCCAGCAGCAGCCAGGCGAGATGCGGCTTCGGCCCGGATCCGATCGCGGCCGCGACCAGATTGGGAAACAGGCCGAGCAGCAGGAACAGCGGCGCGAACAGCATCGCGTTGATCAGGATGTTGCGGATCGACAGCGCCAGCGCGGTCCAGGTGTCGTTCGATCCGAGTCCCACGCGCGGCGTCAGATAGTTGCTGTTCTCGCGCAGCGCCTTGATCTGCGGCGGTTCGCTGGTGCCGCCGAGCGCCGCCATCACCGTCTCCGCGCTGCCCGCCTCGGCGATCCAGCGCTGCAGCCAGCTGCCGATATAGCCGCCGCCCGACACGGTGGAGAGATAGTGGAACCGCGTCAGCAGCCCCCTGGCGCTGAGCGACTGGAGAATGCCGAGCGCGAAGGCGGCGCTGCGGATGCCGCCGCCCGACAGGCAGAGCGCGGCCTGCTCGTTGCGAAATGCCGCGGCCCGGTAGCCGCTCTCGTCCTTGGGCGTCTCGGCATCGGGCCAGAGTTGCGCGAACTCGTCGAGCAGTACGGTCAGGGTCGGGACGGCGGTAGGGGGCATGGCCTCTCCTCGCTGCGCAAGCGGGGAAGGCGCCGGCGCTGCCGCCGGTGACCCCCCGGCCGGATGGTGCGCCGAAGCAAGGGGAAGATCAATGTTCCGTCTTCCCTCTCCCGAGGGGAGAGGGAGATTGGCTACGCCGGCTGCGTCAGCGGGGTGCGGCCGGAGGCGCGGAACATGTCGCCGAACGGATCGTCGGGCGCATCGGCGTAGCCGTTCTCGCGCACGGTCGTGCGGCGCATGTCGCGGCGGTCGTTCGCCTCGTCGAAGTCGCCGCCGCGGTGCATCGTGGCCAGATTGTCCCAGATCACCAGGTCGCCAGGGTGCCACGAGACCGCCATCGTATATTTGGGCTGGCTGGCATGCGCGAGCAGCTCGGCGAGCAGCGCGCGCCCCTCGGCGCGTTCCATCCCCACCACGTCGCGCGCGTGCGCGGCGATGAACAGCGCGGTGCGGCCCGATCCCTTGTGCGGCAGCACGAGCGGCTGGACCGCCGAGGGGCGCGCGTCGATCTCCTCCTCGCTCAGCGGGAAGCCCGCCATCCGCCTGGACCACCAGAGCGAATGCACCACCTGCAGATCGGCGATCCGTGCCTTCATCGCATCGGGCAGGTCGTCATAGGCGGTGCGGGTGTCGGCGAACCAGGTCTCGCCGCCCGCCTTGGGCACCTCGTGCGCCAGCAGCAGCGAATAGGCCGAGCGCATCGGCATGAACGAGCTGTCGGTGTGCCACAGCCGGTCGCCCTTCTTGTGCAGGCGCAGATTCTCGTCCTGCAGGATCGTGCCGTCCTCGGTCAGGTTGCCGGCGTCGAACAGCTCGCGGTGGGCGAAGCGGGGCTTGCCGCCGGGCCGCGCCGGGGCCAGCTCGAGATGGCCGAAGATGCGGCTGAACGCGACGTGGCTCGCATCGTCCAGCCCGGTATTGCGGTAGACGCAGACGCCGTAGCGATCCATCGCGCCGATCACCTCGCGCTGCTCGGGCTCCGCCAGCGGCCGGGCGATGTCGATGCCGGACACCTCCGCGCCGAAGGTGGGGTGAAGCTGCTTGATCGTGAGCGCCATGGGATCAGACCTTCAATCCGGTGTGGGTGTAGACGATCGCCGGCTGCCCGGCGGCATGCATCGCATCGAACCGCGCGCGCTGCGAGAGATAGACCGGCGGCACCGGCAGCGACGCCGCGGGATTGATCCACAGCCGCAGGAGCAGCCGGCGGTGCGCCGCATCGTCGCGGAACGCGGTGCGCGAGTGGAGCACGCGGAAATTGTGCCACAGCATGATCTCGCCCGGCTGCAGCAGGAACTCGACGATCACGTCCGGCCGGCGCGCGATCTCGCCATAGGCCCGCATCGCCGCGACCAGTGCGGGCGGCACCTCCTCGCCCAGCGTGCGGGCGGCGGTGAACATGAACATCCCGTGCGCATAGCCCGTGACCAGCCCGCGCGACCGGGTCAGCACCGGCATCGGCCCATCGGACAGCAGCCCCTCGCCGGTGGTATCGTGCGGGTAACCCTCGGCCAGCAGGTCGAGCGCGGCCGGATTTTCGCGCGCCAGGATGTCGTGGATGGCGGCCATGCTGGCGAGCCCGCTCAGGCCCCCTTCGGCCGCGCGCGAGACGGCGGCGAGCGCCACGATCTCGTGGAAGTCGGTATGCGGCATCAGCTCGACGTCGCTCTGGTAGCCGCGCGCGTCGGGGTTGTCGGCCTCCTTGCGGACGTAGCCGATCCGGTCGCACCGGGGCGATTGCGGCGCCAGCGTGCCGAGATGCGTCGACAGGCCGACGACGGCGCGGGCGAACCGGTCCTCGCCCAGCGCCGCCGGATCCAGCCCGGAGAGGATCACCGCGCCCGCGCCATGCTCGATCCGCTCGCGCGTCTCCGCCATCAGCGCGGTGACGAGCGGATCGGCGAAGTCGGCGCGGCGCACGTCTTCGGGCGAGCACTCCGCCGCCAGCCGCGCCGCGTGCGCGATTTCGGCGATCTCGGCGGCGCTCAGCGCGCGCGTCAGCGGCGCGCGGCCGCCCAGCGACGCCGCAGTCCAGCCTTGCCGTCGATCGAGCATCGTCGTCATGCGCGCATCATTAGCACGCTTCGCCCGTCCCGATCGACCGCCAGCGAACCCGAGTCAGCGCGGCCGCTTGTCCAGGTACAGATAGGCCGGGTCGAACGACCCCAGCCGGTGCAGCCGCGGCAGGTCGTCGATCGTCACCCGGCCCTCGCGGAACGACATGACGCCGGTGTCGCGCAGCTCGCGCAGCATGCGGTTGACGTGCACCGCGGTGAGGCCGGTCGAATCGGCCAGGTCGATCTGGGTGATCGGCAGCGAATAGCTGTCGCCCTCGGCCAGGCCCGCCACCTCCATCCGCACCAGCAGTTCCGAGAACAGGTGCGCCAGCCGCCCGATTGCGGACCGGCGGCCGAGCGACAGCAGCCATTCGCGGTGGATCGCGGCGTCCAGCGACGTGCTGAACCACAGCATGCGGGCAAGGTGCGGATGCGCCTCGGTGATCGCCTTCAGCCGCACGTGCGGCACATAGGCGATCCGCACCGGGGTAAGCGTCATGATGTTGTGCTCCAGCTTCTTCAGCGGGAAGCTGTGCAGGTCGACGAAGTCGCCGGGCACGTGCAGCTCCAGGATCTGGCGCTGGCCGTTCGGCAGGTCCTTGAAGCGGCAGCAATGGCCCGCGAGCAGCAGGTTGCTCGTATCCAGCAGCACCCCCTCGCGCACGATCACGGTACGCGACGGCTGTTCCACGATGCGCGATACGCTGGCCTCCAGCGCGTCCCGCTCCTCCACATTCAAATCGTCGCGGCGCTCCAGCTTGCGAAACAGATGTTGCATGCGCTGCAGATAGCACTGCCCACGAAACAATCCATGCCCATCGAACGACTTGCCGCACAATCCCGCTTGCCCCTAGACGAGGGCCGGACACGGGGGGGGGGACCGCGATGGCAGGTGCGACGGGCGAGGTGCCGCATCCCGGCGGACGCGACCGGCTCGTCATCGCCGCCTCGACGCTGGGCACGGTGTTCGAATGGTATGACT
>CAXUMU010000222.1:0-2284 GCA_964252145.1 uncultured Sphingomonadaceae bacterium
CTCCAGGCTGATCGACGTGGAATGCCCGGCGATCGTGACCGACCGCTTGACCGGGCCGGAGGGGCGCGGGCGCGAATTATCCAAGCAACCGCACCCGCACCCCTCAATACATGTGCTGGCCGCCGTTGATCGACAGCGTCGATCCGGTGATGAAGCCCGAATCCTCGCCGCACAGGAACGCCACGCCGCGCGCGATCTCGTGCGCCTGGCCCAGCCGGCCGACCGGCACCTTGGCGACGATCTTGGCGAGCACGTCCGGCGGCACCGCCGCGACCATGTCGGTATCGATATAGCCCGGCGCGATCGCGTTGACGGTGACGCCCTTCTTCGCGCCTTCCTGCGCCAGCGCCTTGGTGAAGCCGTGGATGCCCGACTTGGCCGCGGCATAGTTGACCTGGCCGTATTGCCCCGCCTGTCCGTTGATCGAGCCGATGTTGACGATCCGGCCGTAGCCGCGCGCCAGCATGCCGCCGAACACCGCCTTGGCCATGTTGAAGCAGCCGCCCAGATTGGTATCGATCACGTCCTTCCACGCCTCGGAGTCCATCCGCGCGAGCGTGCCGTCGCGGGTGATGCCGGCATTGTTGACCAGCACGTCGACCGGGCCGAGCTCTGCCTCGACCCGCTTGGCGCCCTCCTGGCACGCTTCGAAATCGGAGACGTCCCACTTATACGCCTTGATGCCGGTGCGATCGGTAAACGCCTTGGCCCGCTCGTCATTGCCGGCATAATTGGCGGCGACGGTCAGCCCAAGGTCCTTCAGCGCAAGGCTGATCGCCTCGCCGATGCCGCGGGTGCCGCCGGTTACGATCGCGATTCTGGCCATCTCACTCTCCCGTTTTGTGCCCGAAGCCTAGGCGCGGGATATCCAGCCTTCAAGCTCACGAGCGATCAGCGTGCGCAGCAGTTCCACGCCGGGACGGCTGTCGTTGAGGCAGGGTAGATAGGCGAAACGCTCGCCCCCGCCCTCGACGAACGTCTCCTTGCCGCGCAGCGCCATCTCCTCCAGCGTCTCGAGGCAGTCCGCTGAAAAGCCGGGGGCGACGACGGCGACGCTTTTCGTGCCGGCGGCGGCGAGCGCGGCGAGCGTGTCGTCGGTCGCGGGGCCCAGCCACTTCGCCCGGCCGAAGCGCGACTGGAATGCGACCGTCAGCGCGCGGCCCAGCGCGTCGCCCAGCAGCCGCGCGGTCTTCTGGCAGTGGCAATGATAGGGATCGCCCAGCTCCAGCGTCCGTTCGGGCATGCCGTGGAAGCTGGCGACGATCGTCTCGGGCACGAAATCCAGCCCGGCGAGCGATGCTTCGATCGAGGATTTCAGCGCGGCGATATAGGCCGGATCGTCATGATAGGGCGGCAGCGTGCGCAGCGCCGGCTGCCAGCGCATCGCGGCAAGTGCGGCGAAGGCGGCGTCGTTGGCGGTCGCGGTCGTCGCGGCGCAATATTGCGGATAGAGCGGCGCGATCAGGATCCGCTCGCACCCCGCCTCCTTCAGCGCCGCGATCCGCTCGGCGATCGACCGCTTGCCGTAGCGCATCGCGTGATCGACCGTCACGCCCGGCCCAAACGCGCCCTGCAGCGCCGCCGCCTGCGCCTGGGTGATCGCGGCGAGCGGCGATCCGTCCGCACCCCACACCTGCGCATAGGCGTGCGCGGATTTCTTCGGCCGCGTGCGCAGCACCACGCCGCGCAGGATCGGCTGCCACAGGATCGGCGGGATCTCGATCACCCGCCGGTCGGACAGGAACTCCGCCAGATAGCGGCGCACCGACACCGGATCGGGTGCGTCGGGCGTGCCGAGGTTGGTGATCAGCACGCCGATCCGGGGCGGCACGATCGGCGGGTGATCGGGGGGCGGCGTCATGCGGCGAGCGGCAAGCGGCGATGGCGGCGTCCGGTCGCGGCGAACAGGGCGTTGGCGATCGCGGGCGCGACCGGCGGGACGGCGATCTCGCCTACGCCGCCCGGCGCCTCGTCGCTGCGGATCAGCTGGACGACGATCTCGGGCGTGGTCGCCAGCGTCGGCAGGCCGAGCGCGTCGAAGTTGCGCGCGTCCGATACGCCGCCGCTGATCTGCGTAGTCGCGCCCAGCGCCGCGGCCATCCCCCACAGGATGCCGCCTTCGATCTGCTGCAGGATGATGTCGTCGTTGAACGACCGCCCGCAATCCACCACCGCGACCACCCGGTCGACGACGATCTCCTGTGATTTGCCCACGTGCAGTTCGGCCAGCATGGCGACGTGACTGCCGAACGCGCTGTGCGCGGCGATGCCCTGCCCGCTGCCG
>CAXUMU010000222.1:2294-5642 GCA_964252145.1 uncultured Sphingomonadaceae bacterium
GCGGTGGAGAGGCAGCGGGCGAGGCGCGGCTGGCTGCCCAGCATCCGCATCCGGTACGACAGCGGCTCGACTCCGGCGAGCGCGGCGAGCTCGTCGAGGAAGCATTCGCCGAAGAAGGCGGTGTAGCTGTGCGCGACCGAGCGCCACAGGCCGGTGGCGATGCCGATGTCGGCGGGATGATGATCGATGCCCACCGCCGGTATCGCATAAGGCGGCAACCCACCGGCCACCGCCGCCGCCTCGGCGCCGCGGCCGAAGCGCGGTCTGGGCCGGATCCGTGCCATTACCTCGCCGCCGGTGCTGGGCACGGCGATCCGCGCGCGCCAGCCGAGCAGCGCGCCGCCCTGCCCCAGCCTAGCCGCCATCCGCGCGCGCGCCGGCGGGCGGCAGCGATCCTGCATCAGATCCTCGCTGCGCGACCAGGTCAGCTGCACCGGACGCCGCATTCGCTGCGCCAGGATTGCCGCCTGGCCCGCTGCGTCCACCTCGATCTTGCGGCCGAAGCTGCCGCCGATCAGCATCGGATAGACCGTCACCGCCTCTTCGGCGAAGCCGATCGCGCGCGCGGCGGCGGCGCGGGCGAGCGCGGGCGCTTGCGTCGGCAGCCACAGCTCCAGCCGGTCGCCGCTGATATGCGCCGTCGCCGCTAGCGGCGCGATCGCGGCGTGCACCGCCAGCGGCACCGCATATTCGGCGGTGACGCCACCGCCGCCGGCGAACACCTGCTCGACGTCGCCCACCGCGGCGAAGCGCGTGTGCGGCCCGTCCAGCGCGGCGTGCAGCGCGGCGTCGATCGCCGCGCTGTCGGGCAGCTTGCCCTGTGCCTCGAACCGCGGCGCCATCGCCTCCACGCCGCGGTTGGCCGCCCACCAGGTCGTCGCCACCGCCGCCGCCCAGCCGGGGTTCTGCACCACCGCCAGCACGCCGGGAATGCGGTCCGCCGCCGTATCGACCCCCGACAGATGCGCGCCGCCCGCCGGCGCCTGGCGGATCGAGGCATAGACCATGTCGGGCAGCCGCACGTCGGCGGTGAAGCGGGCCGAGCCGTCGATCTTGGCCGGCATGTCCAGCCGCGGCGGCGAGTGCGGCGGCTTGAGGCTCCGCAGGATGACGGGACCGGCCGGCTTCATCGTCGCCGCCTCGGCCGCCAGCTCGCCGAAGCGCAGCCGCTGCTGGCCGTGCACGACGAAGCCGTCCGCGGTGTCGCACCGCTCGGGCTCGATCCCCCAGCGCTTGCCCGCCGCGGCGCACAGCAGCGTCCGCGCGGTCGCGCCGGCCTCGCGGTAGCGCGCTTCGAACGCGCGCACCGAGGTGGAGCCGCCGGTGATCATCAGCGCCGAGCGGATCGCCACCTGCCGCGCCACCCAGTGGCCGGCGCCGCGTAGCGCCCTAGGCAGATGCTCGTCCGCCGCTTCCTCGGCGATCAGCGTGTTGGCGTAGAGCGGGCTGATCGGCGCGGGCTCCACGCTTACCGTGCGCCAGTCCGCGCCCAGTTCGTCCGCCAGGATCTGCGGCAGCACGGTATAGACGCCCTGCCCCATCTCCGCCTGCGGCACGACCACCGCGACATGCCCGTCCGCGCCGATCTTGAGGAACGCCCCCAGCACCGTCTCGCCCGGCACCGCGACCAGATTGGGCGCGTAGGTGCGCGGCCAGACGCCCCATGCGATCAGCAGGCCGATGCCGGCACCGCCGCCGATCAGCACACCGCGGCGGCTCAGCCCGCGCCCTTCCCCGTGATCGGACATCGATCGTCTGATAGGGAGCGGCGCGCCCGGGCGCCAGCGCCTCACATCATCCGCGGCTCCGAAAACACCGCCTTAATTTCGGGCACGAAGCTGTCGAGCGGATCGACCGCGAAATCGGGATCGAACGCGGGCATGTCCCACTCGTCCACGATCCTGCGCGCCAGCGCATCCCAGCTAGCCCCGGCATGCGCATCGCGCAAATCGGTCGGCAGGCCGAAATGGCCGTAATAATAGGCGCCCTGATAGTCCTGGTGATGCAGCACCGCGCGGTAATGGTCGTCGGACACGTAGGGCTGCAGGAACGCCGCGCCGATCGCGGGATGATTGGGCACCGACAGCGTCTTGCCGATATCGTGGCAGAGCGCGGTCACGACCGTCTCCGCATCGGCCCCCGCCTGCCGGGCCAGCGTGCCGGTCATCAGCGCATGGTGCAGCTGGTTGCAGGCGAAGCCCAGCTCCAGCTCGGCCAGCATCCGCAGGTGGCGGATGATCCGGGCGACCGCGCCGTTGCGGTAATGGTCCATATGTTCGGCGGCGATCGCACCCCACTGCGCGGCGCTGCTCTGGTCGATCCGGGTGAAGCCGCTCATGCGCTCGCCTCCTCGATGCGCGCCTGATACGCCGCGCGCAGCCCGGCTTTGTCGATCTTGCCGGTGCCGAGCTTGGGCAGCGGCGCGGCCGAATACCAGATCCGCGCCGGCAGCTTGAACCGGGCGAGCCGGCCGGCGACGAAATCGGTAAGCGCCGCCGCATCCACCACCAGCCCCGGCTCCAGGTGCACGACGGCGCCCGGCGTCTCGCCCAGCCGCTCGTCGGGCAGGCCGAACACGCACGCCTCGGCTACCGCGGGATGCGCATAGAGCGCGGCCTCCACCTCCTGGCAGCTGATATTCTCGCCCCCGCGGATGATGATGTCCTTCGCCCGGTCGACGATGAACAGATAGCCGTCCTCGTCGAAATAGCCGATGTCGCCGGTGCGGAAGTAGCCGGCCGGCGTCAGCGCCGCGGCGGACGCGGCGGCGTCGTGCCAATAGCCGCGCACGTTCGCCGCACTCAGGATCGCGATCTCGCCGCGCTCGCCCTGCGGCTGCTCCGCGCCGCCCGCATCGACGATCGCGACCGCCACGAACGGGCGCTGCGCCCGGCCGGTGGAGGCCGGCTTGACCAGATAGTTGGCGCGGATGTTGGTGCAGCCGACCGCGTTGGTCTCGGTCAGGCCGTAGCCGATCATCGGGTTGCCGGCCGGGAACGCGGCGCGCAGCCGGCCGACATGCGCCACCGGCCGGGGCGCGCCGCCGGCGACGATGTCGGCCATGCTCGACACGTCATGCGAGCCCCGGTCGGGATGCTGCATCATCTCCAGGCTCATCGTGGGCACGCCGACGAAATAGGTCACGCGCTCCGCCGCGATCAGCCGCAGCGCCTCGCCCGCATCCCATTTGCGCATGAGCACCATCCGCCGGCCGATCGCGAAGCTGTTCAGCATCACCGCGACGGCGCCGGTCACGTGGAACAGCGGCACAGCGATCAGCGTCACCGGATCGTGCGGCGGCGGTGCGCCGCCATCGCCCAGCACGTCCCGGATCGCGAGCGTATGCGC
>CAXUMU010000223.1:0-399 GCA_964252145.1 uncultured Sphingomonadaceae bacterium
GCCCTGGCTGGTGAACAGCTCGACGATCACGGGCCGCTCAGCGGCGAGGGCACGCCGTCGTTCGTCAGCGTGCACAGCCACAGCCGCACCGGCTTCGTCTGCGGCGCCTCCGGTTCGGCGAGGATGCTCCAGCCCTGCGCATCGCGCTCGGCGGTCGCCAGCGGGATCAGCGTCGGCACGAGCACGCCGCCGTCGTCCAGCCGCAGCCCCACGACATCGGCCGGAGGGAGATCGGGCCGGTTCGCCACGCGCTGGAGCACGCCGCCCGCCGCGCCATGCTGGGGGTCGAGCGGCTGGCGGAACAGCAGCACATGCGTCAGCCGGGCATTGGCGGTGACGCGGAAGCGCAGGCTCGCGGGCGGATCGGCCGGGCGGCGCGGATCGGGCCCCGGCCCCGCC
>CAXUMU010000223.1:409-5621 GCA_964252145.1 uncultured Sphingomonadaceae bacterium
AACAGCCGCTCGCGCCACGGGTGAAGCTGCGCCAGCAGGACGAGGAAGCGATCGGCGATCGCCTCATAGTCGCCCGCCGCCAGCGCGGCGGCCAGCGCCGCCTGCTCTGCCGGATTGCCCCAGCCGATCGCGCGTCCCGCCTCTCCGCCGCGCGGGTTGACCGGCTGCGCTACGATCTGCCCGCCCGCGACCGTGAACGCGGCGAGCAGGTCGACCGCGTGCAGCCGTGCGACCTGCAGCCGCGCGCCCGCCGGCACGCCCGCCGCGCCGAGATACGGCCCGAGATCGAGCGGGAGCGCCACCGCGCCGCCCGCCGGCTCGCGCGTCGCCAGGCGCGGCACCGGGCCGGTCGGGATCGCCGGTTGCAGCACGGGCGGGATCGCGCGCTTCGCCCGGCACAGCACCGTCGCGACCGCGCCTTCGTTGCCGGGCAGCGTGCCGCCGGGAAAGCCGTCCTGCACATAGGGCTGATCGTCGGCGGCGCTGACGCCCGCCCACAGCAGGTCGGCCGGATGGTCGTCGGTGAGCGTCAGCCGGTCGCGGATCACCGCCTGATAGCGGTCGGCAGCGGTGATCGGCACGGCCTCCAACCGCTCCTGCCAGCGGCCGGGCCGCGTGGTGCGCGACGAATGCTTCAGCAGCAGCCGGATCGGCCCGACGGCCGGCGCGCGGAAGCCGCCGCCCGGCGCCGCGATCACGGTGCGCAGCGAGGCGGCGATCGTCGTGCCGCCGGTATGCGTCGCGACGAAATAGGGATAGCCCGCATCCAGCGTGAGCCCCTGGCCCGCATCCGCCACCACCAGGCGATCGACTTGGAGTTGCGCATGGAACAGGCCGGGCGTGCCCGGATCCTCGCTCGTCGACAGCAGCTGGCCCGCCACCTCGTCGAGCGGCGGGGTGAGGTAGATGCGGAACTGCGTGGCGAACGGGTCGATCCGGCGCTGGCTCGCATGCCAGCCCCAGTTCAGCACGATCGCATTGTCGCTGGTGCCCAGCAGCGCGCGTTCGTCCGCGGTCAGGTCGTCCGCGCCGCGTACCAAGATCCGCGCGACGATCCCGGTCGGCTGCGGCGCGGCGAGATCGCTCAGCGTCTCGTCGGGCGCGGCGGGCACCGGCGGCGGCTCGTGCTTCTCCAGCCGCACCGGATCGGTCTGTGTCCAGCCGGGGCTCGGCCGGCCGATGAAGTCGACCGCGCGCACCCGGTAGCGCAGCATCGTGCCGGGCTTGGGCGGCTGCGGCGTCTTCACCCCCTGCGGGTCCTGCGGATCGGGCGCGAGGAACACGTCCTTATAGGCGAACATCGCGCCGCCCCCCGGGCCGGGCGCCTCGGGAAACACCTGCATCAGATCGACGCCCGGACGGAGCGTCGAATCGCGCGGGCGCTGGTCGCGGCTGCCCAGGATCAGATTGTCGCCTCCGATCAGCGGCTGCCACGGTCCGGCCGGCTCGATCCGCCGCTCGATCTGGAACGAGGTCGCGTCCAGCGGCGCGGGTGCGGGCGCCTGCGGCGGCCAGAAGCCCAGGTCCGCCGCCGGCGCCGGATCCCACCGCACGTTGATGCCCAGCGGGTTGCGCGGCGGGCGGTGCGCGCCGCTGATCGTGGTGAGCTGCGCGCCGGCCTGCAGGTTCGTAGCCGTCGCGCTCAGGGGTGGCGGCGGCAGCGGGGTATCGGCCAGCACCACCGGCGCGATGATCGCGGGCACCTCCGCCAGCGTGTCCGGCAGACCGTCCAGCGGGCGGATCGCATAGAGGAATCCCTTCCCCGCCAGCCGCAGCTGCGTCACCGGCTGGGCGAAGCTTACGATCGGGCGCGGCCCCGGCGGGATCGTCATCGTGGTGGAGAATGCCCCCCACGCGACGTCGCCCGCGATCGTGAGCGCATGATCGGGCTCCAGCTCCAGCGCGATCCGGATGGCGGGCGCGGGCAGGTCGATGACGGCGCAATGATCGTCGAGCAGCATGTCCAGCCAGCCCGGCCCGGCCTTGGGCGTCAGCGCGATCCCGCGCCGGGTGGGGATCGTCAGCCCGGCTTCCGACACGCTGGGCGAGCGCTCCACCGTCGCCGGCTGCGGCAGGCGGACGTGGCAGTCGCGCAGATAGAATTCGGCCGGCAGCGCGGTGCCGCTGGGGATGGTGTGGAAGCCGTAGGCCGGTGCGTCGGCATCCGCCGGGAACAGCCCGGTGATGCGATAGTCGTAGGACTGGCCGGCCACGAGCGCCGGATCGGCGTCGAAGTAGGAGAAGCCCAGCACGCGCCGCCACAGCGGGCTGGAATAGAGCATCCGCAGCGGATCGATCGCGGTCATCTCGTCGAAATCGTCGTCGGGCCGGGTGCGGACGAGCAGCGCGTCCTGGATCGGGCGGCGCGGCGGCGATTGGGCGATGCCGCGCAGCATGTCCATCAGCTCGGCGAAGCGCTTCGGATCGATCGACTCGCCCGGCAGCAGCCGCCGCTTCGCCTCGGCCAGTTCCGCCGCGCCGTCCGCCAGCGGCATCAGCTCGCGGATCGGCAGCTGCAGCGTGGCGAGCAGCTTGGCGTTCGACCAGTCGCTCGCCTCGTAGCGATAGCGGCACAGCCGCAGCGTCAGATCGGCGGTGAACGTGTTTTGCAGATAGAAGACCAGCCGGTCGCACGGCGCCGCGCCCAGATCGAAATTGCCCGAGAACGGCCCCGCGAACGCCGCCGCCTTGCCGTTCCGCAGGCCGTAGACGAACGCCTGCGGGCCGACGACGCTGCCGTGCAGCCCGCCGGTGGGCGCGTGCAGCTCGACCGTCCAGACCTGGCAGGCGCCGCCGCCCGGCCCCGGCCAGATGCCGGGCGTAACGCTCAGCGTGCCCAGCGTCAGCCGCAGCTCGTCCGCGCCCTTGACGTTGCCGGCGGTGACGACGTCGCAGACGCTGGGCGTGCGCCCGATCGGGAAGGCATCGCGCCGCTCGATCCGCCACCCGCCCGGCGCGTACAGGAACGGCACCGGACCGAGCCACGACAGGTGCACGCCGCGCCCCTGCGGGCCGACCACCGGGGTGGCGCGGGCGTGGATGTCGGTCACCGCCCGACCTGCCGCTCAGCGCGACGGATCGCGGTTCGAGCGGAAAACGCTGTCGCTTGGGCGTGCCTGCACCGGAGCCTCCTGCCAGGAAGAGCCACCGTACTCGCCGCCAAGCGACCTTTAACGGTCGGAGAGAACGCGAACGCCACGATACACCCGTCCGCGCGGCTTGTGGAGTCCGCGCTGCCCGCTCCGATCCGTCACTCATCACGGGTTCAGGCTGTCCATGCTATGCACCCCCATCCACGAAGACGGGAGCAACCCCATGCGTATCCTCTCGGCACTGCTGGCCGGTGCCGCACTGCTCACGATCGGCCTGCCCGCAGCGGCGGCGGGCCGTTACGACAACAGCGAGGCCGAAGCGCGCCTCGCCAAGGCGCTGGCAGGCCGCGTCGCCGGCAAGCCGGTCGACTGCATCAACCTGCGCGACATCCAGTCGAGCGAGATCATCGATCGCACCGCGATCGTCTACCGCACCGGCGGCGGCCGCCTGTACGTCAACCGTCCGACGACCGGCGCCGAGTCGCTCGACCGCGACGACATCCTCGTCACCAAGACCTGGGATTCGCGGCTGTGCAGCATCGACATCGTGCGGCTTGTCGATCGGGGCTCGAGCTTCGAGCGCGGCTTCGTCGGGCTGGGCGAGTTCGTCCCCTACGTGAAGGCCGTCGCCGCCAACTAGCGCGCGGAAGGCGATCTGCCGGAGCCGGCATCCTCGGCCGCGCTGCCGCGTTGGCTGCCGCATGTCGCTGATTATCGGAACCGCAGGCTGGGCCATCCCGGCCAAGGATCGTCCGGAATTTCCGGGCAAGGGCGGCGATTCGGTGCTGGAGCGTTATGCCCGGCGCTTCGGCGGGGTGGAGATCAATTCCTCCTTCTACCGCCCCCACCGCCCGTCGACCTGGGCGCGCTGGGCCGGCAGCGTTCCGGCCGGCTTCCGCTTCGCGGTGAAGATCCCGCGCGCGATCACGCATGAGCGCAAGCTGATCGATTGCGCCGAGCCCCTCGCCGCGTTCATCGATCAGGTGAGCGCGCTCGGCGACAAGCTGGGCGTGCTGCTGGTGCAGCTGCCGCCGAAGCTGGCCTTCCAGCCGGAGCCGGCGGCCGCTTTCCTGAAGATGCTGGCCGGCAGCACGGGCGCCCGGATTGCCTGCGAACCGCGCCATGCCAGCTGGTTCGAGGATGCGCCGGACGCGTTGCTCGACGGCCTCGGCATCGCGCGGGTCGCGGCAGATCCGGCCTGCGTGCCCGCCGCGGCGCTGCCCGGCGGATGGCGCGAGTTCGGCTACTGGCGGCTGCACGGATCGCCCAGCGTCTACCGGTCGAGCTACGGACCCGAACGGCTTGCGCAGTACGCCGCTTCGCTGCGCGCCGAGGGGGCGGCCTGGTGCATCTTCGACAACACCGCCGCCTCGGCCGCGACGGGCGACGCGCTCGCCCTCACCGGACTGCTACAGGCCGCGCGAAACTGACGGACCCGCGCCGTTTGCGGCGCCTTCGTCTTTTCTGTCTTGCCCCGCGTCCCGTTCCCGCCACAAGCGGCTCCATCAAGAGGGGAGATGTCGGGTGTCGTCATATGATGTGCTGATCGTTGGCGCGGGGCACGGCGGCGCGCAGGCGGCGCTGGCGCTGCGCCAGCAGAAGTTCGCCGGCACGATCGCGCTGCTGGGCGACGAGCCCGATCCGCCCTATGAGCGCCCGCCGCTCTCCAAGGAATATCTGTCGGGCGAGAAGACGTTCGAGCGCATCCTGATCCGCCCGGCCGCCTTCTGGGGCGAGCGGGATGTGGAGCTTCTGCTGGGCCGCCGCGTCGTCTCGGTCGATGCGCAGGCGCACATGGTGACGCTCGAGGACGGCGCCACGATCGGCTACGGCACGCTGATCTGGGCGACCGGAGGGTCGCCCCGCCGCCTCTCCTGCCCGGGTCACGATCTGGTCGGCGTCCACGGCGTGCGCACCCGCACCGATGTCGACCGGATGATGGGGGAGCTGGACGGGGTCGCCAACGTCGTCGTCATCGGCGGCGGCTATATCGGGCTGGAGGCGGCCGCCGTCCTCACCAAGTTCGGCAAGAAGGTGACGGTGCTGGAGGCGCTCGACCGCGTGCTCGCGCGCGTCGCCGGCGAGCCGCTGTCGCGCTTCTACGAGGCGGAGCACCGCGC
>CAXUMU010000224.1:0-5178 GCA_964252145.1 uncultured Sphingomonadaceae bacterium
CGCCGCCTCGGCGACTTCGCCTGGCGTGTTGGTCGCCTCCGCCACCCAGTCGCGGAAGCTCGATCGGAAGCCATGCACGGTCACGCCCGCATCCATGTCACGGAGCACTTTCAGCAGGGTCATGTCGGACAGAGGTTTTCCGCTGCGCATGCCCGGAAAGACGAGGTCGCTTTCAGCTTGGCGGAGCCGGACGGAGCGCTGGAACACATCCAGCGCTGGCGCGGACAACGGCACGACGTGAGGCTTTCCCGCCTTCATGCGCGCGGCTGGAATCGTCCAGGTCGCCGCCTCAAGGTCCAGCTCGCCCCACGTCGCTCCGCGAATCTCGCCCGATCGCGCGGCGGTGAGCAGCGCCGCTTCCAGCGCCAGCCTGCCGACGCTTTCCCGCTCACGGAGCTTGGCGAGGAAGGCCGGCACTTCGGTGTAAGGCAATGCTGCATGATGCCGGTCGCCTTTGCGGGGCTGGCGGGGAAGGCCTTTGCTGAGCGAGCGCATCGGCGCCTCGGTCGCGCGGAAGCCCTTCGCATAGGCCCAGTCGAGCACCGTCCCGATCCGCTGGCGCACGCGACGGGCTGTCTCCGGCTTCTCCAGCCAAATCTCCGCCAGCACGTCGCGCACCGCCGGACCCCCGATCGCGTCGACGGTCACGTCGCCGAGCTTGGGGAAGGCGTACGTTTCAAGCGTCGCGATCCACTGCGCCTGGTGCTTGCCGTTCTTCCAGCCGCGCTTGTGCTCCTCATGAACGCGGCGGGCGGCGGCGGCGAACGTGGGGATCGGCTCGCGCTCCCGCTTCTTCTCGGCAACGGGATCGATGCCGGCGAGCACCTGCTTGCGAAGCGCCGCCGCGCCCTCGCGTGCTTCCGCCAGCGATACGTCCTTGGCTGAGCCGAGGCCGAAGTCGCGGCGCTTGCCGTTCGCCTGGAGCCGCAACATCCACCGCCGGGCGCCATTGTCGCCGACGATCAGCATGAGGCCGTCCCCGTCGAGATAGCGGCCGGCCTCGCGAGCCGCCTTTACCGCCGTTGCCGTAAGCTTGCCCATGCTCGCCTCCGTCTCATTCTACCCACACTTTACCCCACACTTGCGCGGGGCTGGAGCGGAACGTCAAGAAACGGATTAGCACAAGAAGGCTAGGATTTCAGCCACTTTCTGCGGCGAAACGGGACCGTTTAGGACCCTCTGAAATGGTAAGTTGGCGGAGCGGGAGGGATTCGAACCCTCGAAGGGCTGTTAACCCTTACACACTTTCCAGGCGTGCGCCATCGACCACTCGGCCACCGCTCCTTGCCGTGCACTGGAAGGCGCGTCCCCTATCGCGGCGGCATCGCTTCCGCAAGCCGCCGCGAACGGGGATGGGTTTGCCCGGATCAGTCGCCGCGGCGGCGGCCGCCGCCGTTGCTTCGGGCGACGGGCGCGCTACGCACGCCCTGCGACGTCACGCCCTGCTGGCCGCCACGACCGTTCCAGCGGCCGACACCGCCCTGATAGCCCGTACGGCCCTGCCACTGGCCCGGCGCGGGGGCGCCCGGCGGGGGCGCGGCATTCTGGCCGGTCTGACCGGTCTGGCCCGCGCCGCCCTGCCAGCCGCCGGGCCGGCCCGGGCCACGCCCCTGCCAATTGCCGCCGTTGCCGTTGCCGCGGCCCTGCCAGTTGCCCGCCTGACCCTGGCGGCCACGGTCGCCGCCGTGCCAATGCTGCCAGTCATTGTCGCGCATCCGCCGGCGATTGCCGCCGCGATCATACACATAATAGCCGTTGCCGGGATAATAGAAGACGTCGAACCAGCCATAGCCGAGGCCGCCATAGCCGTAGCCGCCATAGCCGCCGCCATAATAGGGATCGTAGCCGTAGCCGTCATAGCCGTAGCCGCCGCCATAATAGCCGGCGCCGCCCTCGACGCCGCCATAGCCATAGCCATCGCCATAACAGCCGCCGAGCGCCAGCGTGGCGGCGCCGGCCAGGCCGAGCGCCAGCGCGCGCGGGATACGTAGCTTGGGAAGATTGAGAGCCATCGGGCGATCCACTTCAGAATTATTCGGTTGTTGGCCGATTAACGCACGAAGCGGTTGAATGGGCACTGAACCTGGCCCGGCCGCCGTCCCGTCCGAGGACGGCGGCCGGAAAGCCAGGCTCAGGCGGCGAGCTTGCGCAGCACGTAGTGCAGGATGCCGCCGTTCAGGAAATAATCGAGCTCGTTGACCGTATCGATCCGGCAGCGCGTCTCGAAGCTGGTCGCGCTGCCGTCGGCGCGGGTGACATGCACGTTCACCATCTGGCGCGGGCGCAAGGCGGCGACGTCCTCGATCGTGAACGTCTCGGTGCCGTCCAGCGCCAGCGTCTTGCGGTCGGTCCCTTCGGCGAACTGCAGCGGCACGATGCCCATGCCGACCAGGTTGGAGCGGTGGATCCGCTCGAAGCTCTCGGCGATCACCGCGCGCACGCCCAGCAGGTTGGTGCCCTTGGCCGCCCAGTCGCGCGACGAGCCGGTGCCATATTCCTTGCCGGCGATCACCACCAGCGGCACGCCGTCCGCCTTGTAGCGCATCGCCGCGTCGTAGATCGCCATCACCTCGCCGGTCGGCACATATTTGGTCATGCCGCCTTCGATGCCGGGGATCATCTCGTTGCGGATGCGGATGTTGGCAAAGGTGCCGCGCATCATCACCTCGTGATTGCCGCGGCGGGCGCCGTAGGAGTTGAAATCGGCGCGGGCGACCTGATGCTCCTGCAGGTAGCGGCCGGCCGGGCTGTCGGCCTTGATGCTGCCCGCGGGCGAGATGTGGTCGGTGGTGATCGAATCGGCGAAGATCGCCAGCGGCCGCGCGTCGCGGATGTCGCCCACCGCTTCGGGGGTCATCGACATGCCCTCGAAATAAGGCGGGTTCTGCACGTACGTGGAGCCCGCCGACCAAGTGTAGGTGTCGCCGCCCTCGATCGCGATGCCGCGCCACTTGCGGTCGCCCTCGAACACGTTGGCGTAGCGGGTCGCGAACATCTCGCGGTCGATGAAGCTGGTGATGACGTCGGCCACCTCGGTGTTCGTCGGCCAGATATCCTTCAGATACACCGGCTTGCCCTCGCTGCTCTCGCCGATCGGGGTGGTGGTTATGTCGTCGCGCACCGTGCCCTTCAGCGCGTAGGCGACGACCAGCGGCGGCGAGGCGAGGAAGTTGGCGCGCACGTCGGGCGAGATCCGCCCCTCGAAATTGCGGTTGCCCGAGCAGACGCTGGCGGCGACCAGGTCGTTCTCGTTGATCGCCTTGCTGATCGGGGCGAGCAGCGGCCCCGAATTGCCGATGCAGGTCGTGCAGCCGTAGCCGACCAGGTTGAAGCCCATCGCGTCCAGATCGTCCTGCAGCTTGGAGGCGGTCAGGTAGTCGGTGACGACCTGACTGCCGGGGGCAAGGCTGGTCTTGACCCACGGCTTGGGGCTGAGCCCCAGCGCGCGGGCCTTGCGCGCGACGAGCCCCGCGGCGACCAGCACCGAGGGGTTGGAGGTATTGGTGCAGCTGGTGATCGCGGCGATGACGACGTCGCCGTGACCCAGATCATGCTCGCGCCCCTCGACCGCGACGCGCACGTCGCCGTCGCCCGACTTCTTGTAGCCGGTCGCCAGCTCGGTATTGAAATTGTCGTCGACATTGGTGAGCAGCACGCGGTCCTGCGGGCGGCGCGGGCCGGCGAGCGACGGCTGGACCGATCCCATGTCGAGCGCCAGCGTGTCGGTGAACAAGGGATCGGGCAGGTTGGCGTCGCGCCACATCCCCTGCGCCTTGGCATAGGCCTCGACCAGTTCGATCTGCCACGTCTCGCGGCCGGTGAGGCGCAGATAGTTGAGCGTCGCGGTATCGATCGGGAAGAAGCCGCAGGTCGCGCCATATTCGGGCGCCATGTTGGCGATCGTCGCGCGGTCGGCGAGGCTGAGCGAATCGAGGCCCGGGCCGTAGAATTCGACGAAGCGGCCGACCACGCCCTTCGCCCGCAGCATCTGCGTGACGGTCAGCACCAAGTCGGTCGCGGTGATGCCTTCCACCAGCGTGCCGGTCAGCTTGAAGCCGACCACCTCGGGGATCAGCATCGATACCGGCTGGCCCAGCATCGCCGCCTCCGCCTCGATCCCGCCGACGCCCCAGCCGAGGACGCCCAGACCGTTGACCATCGTGGTGTGGCTGTCGGTGCCGACCAGCGTGTCGGGATAGGCCACCGTCTGCCCTTCTGGATCGACCGACGACCAGATCGTCTGCGCCAGATTCTCCAGATTGACCTGGTGGCAGATGCCCGTGCCGGGCGGCACCACCTTGAAATTGTCGAGCGCCTTGGAGCCCCACTTCAGGAACTCGTAGCGTTCCATGTTGCGCGAATATTCCAGATCGACGTTCTCGGCCGCGCTGGTGGGCGTGCCGGAGCTGTCGACCATCACGCTATGGTCGATCACGAGGTGGACCGGCACCAGCGGATTGATCTTCTGCGCGTCGCCGCCCAGCTTGTTCATCGCATCCCGCATCGCAGCGAGATCGACCACGCAGGGGACGCCGGTGAAATCCTGCATCAGCACGCGCGCCGGGCGGTACTGGATCTCGCGGTCGGATCGGCGCTCGGCGAGCCACTCGACCATCGCCTTCAGGTCGTCGGTGGTGACGGTCGCGCCGTCCTCGAAGCGCAGCAGGTTCTCCAGCAGCACTTTCATCGAGAAGGGCAGGCGCGAGACGTCCCCCAACGTCTCGGCGGCCTTGGGGATCGAGTAATAATGGACGGTCTTGCCGTCCACCTCCAGCGTGGTGCGGACGTTCAGGCTATCCTGGCCGACGGCGGTCATGCGGCATTCCCCCTGCTGCGATGCGAGACTCGGGGCGCGGCATAGCAAGGGGGGGCGGGAGGTGGAAGGGCGGCGGCGGAGCGCATCCGCGCGGCGTCCGCAACGATCGGATGGAGCCTAGCCGTATTTGGCGAGGCAGGCGTCGATCACCTTGACCGGCGGCCCCAGCTTCGCCGCAGCGCCCAGCCGTTCGGCACGATCGTCCGCCTGGGTCTCCGCCGACCTCTTGCCCTGCGCGGCGAGCTTCGTGCCGATCCGCTGATCCAGATTGCGCCGTAATGCGCGGTATCTGCTGAGATCGGCGGCGTAGAAATCGCCCTGCGCGCTCAGCGCCTTGTCCAGGAAGGCAGCCAGCTTGTAGC
>CAXUMU010000224.1:5188-5609 GCA_964252145.1 uncultured Sphingomonadaceae bacterium
TCTCCGTCGCGACGCGAGGCCGCCGATGCAAAGCCGCCGATGTTAGCGAGCGACTGCGCGATGCCCTCGCCGTCGTCAATCTTTTGTGCAACGCTCAGAGCCGTTTGATAGACGGCAAGCGCCTGTGCGTAGTCGTTCTTCGTCTTCAGTTGATCGCCCTGCGCGCTCAGCGCCTTGTCCAGGAAGGCAGCCAGCGTGTAGCAGCTCAGCTGCGCGTCCAGCGCGTTCGCGGGCAGCTCCACCGGGGTGGCGCGCGCCGCCGGCGGATAAGCCGCGGCGCAGTCCGGGATGAGCGCCTGCCATTTGCCCTTCGTCACCTGGTCGCCGATCTGCGGCATGCGGCTGACGACCGCGGCGACGCGCTCCTGCGAGAAGGGCTCCTGCGCCGCGCCGGCGAGCAGCGCGTAATGGAGGATATGGC
>CAXUMU010000225.1:0-5584 GCA_964252145.1 uncultured Sphingomonadaceae bacterium
TGGTCGAACGCTTTCCCGAACTCGTCAGCAACGACTTCAGCCACATGACGACGCCCTCGCTCGTCGTCACGGGCGACAAGGACGTAAATCCCGACTTCTCGACGCGGCCGGACTGGCGAGCCGACGCCTTCCGGCTCGGCCCCGCGCCCAAATGGCTGCTGTTCCTGACCGGGGCCGGGCATATCTTCGGCGGAATATCCGGATATGACGCGAAGGAGACCACCGACGAGAGCCCCGACCGTGTGGCGCTCATCCAGCGGCTGACTTGGGGTTTCCTGCGGTCAATGCTCTATGCCGGCGACGATGCCTGGCCGGTCGTGAGCGAGGAGATGGTCCGGGGCGGGACCGAGGACGGACGCATTGAGGCCAAGTGATCGGCGCATATCGCCGTGCGGATATTGCGCTTAGAAGTCGGTCTGCGGCACAGGCGGCTGGCGGAGGACGGGGATCCATCCGGCAATAGCGCGGGCATCGAGGATGGTTATGAACGAGTATCGGTACGATCTCGAGACGCCTTCGGTGCCCGACTATCTGCGCTTGCGACTGGCCGCCGGACTAAGCGCTCGAAGCGAGCAGGCCGCTGCGGCAAGCCTGCCACACACGATAGCTGGCGTCGTGGTCAGACACGTCGATCACGCCGTCGGAATCGGGCGGGCGATCGGCGACGGGCTCTTTTACCAGATCGTCGACATCGCGGTGGAGCCGGCGCATCAAGGTCGTGGCATCGGCAAGGCCATCATGGGTACCCTGATGCGCGAACTGGAGCGGATCGCGCCGGCCGAGGCCTATGTCAGCCTGATCGCCGACGGCGAGGCGAGCAGGCTGTATGCGCAGTTCGGGTTCGCGCCCACCGCACCGGCGTCAATTGGCATGGCACAGTGGATTGGGCGCTGAGCACGCCGCCCCTGCCGCCGTCTCCGATCGCGGACTCCGCACTTGGCAGGAGCGTAGCGCTGCCGCCGGCCGGAGAGACTCGACGGCCAATGACTGCTGCAGAGTTCTGGCCGAGCTGGACGCGTCGTCACCCGAGAACCGGCGCCGGTAAGCCGAGGGGCTGATCCCTACGACCCGCGTAAAACGCGCGCGGAAGGTGACCGGCGACTCGAAGCCGGAGGCGAGGGCGATGTGGTCCACGGGAAGCGACGATCGTTCGAGTAGTGCCTGAGCGTGACGCACGCGGGCGGCGAGGAGCCACTGGATCGGCGTCGTGCCGACTTGCTCGTGGAATCGCCTGGCAAGGGTACGCGGGCTCACCCCGGCCCGCGCCGCGATCTTGGCGAGGTCGAGATCGGCGTCGACATTCGCGGCCATCCACTCCAGCAGCCCTGCCAGACTCAGCCCGGCCGGCGGCGTCGCTTGAACGATGAACTGAGCCTGTCCCCCGTCCCGGTGCAGCGGGGCGACGGCTAGCCGAGCCGCTTGCGCCGCGACCGCCTGGCCATGGTCGCGGCCAATCAGATGGAGGCACATGTCCATGCCGGCCGAGGCGCCTGCCGAAGAGACGATGTCGCCATCGTCGACGAACAGGACGTTGGGGTCGACCGTCACGAGCGGGTGACGGCGGGCTAGCTCGTCGGCCGCCATCCAGTGCGTGGTGGCGCGGCGGCCGTCCAGCAGACCGGCCGCAGCGAGCACGAAGGCGCCCGTGCAGATGGAGGCGATCCGTGCGCCACGGCGTGCGGCAGCGCGAAGCGCGTCGCAGACCGCCTCGGATGGCGATGCGATGTTCCAGCTTCCCGGCACGACGATGGTGTCGGCCGACGCAAGTGCGGCAAGGGTGTTCGGCGTCTGGATATCGAACGCCGCCGCGCGCGCGGACCGGCCTTCGGCGCAGACCTCGACCGCATAGAGCGGCCCACCGTCTGCCCCGCGAAGATGCGCGAAGGCCTCGCACGCGATCCCGAGATCAAAGGGCGAAACACCGTCAACGATGATGACCGCAACTCTCCGCACGCGATACCCTTCGTCGATGCGCGGGCCTCCCGCGCGGTGGCAGGAAACAAGCGTACTTTGTCATTCCTGCCACTCACGCGGGCTGTGCGCAAACGGCTATCACCTGCACACGGCGGGCAGGCTTCGGCCGTCGCCGGCATCCTCTTCACAGGATCGCAGGAGATGAGCGTGGACTATGCCGGGCAATGGCGATGCAGCATCCATACGCCGCTAGGTGTCCAGGACGTCGCCGTCGTGATCACGGATGAGGACGGCGTGCTCAGGGGCGAAGCGCGCGGGAACGGCGAGACCGTTCCGCTGATCCACCTGAAGATGCAGGGCGATCGCCTGTTCTGGACGCAGAAGGTCACAAGACCGATGCGCCTGACGATCGCTTTCGACGTCGCGCGCGAGGGCGACCGGCTCGTCGGGACCGCCAAGCCCGGCCTGCTGCCACGCGTAAGGGTCAAAGGTGTGCTGGTCCGCGACGCCGTCGGAGCCCCGCAAGCCGAAGCGGACAGATCGTCGCTTTTGGGCGAAGCTTCCCGGGAAGAGGGCTCCCCCGGCGCGGCCCGCGTGCGCTGGCCGAGCCTCAGCGTCGATACGTCCGCCTTCGGCAAGCGCGTGGAGGTCGGAATGCTGATCTTCCCCGGCATGACCGCGCTGGACCTCATCGGCCCGCACACGGTGCTGAGCGGCCCCGCGTTGGTCCGCTTGATCGGCCGGACCCGCGACGCGGTGGTGTCTGACACGGGCGTCACGATCACTCCCGACCTCGCCATCGTCGAGGCGCCGGCCGAGCTCGACGTGCTGTTCGTACCGGGCGGCCCCGGGCAGGTGGCCGTGATGGAGGACGACGCGACGCTCGCCTTCCTCGCCGATCGCGGCGCGCGCGCGCGCTACGTGACCTCGGCCTGCACCGGTGCGCTGATCCTCGGGGCGGCCGGGCTGTTACGCGGCTACCGGGCGACGACGCACTGGGCGGCGCTGAACCTGTTGCCGACCTTTGGGGCCGAGCCGGTCGCCGAGCGCGTGGTCGTCGATCGTAACCGCATTACGGGAGGCGGCGTAACGGCGGGGATCGACTTCGGGATCGTCCTCTTGTCGACGCTGTTCGGGGATGAGGTAGCCCGGACGACGCAGCTTCTGATGGAATACGCGCCGGCGCCGCCCTTCGATGCGGGACGGCCGGAGGACGCGGGCGAAGCGCTGACTGAAGAAGCGCTGCGCATCATGGCGCCGGCGGCGAGCGAGGTGATGGAAGTCATTGCGCGCCGGTTCGCCCAGCCGCTGATCGCATAGCAGGATGATGCGCGCCATGACAGTTCGGCCTCGAACCGACGCCCCGTGCGTAGACTCCGGCGCAAGCCCCAGCCTTATGGTTCGGATAGGCCGGGCGCTGAGCACGATGATCGTGAAGCGCTGGCGCCGGGGCGACGCCGTCGAGCATAGCGGCTTTGCGCGCTCCGATGAGCCTAGGAGACAAATCTTGACGAGGTTAAGCTGAGATAGACACACGGCGTCGATACGCCGCGACCCGCTCGTGCTGACCGAAAGATCTAAGGAAGTCGCACTATCTGCCCAGTCTCGGACCTCATGCGCGGGCTGCACGCCGACGTATTGGGTGGTCTCGAGAGCTTCCAAAGTCAAAGATCGGTCGTCGACATGTCCATCGCAGCTTGTGGTCTCTTATCCACAACTGAAATCATATTTGCACTGACGCCGTCATGAAGCGCCTTTGATCTCACCATAAAAGTGGCAAGTAGCGCGAGCTGTTTGTTCGAGTAACGCTCGAGGTGCTGGCGCCCTTGCTCGTGGATTGGCTGCCAAAGCTTTTCTAGCCTGTCCGCGGCAAACGACGTAAGCGCCACGTAGTAGCTGCGCCCGTCGTTCTGATTGGGCCGGCGATCGACAAATCGCGCCTTTTCCAGTCGGCCGAGCGCGGTGGTGGTGGCGCTACGGCTCAATCCGATGGCGGAGGCGAGCTGGCTTGGCTGTAAAGGGCCCCGGTCGCGCAACATTGCGAGGCAACGCAAATCGGTATCATTCACGCCCAACGATGTGGCCACCAAGCCGTCGAACCGGCCAACCGCGTCTTGGAACGCCTTTATGCCTTCCACGAGCGCTCGGATGAGCCCTTCTCGGTCAGTTAGTTGGTTTGACTCTCGCATCACATCGTTCCACGCTCGGATTTGAGCGGGTGTTTCGGACTTACAGTTAGAAAGCGTCGCAGTACTTGCGTTTGCAAGTCTTGCAAATGGGATCGTCCGGGTGCATCTGCTCGGTCAGATGCGGGAGAGGTCCGATGATAGGCGTCTTGCACGGGGTCCATGCTGCACGTGTCGAGAGCAGCGGTCCAGCATTCCGATTTCAAAGCGAACGGAGAATGCTGCCGGAGCCGGGTACTGAACGCGTTGTGCCGCCCGTTTCATTGCTCAACGAGGCTCGCGCGGGCGTCGCTTGTCACGACTGCGAAGGAACCGGTCGGCGCTGGGTCTTGGGCGACTACACCGGCGCGATTGTGAGCCACCGTTGCTCGTGCCCAGCCGGGCTATCGGAAGGCGGGTCGAGTTGGGCACCGTACCCTTTGGCGATCTCGTGGATTACCCTTGGGTGTTGCGGTGCCGTGTTGGCGCTGATCTGAACGCCGGCGAAGGCAATGCTGCCCGCCTCGACGCGGGCAGCATTACAGCGGGCCGGCGCTTCAGGACTGCATGACCCACTGAATAGGACGGCCTTCGCCATCCTTGCCGCGCTCCATGTTGACGATGTCCTGGAAGATGGCGGGATGCCCCTGCACGCCCTCGATGTCGTACTCGGTGGGCCGATACGCGCCGTGCGAATTATGCCAATCATCCGCCGTGTCCCAGCGAGCGATATTGATGAACTGGAAGGTGCCGTTGCCGACACCCGTGTTGCGGTGGAGGTGCGTCTCCACGAATCCGGGCGTGCTCTTGTGGAAGTGCGCCGCGGTCCTTTTCCAATTCGCGACGAACTCCTCTTCCTTACCCTCTGGAACGATGAAGACGTTCAGCAAAGTGACGGCCATGGTGATTACTCCTCTGTTCAATTTGACATGATGAGCACACGGGCGCTCAGATCAGCGTCGCGATGGTGCCGATCGCTGCCGCGAGACTGTCCGCGGCCGCGTCAGGACCCCGCGCCACGCCCTCGACCCGGATCGCCTGCACGTCGGCGATGCCGATGAAGCCAAGAACCCTGCGCAGGTAAGGCAGCTCGAAGTCGAACGCCGCCGCCGGCCCTTCCGAGTAGATACCCCCGCTGGCGAGCGCGAGCAGCGCCCGCTTGCCGCTCAATAACCCCTGCGGCCGCCCGTCGACGTAACGGAACGTTTGCCCGGCGATCACCACATGGTCGATCCAGGCTTTCAGCGTCGACGGCACGCTGAAATTGTACATCGGCGCGCCGATCACTACGACATCCGCGGCCTTGAGTTCCGCGATGAGCCCTTCCGACCGGGCGATCGCCGCCAGGTGCTCGGCGGTGCGCCGGTCGGGCTCCACGGCCCAGCTCACCCTAAGCGAGCCTTCGATGTGCGGCAGCGGCTCGGCGGCGAGATCGCGGCGGGTCAGCGTCGCCTCGGGAGACCGCTCGCGCAACGCGGCGACGATCGCTGCAGACGCGCGGCGCG
>CAXUMU010000226.1:0-1002 GCA_964252145.1 uncultured Sphingomonadaceae bacterium
GTCACTTCCTTGGGGCTCTTGGTCGATGCCATCGCGCGCAGCGTCTCGAACAGCGCCTGCGTGTTCTGCTCGGCCTGCTTGATCGCGCACATGCCGACTTCCTGGCTGGTGTTGGCGACGCGCTCGCTCGCCGCCTTCAGCGCCTCGTTGACGGTCTTGAGCGACCTGGTGATCTGGTCGGCGGGGTTGCCGCCGGCGGTCTCCTGGCCGGCCCAGCCGCCCGCGCCAGATGGTGCATTGGTGTCCGTCATCGATCCACTCCCATTATCCGCCCTTGTGCCGGGCCGAACAGGGGAACGTGGCGGATGCGTCGCCGTTCCGCCGCTCAGCCGGAGAGCTGGCCGCTTTCGGTCGACGGGCGCGACAGGCCGACCGCGGAGGCCATCAGGAACATGTCGCCGCCCGCCGCCGCCGCCGCCGGCCCCATGTCGCGGACGAGATGGCGCAGGATCGTTTCGGGCACCGCATCCTGCCCCGCCACCGGATTGCGCGCGATCAGCTCGCGGCAGGTCGCCTCGTCGGCTTCGCGGTCGCCGGCGAGGTCGCCGATCCGCTCCAGCACCACCGGCACCGCCGCGGGCGTGCGCCCGGCGTTGAGCGCGGCGAACAGCAGCAGCCCGTCCAGCAGGTCGACCTTGGGCAAGGGCACGCCCTTGAACACCAGGAACAGCGGCGTCATGCCGATCGAATCGTACAGCAGGCAGAACAGGTTGCCCTCCGCCGGCAGCATCCACCCCTCGAACAGCAGCCCCGCGCCGCCGATCCGCACCTCCAGCAGCCCGCTCGGCCCGGTGCGGATCATGCCGTGATCGTTGAACATCCGCCCGGCCATGATCACCGACGGGCGCGTGGTGCGCCAGAAGCCCTCCAGCGATGCGCCGCGCCGTTCGGTCATCAGGCGCGCCTGGTCGATCATCGCGGGCGGCAGCAGCGCCGGGCCGGCCGCCGGTGCCGGCACCGGCTCGGCAGGCCGCTCGACGCCGCACAGCCGCGCGCCGCCGG
>CAXUMU010000226.1:1012-5584 GCA_964252145.1 uncultured Sphingomonadaceae bacterium
CCGCCGACGAGGATCACCGCCTGCCGCACGCGCGGCGGCGGGTTCGGGCGCGGCCGCCGGCAGCTCCACGCCGCACAATCGCGCGAAGCTCGCGAGGTCGCGATCCCAGTCCAGCATCGTGAAGCCCGGCACGCGCGCGGCGAGCAGCCGCGTCAGGTTCGCGCAATTATGCTCGGACGGCTTCACCGCGCCCGAGGCCCAGCGCCCGACCAGCGACTTGTCCACGCCCAGGTCCGCCGCCATCCGCCCGCGGCTGACCGACAGCGCCTTGAGGACGAGATTGAATCTGGCCGAAAAGGGCGTATCCATCGCGTGATTGTCCGCTTTCGTCGCACAGTTTGCAACGGTTGCAGGCCGTGGGTGCAACCCGTGCGGCGGCGGACGTGCGGCGCTGCATCTTACCTGCCCGGCCGGGCGCGGTAGACGCAGCGTGGAGCGCCGGCCGACCCGCGGCGCGCGCCGCCTGGAGCAGAGCATGGGCAAGATCGAAGCGACCCCCGCCAGCCACGCCGATCCGGCCACCCACGTGGCGGTCGACTGCTTCGGCGAGCGCGGCATGGCGCGTTGCTCGGACCGCCCGCACCGCCTGCCGATCGCCGCCGGCCTGTTCGGCATGCCCAGCAAGTGCGCGCCGCGGCCGTCGAACGACGGCGGGCCGCACCGCCGGATGATGTCGGCGGCGTGAGCGAGATGTTATAGATCGATCCAGTCCGTTGGGCGTAATTCCGGTCAGGTCATCGCACGCTATAGCGGCGCGCCGATGCGCGCGCCGCGTGCCGCCTTCCACCACGTCCAGGGTTGCAGCCAGCGCGCCGATCCGTCGGTCGAAAACGCCACCAGCTTCGCCCGGCCGATCAGGTTTTCCGCCGGCACCAGCCCGATCCCGCCATCGGCTCCGGGAGCGAAGCGGCTGTCGGCGGAGCGATCGCGGTTGTCGCCCAGCAGGAAATAGCGGCCGCGCGGTACGGTGATCTGGGCCGTCTCGTCGGCTGTGGTCACGTCCCCCAGATCGAGTACGTCGTAGGATCGGCCGCCCGGCAGCGTCTCGCGGTAGCGCGGATAGCGGCAGGCGGCCGTCCCGTCCGCTTCCCGCTCGCGCGTGAACGCGAGGCCGCGGGCGGGTCGGCACGGGCTGTTCGGCGAGACCGGCACCAGCAGGTCGGCGACGCGCAGCTTGGGGATCGCCTTGCCGTTCAACGTCAGCCGGCCGTCCGTCAGCGCGACGCGGTCGCCGGGCAGGCCGATCACGCGCTTCACGTAATCGGTGCGGTCGTCGGCGGGGTTCTTGAACACCACCACGTCGCCGCGCTCGGGCTCCTGTCCGATGAGCCGCCCGCGGAACGGCAGCGCCGAGACGGCGAAGCTGTGGCGCGACCAGCCGTAGGGCCATTTGTCGACCAGCAGATAATCGCCGACGAACAGCTGGGGCAGCATCGATTCGGACGGGATGCTGAACGGCGCCACCACCAGCGAGCGCAGCAGCAGCGCGACCAGCACGAGCAGCAGCAGGTAGTGGGTGGTCTCGCCCAGGCCGCGGCCACGCCGCCCGGCGGCTCGGGCTCTGCGGGGGCGGGCCATCGGCTAAGGCTTTGCGATGGCGGCGGTTCGGGGTCAAGCGGGCCACGGGGTGACGCGCACCGGGCGGGTTCGTACAATCACCGCGACGAGCGGGAGAATCGGCGTGGGCGACGGGGCTGCGGCATGGCGGACGATCGAGCAGCACGCCGATCGCCCGCCCTTGGCCAAGCTGTTCGAGGCCGAGCCCGACCGGCTGGCGCGGCTGGTGATCGACGAAGCGGGGCTCCGCTTCGATTTCTCCAAGACGCATCTCGACCGCGCGCTGATCGCCGACTTCACCGCGCTGGCCGAGGCGATGGACTTCGCCGCCAAGCGCGACGCGCTGTTCGCGGGCGAGGCGGTCAACGCGAGCGAGGGCCGCGCCGCCGAGCATCCGGCCGAGCGCGGGCAGGGCGCCCCCGACAGCGTCGCGGCGGCGCGCACGCTGCACGCCCGCATGCGCGCGCTGATCGACGCGATCGAGGCCGGCGCGTTCGGGCCGATCCGCCACATCCTGCACATCGGCATCGGCGGATCGGCGCTCGGCCCCAAGCTGCTGGTGGACGCGCTGGGCCGCGATTCCGAGCGCTACGACGTCGCAGTCGTCTCCAACGTCGACGGCGCCGCGCTGGAGGAAGCGTTCGCGCGGTTCGATCCCGGCGCGACGCTGATCGCGGTCGCGTCGAAGACCTTCACCACCACCGAGACCCTGCTCAACGCGGAGAGCGCGCTGGCCTGGCTGGAAGAGGCCGGCGTCGACGATCCGTTCGGCCGGGTGGTGGCGCTCACCGCCGAACCCGACAAGGCGATGGCGTGGGGGGTGGACGAGACCCGCGTGCTGCCCTTCGCGACGAGCGTCGGCGGGCGCTATTCGCTCTGGTCGTCGATCGGCTTCCCCGCCGCGCTGGCGCTGGGCTGGTCGGCGTTCGAGGAACTGCTGGAGGGCGCCGCCGCGATCGACCGGCACTTCCGCTTCGCCCCGCCGGCCGAGAATGCGCCGCTGCTCGCCGCCTTCGCCGACCTCTATTATGCCGACGTGCGCGGGGCGGAGACGCGCGCGGTGTTCGCCTATGACGAACGGCTGCGGCTGCTGCCCGCCTACCTCCAGCAGCTGGAGATGGAGTCGAACGGCAAGGGGGTCACGACCGATGGCGCGCCCGTCGGCCGCGCGACCGCGCCGATCACCTGGGGCGGGGTCGGCACGGATGCGCAGCATGCGGTGTTCCAGCTGCTCCACCAGGGCACGCACCTCGTGCCGGTCGAGTTCATCGCCGCGATCGAGCCGGGCCACCCGCTGGACGAGGCGCACCACCGCACGCTGCTGATCAACTGCTTCGCGCAAGGCGCGGCGCTGATGGCCGGCCGCGCCAACGCGTCGGATCCGGCGCGCAGCTATCCCGGCGACCGCCCGTCGACGACGATCCTGCTCGACCGGATCGATCCGGCGCGGCTGGGCGCGCTGATCGCCTTCTACGAGAACCGCGTGTTCGCCAACGCGGTACTGCTGGGGATCAACCCGTTCGACCAGTTCGGCGTGGAGCTGGGCAAGGCGATCGCACGGTCGATCGACGAAGCGGGCACGGAAGGCTTCGACCCCTCGACGCGTGCCTTGATCGAGCGGGCGCTGGGCTAGGCGTGGCGAGCCGCCTGAATCGTCATCGCGAGGAGCGCAGCGACGCGGCGATCCATCCCAACGCAGCGGCGCCGGGCGGAAAGATGAATTGTTTCGCTACGCTCGCAATGACGAAGGAGTGTCGGCTGGAACTCGTCGCGCTCTACGCGACGGCTAGTGCCGGCCGCAGACCCAGATGCGCCACGAACGGATCGAAATCGCGATCGCCGTAGAGCAAAGTCAGATCGTCGGCGATGCAGCGCGTCGCGATCAGCGTGTCGACCGTCTTGCGCACCGTGATGCCGCGGGCGCGCAGCGTGCGGAAATTGCGCGCCGCCTGCACTGCGATATCGCGCCCCCCGATGTCGATCGCGACAAGCGTGCTCAGCAGGCGCAACGCCCGATCGAATGCGCGGTCGGCGGCGAAGCCCTGGAGCACTTCGGCAAGAATGAGGTCGCCGATCGCCAGCAGTTCGCGGTCCAACAGTCGATCGAGCTGGTCGGACGCGGCGTTGGCGGTGCCGCGGAAATAGTCGATCCATACACTCGAATCGACCAAGATCACGGGTCGGACCGCATCGCATCGAGGTCACCGATCCAGTCGAGCTTGCCCCGATAGTCGCGTACCTCGGCCTGTCTACGCAGCTGGACAAGCGCCTGAAGACCCAATTCGACAACCTCCCGCTTGGTCCGGACGCCGGTTGCCCGCATCGCCTGGTCCATCAGCGCATCGTCAATCACGATGTTGGTACGCATCGATGTGTATCCTTCTCACCAGCTATACACATAGCCGGATGTGACGCTCCCCGCAATCACGATGTCGATCGGCCTGATCGGCACAAGGTGTTTGCTGCCCGCGCGCCGCGTACCTAGATCGACGCCGATCAGGCGATGCGGGAACCGGTGATGGCAGATTACGACTACGACCTCTTCGTCATCGGCGCGGGATCGGGCGGCACGCGGGCGGCGCGGGTGTCGGCGGCATACGGCGCGAAGGTCGCGGTGGCCGAGGAGTACCGTGTCGGCGGCACGTGCGTGATCCGCGGCTGCGTGCCGAAGAAGCTGCTCGTCTACGGCGCGCACTTCGCCGAGGACCTGCAGGACGCCAAGCGCTTCGGCTGGCAGGTGCCGCAATGCGATTTCGACTGGCCGACGCTGCGCGACAACGTGCTGGCCGAAGTGGACCGGCTGAACGGCATCTACACCACCACGCTGAACAACAACCATGTCGAGATCATAAACGCCAAGGCCACGGTCACCGGCCCGCACGGCATCGCGCTGGGCGACGGCCGCAGCGTCACCGCCAAGACGATCCTCGTCGCGACCGGCGCGTGGCCGATGCTGCCGGACTTTTCCGGCGCCGAGCACGGCATCACCTCCAACGAGGTGTTCCACCTGGAGAC
>CAXUMU010000227.1:0-5567 GCA_964252145.1 uncultured Sphingomonadaceae bacterium
ATCGCGATCGCCGCGGACTTCGGCGGGCGCCTCAACCAGCCCGCGCTTACCGGCGTGATCCGCGCCAATGCGCTCGCCTATGAGAACGAGATTTACGGCACGCGCATCACCAACATCGCGCTCCAGGGCCGCTTCACCCAGTCGCGCTTCGAGATCGCCAGCCTCACCGGCAAGGCGGGCAGCGGGACGCTTGTCGCCAAGGGCTATGTCGGGTTCGACGCGGCCGGCGGCTATCCGATCGACATCGCCGCCACGCTGGACAAGGCGCAGCTCGCGCGCAGCGACGCACTCGCCGCGACCGTATCGGGCAGCGTCACCGTCACCAACAGCAAGGCGGCGGGCGCGCTGATCAAGGCCGACCTGCGCCTGCCCGAGGTGCGCTACGAGATCATCCGCCAGGGCGCCGCCGAAGTCGCCGAACTGGAGGGCGTCCGCCGCAAGGGCGCCCCCCCGGTCAGCGGCGCGACGGAAGCGGCGGCGGTGCCGAGCATCTGGAAGCTCGACATGCGCATCCGCGCCGACAACCGGCTCTACGTGAGCGGCATGGGGCTCGAATCCGAATGGAGCACCGACCTGCGCATCGGCGGCACCAGCGGCGCGCCGGTGGTGAGCGGGCGGCTGGACATCGTGCGCGGCACCTACAGCTTCGCCGGGCGGCGGCTGGACATCTCCTCCGGCACGGTCACCTTCCGCGGCGGCGCGCTCACCGATCCGGACATCAACATCGTCGCCAGCACGACGGTGGAGAGCGTCACCGCGACCGTCACCATCGGCGGCACCGGCCAGCATCCGCAGATCGTCTTTTCCTCCACCCCCGCGCTGGCGCAGGACGAGGTGCTCTCGCGCCTGCTGTTCGGCGCCTCGGTCACCTCGCTGTCGCCGACGCAGGCGGTCCAGCTGGCCGCGGCGCTGAATTCGCTGCGCGGCAGCGGCGGCGGCGGGCTGAACCCGCTGGGCAAGCTGCGCTCGGCCTCGGGCATCAGCCGCCTGCGCGTGCTGGGCGCGGACAAGACCGCCGGGCGCGGCACCTCGCTCGCCGCGGGCCAGTATATCAGCAAGAACATCTACGTGGAGATCATTACCGACGCCCGTGGTTTCACCGCGACGCAGCTGCAGGTGGGCATCTCGAAGGCGCTGAGCATCCTGTCGCAGACCAGCTCGTTCGGCGGATCGAACGTGACGGTCAAATATTCGAAGGATTATTAGAGTGCGATGACATTTCGTTGAACCATCCCCCGACCCGTTTGTGTCGAGCGTAGTCGAGACACGATCGAAGCGGGTGCAGGTGTCTCGACTTCGCTCGACACAAACGGGGTAGGTCAGTCTGTAGTCATCCCGCTCTAGAAGCCACCGTCATCGCGAGGAGCGCAGCGACGTGGCGGTCCATCCGCGGCTGGATTGCTTCGCTGCGCTCGCAATGACGGACGAGCTTGGTGCGCTGGGCGATCTTGCTCGGGATTACTCCGGATGCAGCGTCAGGCGCAGCACCTCGGCTAGCTGGTAGGGCGTGAACGGCTTGCCGACGAACTTGGCGCCCAGCACGCGCTCGGCCGGCACGCGCGCGGCGGCCGCGCCCGAAATGTAGATCACCGCCGCATCCGGGCGGTGCGCCCGCGCCCGCCTGGCGATCTCGAACCCGTCGACCGGCCCGCCCAGATCGATGTCGGTGATCACCGCGTCGAAATCGTCGTGCGTCTCGAGTTCGGCGAGCGCATCGGCGGCGGAGCAGGAACAGGTGAGATGGTAGCCCTGCTCCTCCAGCACGGTACAGACGAGGCTGGCGATCAACGGCTCGTCATCCACCACCAGAACACGCATTCCCGTCACGCAGCCGATCCTTCGCTTGCCGGGGACGCGTCCTGTTCCTCGGACAGTGCACAACGTGCCAGGCGCGATAAGGCTGCTACTCCAGATCAAGTCAATCCGGCAAAAATCCGTGCAAGCCGCTGGGCCCAGCGGATTTCCCCATCCGGGCCGGCGATCAGATCCTGGCGGATCTCGAGTTCCAGATAGGGCAGCGCGCGCGCAAGGCAGTGGCGCGGCACGGTGTGGTCGGTGCCGTCCATGCGGTAGGGCTCGTTGTCGCCGACGATCAGGTCGGGTTCCGATCGCAGCGCCGCCAGCACGCCGAGTGCGAACCGCGTGTCGCCCACATCGTGCAGCACGCCGGCATGCCACGGTCGCGCGACGCCGCCCATCCGGGGGGTGAAGCTGTGCAGCGCGATGAAGATCGTCCCGCCGCCCCGCGCATCCAGCAGGTCGGCGATCGCCGCATGATAGGGCGCGTGGATCGCCGCCGCCCGCGCTGCGCGCGCGGCATCGTCCAGCCCCAGATTGGCGGGGATCGTCGTTCCGTCCGACACTTCGGGCACCGCGTCGGGCGACGCCGGATCCCGGTTGCAGTCGATCACCAGCCGCGAATAATGCTGCGCGACGAAGGTCGCATCCAGCATGGCTGAGAGCGCGCGGCCCACGCCGCCCACGCCGATGTCCCAGCCGATGTGGCGGCGGCGCTCCGCCTCGCTCAAGCCCAGGTCGCCCAACGCGGAAGGCGTTGCTATTCCTGCATGATCGCCGACCAGCAGGAACCGCGAGGAACCTTCCGGGTTGTGCAGCGTGACCGGTGGCGGATCCCCCGCGGCCAGCACCTTGCTGCTCGACTGCGGTGCCAATGTTCCCAAGCCCTATCCCATGCCCATCGTAACGGTAACGCACCGCACCCATTATTCCTACCGCCAGCCGGTGGGCTTCGGCGAGCATCGCATGATGATCCGCCCGCGCGAAAGCTATGACCAGCGCGTGCTGGAGGCGCAGCTGGTGATCGTGCCCGAGCCGGTGGAGATACGCTGGCTGCACGACGTGTTCGGCAATGCGGTAGCGATCGCGCGTTTCGGCCCGGCGCGCGCCAGGGAGCTGACGTTCGAGAGCTTCGTGCGGATGGAGCACGACCCCATCGTGCGCGAGACGGTGGCGATCGAAAGCTACGCGCGCACCTATCCGTTCACCTACGCGTCCGAGGACATCCCCGACCTGCTGCGCTCGATCGAGCGCCAGCATCTCGACCCGTACCGCAAGGTCGACGATTTCGCGCGCCGCTTCGTGCGCAGCGACGGGCCGACCGACACGCTGGCGATGCTGTCCGAGATGACATCCGCGATCCGGCGCGAGTTCACCTATGTCGGCCGGCCCGAAAAGGGCACGCAAACGCCGACCGAGACGCTGAAGCTGGGCCGCGGCACCTGCCGCGACTTCGCCGTGCTGATGATCGAGGCGGCGCGCGCGCTGGGCCTGGCGGCGCGATTCGTCTCGGGCTACGTCTACAATCCCAGCCGCGGCGAGGGCCGCGTCGGCGGCGGCAACACGCATGCCTGGGTCCGCATCTTCCTGCCCGGCTCCGGCTGGATCGAGTTCGATCCCACCAATGGCATCGTCGGCAATCGCGGGCTGATCCGCGTGGCGGTCGCGCGCGATCCGCACCAGGCGGTGCCGCTGTCGGGAAGCTGGTTCGGCTTCCCCTCCAGCTCGACCGGCATGGACGTGTCGGTCGCGATCCACCTCGAGGACCAGAACACCGCGCTTCCCCTTCCCGGCGCCCCTGCCGACTGGAGATCCTGACCATGCTGATCCGCTGCGGCTACGAGCTGACGTTCGACAGCCCCGCCAACACGCCGCTGCTGGCGCAGCTGAGCGTGCACCCCTCGCGCAACAAGGATCTGCGCACGCCCCACCGGATCCTGGCCAACCCCGACATCCCGATGTACGATTATTTCGACACGTTCGGGAATACCTGCACCCGGCTGGTCACCCCGATCGGCCGGCTGACGCTGACCGCCGATTTCGTGATCCACGACCCCGGCACGACCGATCTCTACGCGCCCGACGCGCAGCAGATCGCGGTGGAGGCGCTGCCCGACGAGGTGCTCCTGTTCCTGCTGAGCAGCCGCTACTGCGAGATCGACCGCCTGTCCGACACCGCCTGGTCGCTGTTCGGCAGCACTAAGCCCGGCTGGGCGCGGGTGCAGGCGATCGTCGATTTCGTGCACAACCACATCCAGTTCGGCTACGAGCATGCCCGCCCGACCAAGACCGCGTGGGACGCGTTCCAGGAGCGGCGCGGCGTGTGCCGCGACTTCGCGCACCTGGCGATCACCTTCTGCCGCTGCATGAACATCCCCGCGCGCTACGCGACCGGCTATCTGGGCGATATCGGCGTGCCGGCGATGGATGCGCCGATGGATTTCAGCGCCTGGTTCGAAGTGTATCTGAGCGGCGAATGGTACACGTTCGATGCGCGCCACAACCGCCCGCGCATCGGCCGCGTGCTGATGGCGCGCGGGCGCGACGCGACCGATACCGCGCTGACCACCAGCTTCGGCCCGGCCTGGCTCTCGGGCTTCCAGGTGACGTCGGAGGAGGTGCCCAGCATCGAGGCGGTGACGGGCTAAGGCGACCGGGGAGGGGTTTAGTTACGCACTCCCGTTCGTGTCGAGCGAAGTCGAGACACCCGCACCCGGCCCGAACGTCTCGACTGCGCTCGACGCAGACGGGTCGAAACGTTGGGCGACCGCCGGCGATTACTACGCCTTCAGCCGCGATGCCTTGAACGAGAGTTCGCTGCGCGCGGGGACGGAGACGTCGGCGCCGGTGCGCGGATTCTTGGCGTTGCGCGCGGGCCGGTTCTTCTGACGGAAGGTGCCGAAGCCGGGCACGGTGATCCGCCCGCCATCGACCGCGACCTTGCCGATCGAGGACAGTACCGCCTCGATCGCCCGCGTCGCCTCGGTCTTGCTGGAGCCGAGCTTCTCCGCGACGCTGTCCACCAGAAGCGCTTTGGACATCCATCCTCTCCCTCTTTTTATTGAGTCTGCGATTGTTGCGCATCTTGCCGCGACTGTCGATGGGGCCGTAACGGTTGCGCGGCGGACCGAGGAGACAGGCGATGAACGAGACCATCCGACGCTTCGGCGACCCGGCGACGCGCGTCGCCGACTATGCGCACTGGACCGTGCTGCTGCGCCCCGAGCAGCCGGCGCTCGGCAGCCTGGTGCTGGCGGCCAAGTCCGACGCGGAGGCGTTCTCGGCGCTGCCGCCTGAGGCGTTCGCCGAACTGGGAACGGTGATCGCGGATATCGAGCGCGTGCTGAAGGCCGCGGTCGACTATGCCAAGATCAACTACATGATGCTGATGATGGTGGACCGCAACGTCCACTTCCACGTGATCCCGCGCTACGACGGCGCGCGTAGCGCCGCAGGCGTGACGGTGGCGGATGCGGGCTGGCCGAAGGCGCCGGCGCTGGCCGAGGCGGTGAAGCTGGACGACGGCCAGATCGCGGCACTGGCGGGCTGGCTGAAGGCGCTGTGGCGGCAGGGCTAGCACGTGTCGCACGCGCACGACACAAGCCCTCTCCCATGTGGGAGAGGGTTGGGTGAGAGTGTCCGAACTCTGAAGGGGGACGCTCGGCTACGCCTCGCTCCCCCTCACCCCAGCCCTCTCGCCGACGGGGAGAGGGGGCTAGAGCGGGATGACTTCAGACTGACCCACCCCGTTTGTGTCGAGCGAAGTCGAG
>CAXUMU010000228.1:0-5552 GCA_964252145.1 uncultured Sphingomonadaceae bacterium
GGCGTCGAGGATGTGCAGCGCGCCGCGCCGGGTGCGCACGTCGCCGACGAAGCTGAACAGCCAGCCGTCGTCCTCGCTGGTACCGTTCGCCGCCGGCACGAACCAGGGCTCCTCGGGCTGCTGGCCGTCGGGATATTCGCGGATCGCGACTGCGCCGGTCTCACCGTCGATCTTAATGATCGCGTTGTGCTTCAGCGCGCCGCCCGGGAAAGCCTCGGCGTAGGTGTAGCGGTTGCGGCGGCCGAGACGGTTCTGGTTGATCGTCGGGAAGTCGGCCGAGATGTCGCTGCGTATCTCGGGCGTGGCGCGGCCGGCCTTCGGGTCGATCGTCCACCGCGCGAACTTGTCGCCCTGGACCAGCCAGGAGTCATGGCCCGGCATGCTCATCAGCCACTTGGCGAAGCGGTCCCACCCTGCCTTGTCGTAGAAGGTGTTCTCCATCCGGAGCGTGCCGTCCGGCTCCTCCCACGCATTGCTGATATGGAAGTAGAAGTTGGGCTCGACCGGGATCCATTTGATCGGCCCCTTGCTGCGGTCGCGCGGCATGATCCCGAGCTTGGACTGGTAGCGGTCGTCCCACTTGTAGGGGAAGGCAAGCTTGCTCTTGGGGTCGAACACGACGCTCGAGTCGAGGAACAGCACGTGGTTCGGGGTCACCGCGAAGTCGTGCATGATGGATGGCCCCGCACCCGGAATGACCTCGACGTGGGTGAGGTCGCCCGCCGGCGACACCCGGAAGTAGGTGAGGTGCGGCGCCTGCGGGCCGTAGCTCATGAACAGCAACTCGCCGGTCCGCCGGTCGATCTTGGGATGCGCGGTCATCGGCTGCTTGAGCTTGCCGCCGAAGTCGAACGGCCCGAGCGTCGCGAGGTCCGGTCCCACCAGGAACGGAAGATTGACCTCCTGCAGCGCATAGATGCGGCCCGCATGCGCATAGACGCTCGTCGCGGCGGCGCTGGCGGTGAGGTCGATCGAGTGGTCGGGCCGCATCAGCTTCGCGCCGTGGAGCGCGGGGGTGCGCACCCAGCGGTTGCGATACCATTCGGCGCGCCCGCCCTTGATCCGGACGCCGTGGAGCATGCCGTTGCCTTCGAACCAATAGGGCGGCGTGTTCTGAGGCTTCGGATTGTGGCCGTTGCGGAAGTAGCGGCCGGAGAGCTCCGGAGGGATGGCGCCCTCGACCGTGAGCCTGTCGACCGACAGCTCCTGTAAGGTCGGCCGGTAATGCCCGCTCGTGTAGACCCGCGACGCGTGCTTGGCGCGCGCCGCCGCCGCGAGCACCTTGTGCGGCACCAGCGCGGTGACAGCCAGTCCGGCAAGAACTTCTCGACGCGTCTCGATCATGTTGCTCTCCCCTTTCAGTCCGTCATTGAGTCCGCATGGTTCTCCAGATCATCTCTGCGACCGTCGCGCCCGGCCTCGACCGAGGCAAGTCGCTCGCTGACCATCGTGCAGGGCTTTCATCGCGCTGCGGCTGAATGCTGACGCGGATGCGAACTGGCTCGGGCTGACGCGCACCATGATCCCGCGGCATGGCCAGGCAGCGCAGGCCGGCGTCGTTCACGCGCAGGCGCATGCCGACGAATCCGTCGAATCGACCCACGTCGTCTTGGAAAGCCTTGATCCCATCAACGAGCTCCGGACCAATGGGCCGCGACCGGCGATATGGTTTGACTTTCGAATCACCTAGTCGGGCTTTCGAACCTTGTGGTAGGGAGTGCTGAAGCGCCGGCGATGTCAAGCCTGGCCCAGCTTCGAAAGCGTGATGGTAGTCAGCGAAACGGAGGAGGGCATGAACACTGTCGCCGGTTCGACAAGCGAAGTTGCCGCATCGGCCGAAATGCGTGATGCTCCTTACCGGTCGGCGCGCCTCGACCACGCGGGCATCGACGTGTCGGACTTCGGTGCTCAGATCGAGTTCTACCAGAAAGCATTCGGCCTTGCCGTCGATCAGCGGGCCACCCTCGACCAGTATAATTTCACTTATGCGCTGCTGCGCCACCCGGATGGTTGGGGGATAGAGCTCTTCAAGCGCCAAGGGGTCGCAGAACGCCCGATCCCCGGTGATCCGGACCGCCAGCACGACGTCCTGGGGCTTGGACACATCTGCTTCTCGGTAACGGACGTAGCCGCAACCCACGACCATTTGGTGGCGGTCGGGGCGACAACGCACATCCCGCCGAGTCCGTCACCGGCTCCCGGCATCACCTTCGCCTACCTTACGGATCCCGAAGGCAATCTGCTTGAGCTGATCAGCAGATCAAGCGGCGCTGAATGACGTCGATTATTGCGCCGGATCGCCCGCGGCGCTCGCCGGCTATCCCCGGCACCGGTGCGTACTGTCCGTCTCCCGCGTGCAGCTTGAAGCCGTGGTGTGTCACGCGCACCTTTCGGTGGATCTCAGACGAACCTAAAAGGCCTTGGTCAAACGGGAAAAATACCGGCTGAGCGCAGCGACTGCGACTCTGATTTTGGCTGCGTCGCCCTCTGGCTTGGGCGTGACCAGCGTGATCGGCGCCGATGGCAGGCGCCAGTTCGGCAGGACGCGGACCAGTGCCCCTCGCTCGGGCGCGGGTCTTGCATCGGGGTAAAACAGCGGAGCCAGCCCGAGCCCTTCCTCACACAGTTGCAGGAGCGCGACCTGTGTCGTCGTGATGATGCGCACCGGCACCTGCTGCAGGTTGCGTGTATCGCCAGCACCGATCAGGTCCAGCATCAGCGTCTCGGCCTTCGGGACGCCTTCGCCAAGCGCCCATCTCGGCGCTGGGTCCGGCGATAGCCATCGTCAGCCAACTATATTCCGGGAGATCCGCCGGAGATGCGGGAGCGCCCTGCCGTTCGAGGTACGCCGGGGAGGCGCATAGGATGCGATCGAGGTCACAGAGTTTTCGCCTTATCCAACTCGTGTCGGGTAGGTTTCCGACGCGAATGGCGATGTCGACCCGCGCTTCGACGAGATCGACCAAGCGGTCATCGGCAATCAGCCGCAGCCGCAGGTTCGGCACTCGGCGAGCACTGGTGCAAGCGCGGGAGACAGGTGGGCCGCGAAACCGATGGGCGCGGCGATGCGAAGCTCGCCGACGGGCGCGTCCCGCGCCTGCTCGAGCGAGGCTGTCGCCGCCTCCGCCGCCTCTACCATCCGTAGGCAATGCGGCAGACAACGCTCGCCTGTATCGGTCAGGGACAGCCGGCGGGTGGAACGATGGAGCAGCACCACGCCGGTGCGGGCCTCCAGGGATCGAATAGTCTGGCTGACGGCGGACGGCGTCATGCCGAGTCGCTTGGCGGCCGCGCTCATCGACCCGGCAAAGGCCGTGGCGGCGAACACCGCATATTGTCGAAGATCATCCATTTTGAAGCCCTGCTAAAAAGAATGCCGGACTGCACGTCTAATCGTGTGATCGTGAAGTGACTGGCTTGGACCTGACGAGGCGAGCCTCCCTTCCGGGAGTCCGGTCGGGGCATGCGCGGAAGAGATGCCGATGCCTGACACCACCACATTGAACTACATTTACGATCCGCTGTGCGGGTGGTGCTACGCCGCCGCGCCGATGGTTGATGCGGTCGCCGCGACCGGGCGGGCCGCCGCCGCGCGCTGCGTACGGCCACCTTCCTCGACCAGCTGCGTAGCGAACGGGAGCTCGACTGGGTGTTCGTCAGCCCCGGCGGCAAGCCTACAGCCCGGCGAACGCACCGGCCGCTATCGGGTGGGCGGCGACCGCTTCATGACCGACGAGGCCGGTAAGAGCCGCATCTCGCTCGCGGACTATGCGGTGGCAATGGTCGACGAGGCGGAGCGGCCAGCGCATCACCGCGCGCCCGCTTCTCGGTCGCTTGTCGCAAGAGTAAGCGACGATCAAACTCGGGCAGGTCCGGGTCAAGATGCGAAGCCCTCGGCGTCGGCGTCGAGACCATGCCCAATCCGTGGTAAGCTCAGTCGACGAACGGGACGAGGGCGCGTTTCGACATTATCTCGGCAAGCGCGCGCCAATCATCGGGAGCAAGATCGCATCCCGTAGGGTCATGACAGGCGTCATGCAGTAAAAACGTCCCCGTGCTTCGCCTGCTCGGCGGTGGTCATTAAAGCGCCGATGTCCCCTTTACCCGCTCCTCGAGCGACCCACGTATAGCTTCCCGTTGAAAGTCCGTGGCCGCGACGACCGGCGAATGATTGGCCCAGGTCGCCTCGCCAAGCCACGCCATCGGTCTCGGATCGGCGAGCGCAAGCAAATCGAAGCCAAGGCGCAACGCTCCAGTACCGCCTGGTGTCTGCAAGCCGGCGAAGCTCGCAGCATCTGCCCGAACACCATTCTCCCGATCTGCTCAACAAGGGCCTAGTCGCCTTCGGGTCCAATATACGCCTTGGTCGATTGGTCGCGGAGCAGCCGCTCTCGGCTTCCTTCACGGCAGCGAAGACCGGAGTTTCGCCGGCCGCGTTCTTGAACACGCCGATGCCGAGATCGATTTTATCGGCGCGTGGGGCATCGCGATATAACGAGATCAGCACAGCAGCGTGTCCGGGGGTTGCCGCTTTAGCGAGGCAAACGGCGCTGCCGTCATGCAACCTCTGGCCAAAAGGGGCGCCGCAGATCGGCCTTGACGACCTTGCCCATATCGTTGCGCGGCAGGGCGTCGACGATGTCGAGCCCGGACAAGCGCTGTGTTCGATTGACGTTGGCGTTCACCCATTCGAGCAGCGCCTTGGCCTCGATCGACGATCGATCGCCAAGAACGGCGAACGCATGAGGGCTTTCGCCCCATCGCTCGCTTGGGACCGCAACGACGGCCGCTTCGGCGACGGCGGGATGGCGCTCGATCACGGCTTCAATATCGGCCGGATAGATGTTTAGCGCGCCCGACAGTATCATGTCCTTTTTGCGGCCGCGTATTTCGACGAAGCCTTCGGCGTCGAAACAGCCGAGATCGCCAGATCGATGGTAGCGGTGGCCCGCAGCCGACGTCCAGGACGCCGCCGCGGTGGCGTCGTCCCGGTTGAGGTAACCGTCGGTATTGATCGCGCTGCGCCCGACGATCTCGCCGACGGCGCCCACCGGCAGTTCGTTTCCGTTCTCGTCGATGATCCGGATGTCGCATCCGGGGGCGGGCAAGCCCACGGTGTGCAGCTTGTCGGGCCGCGCGGTCGCGTCGAGCACGCACGTTGGGCCACCCTCCGTCATGCCGTAGATTTCGACGAGGCGCCCCGGCCAGCGCGACAGCAACTCACGTTTGATTCCGGCGGCCAGCATCGATCCCGACGACAGCTTCGTGCGGAAGGCCGACAGGTCCGTCGCGTCGAAGTCGCGATGGTCGAGCACACGCCGATACTGGATGGGAACCAGCGTGGCGTGCGTGACATGATGGGCCGCGCACTGACGGAGAAAATCGCCCTCGTCGAACCGCTCCAGCAGCACGACCGTCGCGCCGAGCGCAAGGCTGCTGAACAATGTGCTGAGCGTCGTATGCGATGACGGCGAGGTGCAGATCAGGTAGATCGATTCGGTATCGATGCCCAGGCCGCGCCCTGCGCCGATCAGCGTGTCGCGCTGCGCATG